>JBEICB010000359.1:0-3376 GCA_040373655.1 Pirellula sp. | reverse complement strand
TTGCGAGGAGAACCTCATGTTCTGGATCCGTAAAAACATTCAATACTCGCGGTACAAGGGTTTCTGGATTCGTGCCCGGGGGATCCTAGTTGTATTATGTTTTTCCTTGGAAGTCATTCACGCTCAGGATCCCGAAGTTATTCCTCAAGCCTTGACCATTGCGAAGGCTGAAGAATTGGTACGGCGGTCGACGGACAAAACGGGTGTGGATCTTGATCGGTTATCGGAGTTGAATATCGACGTTGCCCGAGTCCTTTCGAAATCACGTGGAATGCTTTCGTTGAATCGAATTCGAACCATGGACGTACAGACCGCGAAGGCATTGACGAGCGAATCTAAACTAGTTTTACGGCTTAATGGCATCGAAGAACTTTCTCCACAGGCCGCCGCATGTTTAGCGAGAGCAAGCTATCTCGAATTGAATCGATTGCGTCCAGATCGAGAAACACTTCGAGAGCTTGGTAAGTGCAAAGGGACTTTGCATCTGAATCATCTGGAGTCTCTCGATACAGAAACTGCCTCTTTTCTAGCCGAAGGCCCTTTCGTATTGCAGCTCAATGGAGTTTCCGAGGTAAATGCTGACGTCGCACATTCTCTTGCAACTTGCAAGGGTAAACTCGGGCTTGATGGGATATCGCAGTTGTCGGATCAAGCTGCTGAGGAGCTGTCCAAACATGTGGGTGGATTATCGTTGGCATCCCTTCGTCGATTGTCTCACGTGGGTTTGTCTCAGCAGCTTGTTGTATCGCGTGGCGGCGTAGTGCTCGGTGAATTAGAGGAGGTTTCTCTTGAGTGTTTAGAGACTTTGGTTTCTGAGGAGTTCACATTGAAATTGGGAATTAGAGAAGTTCGACGCGAGCAAGCTGAGATATTAGCGAGGTTTCAGGGACGTTTGACGCTCACACGTGTGCCGTCACTCGATCAAGCGACGATCAACGTTCTATTAAAATCGAACGGTAAGTTAACTTGCAGCGGATTGCGGAAATTAGAAGACATAAAACTTGCCGAGAGATTGGCTAATGATTCTAGTCAGATGTTTGGGTCACCGAATTTGGAATCATTGACGGAGTCGATCGCTAGGGCGATTACGAGAAAGAAGGTCATCCTCCCGTTGTACAAGCTTGAAGAGATCGATTTGCAAGTAGCTGCAATATTGGCTGCGCATAAAGGGCACTTAATTCTCACTGGGCTCCGTCAAATGAGTGACGAACAAGCGGAGTTATTTGCAGCCCGGGAAGGGACATTAAGGTTGTCCCGTAAGATGGTCATTTCAGAGCAAGCAAAGGCAATCTTAGAAGGGAACAAGAGAATCAGTTGGGGAGGGTAAAACGATAGTACAGTTGTGAAACTGCGATCAAGGATTTATTCATCTTTCTTGATGCGTTTCTTGTCTTTGAAGAAGTCCCACACTTTTTCGGCACCAGAGAATGCCGTGATCGGTGTTGTATTTTCTCGTCGGGCGCGGCTACCTGGCCATCCGTGTCCACCGACAGAGTCGACAATCAACTCCGTGGGAGCACCATCGGCGGAGCTTGCATAAGATGTGTTCGTCAATGTGCCCACTTTAACGATAGTAGGTGGTGACTGTGACTTGTTCACCTGCATCCAGAATTCGACCACTTGATCGATAGATTTGTAGGGGACTTCTTGCGCGCGGCGAACGAGTGGATTTCGACTCATGCCACCTTCGATCGGGACTTCCTCGTCCTTAGCTCCATTGATGATGAGAATTGGTAACGGGGATGTCGGTTTCGAGTCAAAGGTAAACATTGACGCGACAACGGGAGCCGCGGCTGCTAGGCGGTCGGTACGGGCAACAGCGTAGACGAAGGTCATCATTCCCCCGTTTGATCCCCCGGTCATATAGACTCTGGATGGGTCTGCTCCATGATCTGCGATGAGTTTATCGATCAGAGCATCGAGATAAGCGACATCGTTGGAGTTTTGGACTTGGCGTCGCAGAAGAAATCCAGTGTTCCATGCGTGGCGATTGTTTCCGAACTCGGTCCCCTCTGGGTAGACGACCATGAAGTCATTCTTCCGGGCGACTTGGTCGAATCCCGAATTCGCTTGCATAACCTTTGCACTTCCTTGTCCACCATGAAGCGCCAAGACGACAGGGCGAAGCGTATTATCGATTGGAGCATTGACGACGATAGCTCTTCGTAGTTGTTTCTCAACATCAAATACAAGTTCAAAGTCAGGTTTTTCGTGTTTGAGTGTTGTTGTTTTGGGGGCATTAAACACCGAGTTGTAAAACTCCCAATTGGAATCCCCAAGGGCGGTGAGAGTTTTCATGGGGTTGTGATCAACCTCTTGAAGGACTCGCCATTGGTGTGGGATGCCGAGCTTTTCGAGATGTTGATGAAAGGCGAGATTGTTGGCGTAGGTTTCGTCTTGATCCCCGCAGATTTGGCGAACAATACATCGTGTTCGGATTGCTTCAGCGTTTGATTCCGCAAGTTTTCTTGGGCTGACTTCCTTGAAATATTCTTGGTCCCCGCCATAGACTTTTTGGAGGATCTCCGCAGCGCGTTGCCGGCCTGCGCGAGGGGTTTGAACCAGTTCGGGTTGCAGTGGACCACCCCCCATGATGGAGATGCCTTTGAAAAGTTCTGTGTACTTAAATCCAAGTCTGGCGGCCCCGTATCCACCCATGCTGTAGCCATCAAGAATGCGGCCTTCGCGTGTTGCGATAGTGCGATAAGCGGAATCGATGTGTGGTAGGAGATCTTTGACGATCATCGTCTCGATAGGTGCAGAGCCGTCTTTCCAGTCAACGTACATGCCTTCCGCGAGTCCATTGACGAAAACAATAAGGCAGGGGGGCGTTTTGCCAGTTTCGATAGCCGTATCGAACCAGGAAGCGACGCGGGGTATGCCCTGTAGTCCTCCACCGGATCCGTGCAGCCAATAGACAACTGGGAAGCGGCGTGTCGAGTCCAGTTCGTAGGCTTTCGGTTTGTAGATGTGGTAGCTGACCTGGGTTTTGGCTGCATTACTATCGAAAGTATGAAAGGATACGCCTGGGCCTTCAATTACAGAGGTTACCCAATTGATTTTCAGGTCGGACGAGTTCTGTGGTTCTGGAATTTGACAAAACGCACATTGCAGTGTCCCGAACGTAAAAGAAAGGAGGCTTAGAACGAGTCGAAAGTTATTTGTTTTTTGAGGCATAGAAGGGCCTTGGAAAAAGTAAATTTATTGACTAGTCGTTCCAGCGTTTTCCTTCGCCTTGAATTTCGGAGTACTTCTCAACGAGTTTTATTGAAAGTGATTGTAATCGTTCCGGATTACTCGTTGCTAAGTTGACTGATTGGGAAGGATCTTCCTTGAGATTATAGAGTTCGAAGTCGACGAGTTGGTGTTTTTTGAT
>JBEICB010000401.1:0-2249 GCA_040373655.1 Pirellula sp. | reverse complement strand
TATGAGTCTCCTTGGGTTTGGGGGTGGAATTTTGTGACGTTTCTGCGTTGCAAGCGCAGAACAAGATCACGGGTCAGAGTCGCCAGATTTTATTCGAAGGGCTCCCACCCCAAACCCAGGACTTACATGGATTCTTTTGGGGAGTAAATGGGCGCGGAAGAAATGGGGAAGGCTATCGTTAGCCTCACGTTTCGTTTTCGATATCCGCAAGTTCTCGGCTATTGCAGACCGATGCCGCGTTCATCGGTGCACTTGCAAAAATGCAGGTCTTGTAAGAAACTCAACGTCCTTTACCAATCAACCGTTATTCTATTTTTCGTCACAACAACAAGCAAGTTAGTAGGGACAAGTAGATTGATTGATATCCCCGTAGTAATAAACTCAAGTGGAATGCCAATCCGAGCACACCGCAATTGTCCGCATCTCAAAAAAGGGCATTGGTATGCTTTAGACTTAGCAATGACGGGCGACGCTCCCAAAGACTTTCTGAGTGTTTACGAATATGGCGCACCGGGCTGTAAGCGAGGTCGTCGAAAATCTTGGCCATGCTACATCGCCAAAGTTGGTCACAAGTGGTATCCAAACGAATCTATCACCGAACATCTGATTACTCGGCTCGGCCAGTCCCTAATGATGGATATTGCTGACTCTCGGATTATGCATATCCGAGGACAAGTGCGTTTTTTTAGCCGATACTTCTTGAAAGGAAGCGAGTATCTTTTGCATGGCGCGGATATTTTTGCTTCGTACTTGGAAGATCACGACAAAGCATTTGTGCAAGGGGTCGAAGACGAAGGCAAGTCGCCAGAGTTCTTCGATTACGATTTTGTTGCGGCATCGATCCGGGCGATGCTCCCCGCTACCGCAGAGCTGATTCTACAGAAATTCCACAGAATGCTTGCTTTTGACGCTTTAATCGGTAACAACGACCGCCATTTCTTCAATTGGGGCGTCATCTGCGACCATACAGGTCGGCAGAGTTCCCGATTTAGCCCCATATTCGATACAGCTAGAGCTCTTTTTTGGAACCACTCGGAGGAACGGTTGTCTAAAATGGAGAGTAGCGGGCGATGTCCAACCGACCAAATTCGCAAATACTGCCGTGAGTCATACTCGAAAATCGGGGCGGCATGCCAGGGGCGTGTGAACCACTTTGCGTTGTTGGACTCCGTTCTCAACCGTTATCCGACAACGAAAGCGGATTTTGACATACTGGCAGGTATCGACTCCGAACCTGTAGATTTGATTGAGATCTTGCTCAAAGGAGAGTTTGCTCGGTTGATTTCGCCAAAGCGACGGACTTGGATCTGCCGATTGCTCGATTACCGTACCGAACAGTTTCGAAAAACGCTTAAAGGAGAACCCACAGATGCTTGACAAAGTCTTGCGATTTTTCCGCGGTGTATCTTCAGGGCGTGGCACTGAAGCAGTTGACCGCTCCAACAATGCTATTTTTGTACTTGTGTTGGGTAGGCTCCCTATGCTCGTTCTCAGTCGCGATTCAGACGGTTGGACCATGCGTTACACCGACGCGTTCAAGGACCAGAACCGAGTTGCCCCTTTGGTTCCATTTCCCGATGTGAACAAGGTCTATCGTTCGCAGGAATTGTGGCCTTTTTTTTCGGTTCGAATTCCCAGCATCGCGCGTCCAGAGGTCGAGCGAACGGTTCGCGAAGAGCATCTCGATTATGACGATTTGGCTGCTATGTTGCGTCGATTCGGCCGCCGTAGCGTAGCCGACCAGTTTGAGCTTAGGCCCGCCCCTGATGCAAATGGACTAGTGGGTGCCAATTAAGTTCGTGGAATCGATGCCTGCCAATTTCGCCATCGCATCATTCAATCCTTCGAAGCTTTCGCGCCTCCATCGCGCCGGCAATAACCCGGTGGTAATTTGTGTTTTATGCGTTTCGCGGGTTATTAAGTAGAGAAAAAGCGACCATAGCGCACCGTAGCGATGCAAAAACCTCATAAAATCGTCGGCCTAGGGAAACCTAGACGCCCAAGAGTTTGCGGGTGTGACCTGCCGGTTATGGAAAAGAGGCTCCAAAACTCGCGCTTTTGTCGCGCGGGGTAATACTCCACCGCAGATGGTACACTGGATCGTGCGTCGAAAGCTTACGACCTGCAGACTCTGAGTTTTCCTTGAGAGGATGTTCAATGCCAATCACGCCATCAATTTTCTCCAAAGTTCTCGTTTTGATGCTGGTAGTTTTCGCAGAGCACCTGCAATCTCAGCCGCCCAAAGAGAT
>JBEICB010000133.1:0-12547 GCA_040373655.1 Pirellula sp. | reverse complement strand
CCGTAGCCACCGCTCGCATACCGTAGCCACCGCTCGCCAGACGGTGGAGATTTTCCTGGCAACATCCACCGCTTGGCAGCGGATGGCTACCTTCAGCGCCACCGCTCGCGTACAGTAGCCACCGCTCGCATACCGTAGCCACCGCTCGCCAGACGGTGGAGATTTTCCTGGCAACATCCACCGCTTGGCAGCGGATGGCTACCTTCAGCGCCACCGCTCACATACTGTAGCCACCGCTTGTCAGCGGATGGCTACCTTCAGTGCCACCGGTCGCGGGCTCAATTTTCCAAAACACTTGGTACCTTAGCGTGTTTGCGAGAGGGCTTCTTTAAGTCTTCGAAAAGCCACAGACATTTGTCTTCCGAAGTCGCGGGCTTCCTCTAGATCTCGATCTTCTGCGGCGTGTTCAAGTAATTCCAATTTGCTTTTGTAGACCTGTAACTTCATCTCTTCGTAACGGTCGAGAGGTTTGCCTCGTAGGGTGGCGCTGACTTTTAGCTTGTGAGCCCAGTCCTCTTGGATAGGAATCCAATACTCCAGTTTGTCCCATTCACCCCGTTGGTACGAGCCGAACATTTCAGCTTCGTTTGCGTGCATCTCTTTGCGGATCTCGTTTACGGGCGGGTAGTACAAAAAACATCCGGCAACGCTCGCAGCGATTAATCCGAAAAGGCTCACTGCTGCAATGGCGGAATTTGGAAGGACGATATCGCGAGAGGTCTTAGCCTGTATCGGTGCTGCTAACAGCCAATTCATGGATCTTTGGCTAGGATCAAGAAAGTAAAACAATCCACCGATCGACAAGCAGAACCCCAATATTCCCAAGGCGACGATTTCTGCAGGAGTTGCGGTTTCGCTGACGACACGCTTTGCGCTGGCCCAAAGATCTCCCTCACCAGCGGAAAACGGATTGCAGTAGGTATCGAAGGCATGGGTGTGATCCGCAGCTTCGATCCCTTTTGGACGAAGTGGTCGATCCAAACCGTAGCTCATCGCCAATACAATGGCCACGAGGCAGCCGAGCCATAGAATCGCGGGTTTCCATCGGTAATGTCGGGCGATCCACGCAAGCATTCCAAGATTGACGCCGGTTCCCAATGTCAAAAGTGCAAAGGCGGCAGCTACGGAATTTCCATGCTGAAACATGGATGCGACTTGAACAATCGCGGTCATCGGCGTGATGTATGCCAGGGTTGCTACGGCACTCATCGTCAAGGGTGCCAGTGGATCATCGATCCCTGCGGCACGTTGAAGAACTCCAGCTGGTAAAAGCATGCTAAGAATGCCAACACCTAATAATGCAAGTAGCATGTAAAGAGTCGATGCGCTAAAGGCTTGTTGCACCATCGATAATGCAACAGCCGCTATCCGACGCAACCCGTACGGGGTCTTGGTAATCGATTCCACTGGGAGTTGACTGTTTGGAAAGAGTCGATCCCAAAGGATTCCAAGAATGGTGATCAATGTCAACGAGCAAATGCAAAAGGCAAAAATTGCTCGGGGGTCGCTGAGTGTCAGTCCGTAAAGCACCGAGATCGGATTGAAGAGAGGGGCAGTCAAACCGAACGCAAGAATCGTGCCTCCGGATATCCCGCTGCGCCGCATTTGTTGCATGACTGGTAAGACACCCAGCGAACAGACTGGCAAAAGCATTCCAAGAGCCCAAGCTTGGGGCAACTGTCTCCATGTGTTTCCACCGAATAACTTGTACGTTCCCTCTCGTCCTAATATTCTCTCGAAGACAGCAGCAACTAACCAACCGACCACAATCGTGGGGCTAGCCGCCACCAACGCTTGTACCATTCGAGTCATTCCACCCCAAATCAGGATGTCCATGGACGAGCTCTTTCTGTTTTATTGGGGGCCGATTTGTGAATCCGTTGCGGTAGAAGGTTCTACGGGCTGCATCGCTCGTAGACGATCCTGCTCCTTACGACAAACATCACTCAACTTATCTACCATTTGTTGTAACGATTCCACTTTCGGAAAGTTTCCGATGTCTCCTTGTTGCTCAACGTGCTGAGTTACAATTTTCGTCCATTCGGTGGACCAAGCATCAATACGGTAGAAGTCCTCGCGACTCAGGTCGCTGTCGGCGGCAAGCACCGGTAACCACTTCAGTAGGTCTGCCATTTCTCGTATCGCAGATATCCCCTCATTGGCCGGTAAAGAACCTTGCAATAACCCGTTGAGACGTTCGGATGCTCGGAAAATATCACCCGGCCAATGGGATGGAAAATGTTCATGATCATGGTCATGTTCATGGTCTGCTTCGGATCCTTCGACCTGAATCGGCACGGTGGTCTCCGTAGAAGGTCGAGAAGAGCACCCGCTAACTAAGCAGAGTAGCAAGAGAAAGGTACGAACGAGTCCACAGATAGATCGTCGACAAGATCGCATTGTGTTGATTCCTATTCTCGCTTGCGCGTAGTGTCGCACTGTGTAAAGCAATTGAATAAAACTAAAGTATCGGAACGGTGACCTCGTTTAGGATTGAAGCAATTGCCGGTTCTGCAGTGGATGCACCGCTGGTTAAGCGAATGCTAAGCACAGGAATTGCTACGGCTTGGATATCTTCAGGTACTACAAATGTTCGTTCTTGTAGCAACGCGTAAGCTTGGGAAACGCGTTGCCATTGCAACAAACCGCGGGGGCTTAATCCGAGTGGGAAGTGGCGACTTCGGCGAGTGGCTTCAGCGAGATCGAGCAAGTATTCTCTGACTGGCTTTTCAACGGCTACTTGTGTGACGGATCGCTGCAGTTGACCAAGTTCACCCGGACCTAGTACCTGTTCCGCTTGGACTTCATCCGTTGCGCTACTGGTTCTTGCCAGTAACTCCAATTCGCTTGCACGATCTGGGTAACCGATACGAAGTTTCATTGTGAAACGATCGAGCTGGGCTTCGGGGAGTGGATAAGCTCCTACGCTTTCGATCGGGTTTTGTGTTGCGAGAACGAGAAACGTCGTGCTGAGTGCTTGCGGGATTCCATCGATAGTAACTTGTCGCTCTGCCATGGCTTCAAACAATGCGCTTTGCGTGCGCGGCGTTGCTCGGTTGATTTCGTCCGCCAGGAGAATATCCGAGAAGATGGGACCAGCACGAAATTCAAATTCCCGAGTCTTTTGATTGAGTATATTAAAGCCAGTCACATCGCTAGGTAGCAAATCCGGCGTGCACTGAACCCGCATGAATTTCCCCCCAACACTGCGAGCTAATCCTTTCGCTAGCGTCGTTTTTCCCAAACCGGGAAGATCATCAAAGAGAACGTGACCGCGAGCTAATAGACTTGCGAGCAAGTACTCCACGACCTGAGGTTTACCTAGCAAGACACGATTCAATTCCCGGCGCAATCCATCAACCAGAGGTTGTATCTTCGTAGCTGCCATCGGCTGGGCTTCACTGTTGTTTTCCGACTTGGTCGTCAAGTTGGCGTCTGAGGTGGTCGATCGGCTGTCGCTATGCATAGTGTTTTCTGGTTCGGTTTCAAGGTGTTACGGCCGAGCGCATACTCGAGAGGATCACATTCCGTAGGACGGAGGTGACCAGTGCATTGTTCTCGGGCTCGATGCATCGGAGGCGCTCGGGGCCGTAGGCGACGCGATGCACAAGACGTATGAATCCATCATTGGTTGCGCCGCCTACACCTTTCAGCTGTTCCCTTAGCCACTGGCTGAGCGTCTTGCTTCGATCGATTCTTTCGCCTTGGAACCACATCCGCCAACGGAGGAACCATAGGCAAAATCTCAAACGTTTCTCTGGCGAGATCCAAAAAGTTGGAATGAGTAATACGATGAGAGAAGAAATACTAAGAGCAAGTGTTGCAATTCGTCGACGAAGCCAAATAAGCAACGCAAGGGAGAAGACAGAAGCTGCGAATACAAATGGATGCAAACGAATCAGGTCACGGCAGGCCCATACCATCTCGATGGCCCATTGTTGCCAGGTGCGGTGCTCTCGTGGGATCGGGTAAGTTCCTGTAGGCTCGATAGGGATCCATACCCCATGCACATAGACTTCTGCCCATGTATGAAGATCTTCAGGTAGAACTTCGGTCTGACCTGATTTGCGATCAAATCGATCAGGGCTCACAAAGAACCCAGTGCTCAGCCTTGCTGGGATCCCCATCTGTCGAATCAATACAACTGCGGCGGATGCGATCAAATAGTCGGAACCCTTGCGACTGCTTAGGACTTCATCGACTACATCGAAATCGACTTCAGTCCCGTTCCGTAATTGCTCAATGGCCCCCATCGCAGCATTTGGATCCACTACAAAGGTTCGCAATGAGCGAACTAACGATTCGATACGCTGCCAATCGGTTGCATCCGATGGTGTTTGATGTTGGAGTTGCGCTAGAAAGCTCGACACGGCATTGGAAGAAACTAGGTGATGATCAGGCAGTTGCAGGTATCGACCCAACCAAAGGTTAACTTTCACCTTCTCGCTGTCGTTCTCCCGCTGGTGAGCTTGTTTGCCGTGAGCAATGGAACTGTAACCCGATTTTGCTGACCGCAGAGGATGCAGTTGGGGTGTCTGGATCAGTTGGTGAACGACAGTTAGCTGGGGAACAAATTCGCGGTTAGGCATCATGAGTTGTCCGTCACCCATCCAAGAAAAAAAGTCTTCTTGATCGATTTTATCGATGTGCACATGGGTCACCAGAGAAGGCGTAAGCAATCGTGGGGACTTGAGATTGATGAGTTTCACAGCCAACCGATCACGGACTGGATAGACAAGGTCCCTGGAAGGTGATTGGACTTCCATCCATGGCTTCTCTCGAATCATCACAAGGCTAGGGTGCCTCGATGCACGTGGGACCACCGTCTCGGTGGATTGGGTCCAAGTATTTTCCTCTAAACGATCGTAAGACTCGAGGCGCAGCCATTGGGGGGCTTCGCCAATCACATAAGCTACCGCCCTTGAAGAATTGCCTTTGGGCTTGAACGACTTCAAGGATCCTTTGGGTTGACGTACCGCTGAGAACTCTTTGCTATTCTTTTTGCTTTCAGTCCCCTCTTTCTCCATCTCTTGTACAGAGTCATTCAATGAGATGGCGCGTGCATATTTACGCTGTTTTGGGGCCGCTTCACCATAGATATCATTGGCCAAGTCGTACATGGACGGAACTTCTGATTCCAGAAATAGTTCGCTGTCGACGGGGCCGAATGTGAAAGCTTCGTCTTGAGCGGCTATGAGCATATCTCCATCGCCGACACCTTGTCTCGCCCAATTCTCAGCTTGCTGATTCCCCCCGGATGTTGGCATAAATCCATCGAGGCGGTTCGCTGCGTCTCGATTCCACCATCCCCAAGTCACAGCAGCAAGAGCGATTAGGCCGAAGAACGTCAACATCGACAGCCGTACTGGTAGCACTGAAACGCTTTGCGAGACGAGGTATCCTTCCTCGATCTGTTCCCAGTAGCGAGCCATTAACCACCAACTTGCCAGCAACGTAAATGGAATAACGACTTGAATCATTCCCGAGCGGTCGGAACTAGTCAGTCCGAACAAGACCAAGAAGCAGCTGATCAAAAATGAGAGCCACTCTTGGCGTGCACTCCTCGCGAATGCAGCTTGCCATAGACCACCATATTGCAGCATTGCAAGGGCGATCAATTCGTTGGCTTCTCCGTTACTACCGAAGAAGCGAACCAGGAGCCAGCGGGATACCCAAGGTGTGATCACCATGAAGATTCCGAGTGTGATTTCGAGTCGCCGGGCAGATAGTAGGTTGCCTAGAGATCTCGCACCGGCCGATAAGGAATTGCGATTGGCTTGAAACGCCGGATAACTAAAAGCAACCGCACAACTGATCAAACTCATGAGGGTAACTTCGGCGATGAGCCAAACAGGATCCGAAGTACCAGAGTATCGAAGTAAACTAATGCAGAAACTTGCGAGGAGTGCGAGGATTAACGTACCGATAGGACGTCGATCGGACTCTGTGGGAGCGAGATTGCTGCGTTGTTTTTGGTGGTTCGCTGAGCATGCAGAGGCTTGGGGAAGTGCGTTCACGGCAAGCCCCCTGTCGCGACGTTGTTGGAATTGGCCAGTAAAATATCTTCCGCGTTAGAAGTTGCCATCGTTAATACAGGCGATGTTACCGCAGAGGGCGTTTGCCCCGGGGAGGATCGAAACGAGACACCTTTGCAGAAGTCTCGCCAAGCGTTTTGTACAACAGCGTCCCAATCCCCAGCGATTGCTAGTTCGTATGTTCGTGGACTCGATGTTCCTGGTGAGGCCGCATCATCATCCGGTCCGGTTCGAACCTCAAAAATGGCTGTCGGGCTTGGAGATTCTTCAAAAAACGATCTGCTTGTGCTTGTTTTGCTGTTATTGCACCGAATGACCAAGAGGCAGTCGGGAGTAACTGGATAAGCCGATGCGGTTTCGGAAAAGGGTTCCGGTTGCCAATCAGCCAATCGCCAAAGAGCCAGGCGATCGAGGAACGCGATACGGTTGGTGGTAGAAATACGTTCATTGGTTTGGGGTTCAAGCGATGCCCACACGCTCCAATGGTGGTTTTGAAAATGTAGGCAAAGACTTGCGAGGAGTCTTACCATCGCATCGCGTTCCTCCCGTGTCGCATCGAGCGCCGAAGCCGCATCGAACGCGATGCGCACGGAGGGATTCGCGGATGCTTGTCGTTCAAAGACCACTAAGGAATCGCGGCGGGCGGTTTGCGGCCAATGGACTTGGCGAAGTGAATCCCCCGGACGATAGGGCCGCACTCCAGTCCAGTCTCCATCGTCACCGCATCGATCGCAAAGACTTCCTGCTCCCGTCTGCACACATCGCAGGTCGGATGGGACGTCCACAAGTCGTGTAATGTGAGGCCCGACCAGCAAGGGGGCAGGGACAAGGATTTGGCGGCTCGAAGTCCAAATTCCGAAGGGGAAAGCGGTATGAAGGGTAACGCCAGCGG
Organism: Pirellula sp.; assembly: GCA_040373655.1. Classification (GTDB taxonomy): domain Bacteria; phylum Planctomycetota; class Planctomycetia; order Pirellulales; family Pirellulaceae; genus JBKCUI01. The sequence continues at coordinate 5,620 of JBEICB010000133.1, read as the reverse complement.
ACGGGTACTGACCGCGCGCACGGGGAATGGTTTCCCAACGAAAAACCGTTTGCGACAACGGAGCGATTCGCTTCATGCTCACTTTGGACGTCGGCCAATCAGCGGGGTGCATTTGAGGGTCGATTTCCAAGGAAAATCCCCAGAGGGGCCATGGCCAGCGATTGACCAGCGTCAGGGTGGTTTCGATCGGTTGACCCTCTGAACTACGTTGGGTGTTCCAAGTGAGGTTGCCTGAGATTCCAAGAGTGGAGATCCAAGGCCAGAGGGAACCTATCAGAGCCACTCCAGCGATCCCAGCGGCGGCAAGAAATGCTTGAGGGCTGACGTAAATGCCTAGTAATAAAGACGTTAGGAGGGCTAGTGTCACCCAGCCAATCGGCTTTTTGAGCCAATACACGTAGGGGTTTGCCCAAGGACAAAAATCGTGGTGAAGTACGTTTTCGAGCTCTGGAACGACTTTTCCTGCCATTTTGCCTTGGTTTGCTCAGAAAGGTTCCCGCCGAAAAGATACGCCATACCCCCGAGGGACTACGATGCATGCCTCCTCTAGGTTCATAACGATTGCAAAAGCAACTCTTTTAGCATTTGTCGCGAGCGACGTTTTGTCAATCGGATTGAAGAGGAAATCCTGACGGGAGCTGTATTTCTAGTTTGCCAGCGAACTGCATCCGACCGATAATGGAGAAAAGCCAATCCGCGAAGATTCAGACGCAAAAAGTACGGCACTAGTTCCTTGGGGGAATCGATGAAAAACGATCAAAGTAAAAGTCTAAGAGTGCTGCGCCGCCCCCGTAGCGGGTTTACCCTTGTGGAGCTTTTGGTGGTGATCGCTATTATCGGCGTCCTGGTCGGACTTTTGTTGCCGGCCGTGCAAGCCGCCCGGGAGGCGGCCCGGTCGATGAGTTGTAAGAACAATCTCCATCAAATCGCGTTGGCAACGGATAATTTTCAGTTGGCCAACAAATGTTATCCCCCTGCTCGATACCAACCCAGGCCGGGAGATCCGACTTCAGGGGATTGCGGTGGAAGTGAAACCACGTGGCTTGTGCGGATTATGCCGTATATGGAAGCTTTGTCGCTCGAACAGCAGTGGGATTACTCGATTCGGTACGGGGATCATCCTGAAGAAGTTCGAACCCGTTCTCTCCCCGCGTACGCTTGCCCGAGCCGGCGTTCGGGTTCAGACATGGTCGGTTTGGGGAACTTGGTCACCGGTGCGACGCGATGGGTGACGTTGCCTTGTGGTTGCCAGTACCCGATTTTCAATTCTGGTGGAAGTGTAACAGGAGCGGTGGGGGATTACGGAGCGAATCACGGAGACTTGTCTCCCGGATCAGCCGGTTTACCAACCGATTTTTATTACGGCGGGAATGGAACAGGGATTATCATCTCGAGTCGACCAAACTGTGTGAATGGCAAACCGATCAACTGGTTGGACCGGATAGGACCCAAGCAAGTCTTCGACGGATTGAGCAATACGATCTTGGTCGGAGAGATGCACGTTCCGATGGGCAAGCTCAAGCAATCGCCGGAAGATGCTTTTATTTTCAATGGGGATAATCTCTACAACTTCGCTCGAATCGGTGGTCCGACGGTTCCGATCGCCAAAGACCCGAGGGCAGTCGGTAATGAGTTGGTTCAGTGGGGGAGTTGGCACGGTGGGTATTGCCAATTTGCATTCGCTGATGGCGGAGTTCGATCGATCAGTTCAAGCATTGATACCGATACGCTTGGCCGCCTTTGTAACCGCAATGACGGGTTGGATGTATCGTCACCCGAGTGAGGCTAGATTTATGAGTGGTCGCAAGTCTCATCGGCTTCAGATCTGTATTTTTATTGGAATTCTCAGCTTCGTCGGTTGCGGTTCAGGTCGGGAAAAGACCTACCCTGTCGAGGGTATTGTTGTCTTCAAAGACGGATCACATGTCAAAGTCGGAACTGTGGAGACCAAGTCCTTGCGGACAGGATCGCAGGCACGCGGAACGATCGATCAGGATGGTCGCTTTTCGTTGACGACTTTTGAGAACAACGATGGGGCGGTTGCAGGTGATCATCAGGTTGTTATTGTGCAATTCATCCAAGTTGAGGAGATCAAGAACTACCGGCCGAGCACCATGGGTGTTGTCAATCGCAAGCATGCTTCTTATGCCACCAGCGGCTTAGTTATGCGAGTTGATCCCAAGGGACCGAATCAGGTAAAGCTCGAAGTCGAAGGCGCGCGAGCGGTAATGAATTCTACGAAGGACCATGGGCACGATCCTGTTCCCAAAGATATGTCTCCCGAAACTTCGCAGGATCCGACTGCGAAATAGCTACTTCCCCAGGGTCACAACCCCTCGGAAGTTTCTTGTCCAGTAGCTATGATGCTTGGGTTCCAGAGTCGCTGGACTCACGGCTGGACGATTGTTTTGCGCCAGACGTTTGATAACTCTTTCCAAGCTTTCATCCCGAGGTAACGCAGGTGGCGACGATGAGAAGAACTCGAATTGGTTCCCGTGGATCGTATTCCCAACGTGTACGTCAAGTCTCTAAAGCACTCCAGCGTACGCTGTGCGCGGCGGCATGTTCTGCTTTCGCGACGACATTGTCGTTTCCATCGGTGACGCAAGCCGACGAGGGGATGTGGCTGTTTAATGCATTGCCCAAGAAACAGTTGAAGGAGACGTATAAGTTCGAAACGAACCAGGAATGGGTCGATCATTTAATGCTTTCGAGCGTTCGATTCAATTCCGGAGGTTCGGCTTCATTTGTATCGTCGAACGGTTTAGTGCTAACGAATCATCACGTTGCCTCAGATACGTTGTTCAAACTATCCACTGCGGAACACAACTACAACGAAGATGGTTTCCTCGCGAAGACCATGGAGGACGAGATTCCAGCGACGGATTTGGAATTGAATCAGCTCATCAGCATTCAAGACGTCACTGCAAGAGTGAATGAAGCAGTCAAAGCGGAGATGGCACCGGCTGAAGCGTTTAAAGCTCGGCAGGCTGCTATGGCGCAGATTGAAAAAGAATCGTTGGATCAAACAGGTCTGCGGAGCGACGTTGTCACGTTGTATGGCGGTGGACGTTATCATCTATACCGATACAAGAAGTACACAGATGTACGATTGGTTTGGGCTCCGGAAGCTCAAAGCGCATTCTTTGGAGGAGACGCAGATAACTTCGAGTATCCTCGATACTGCCTCGATGTGACTTTGTTTCGTGTGTACGAGAACGGCAAACCCGCCAAGATCGATCATTTCTTGAAGATGGATCCAAGCGGTGCGACAGAAGGAGATTTGGTATTCGTATCGGGGAATCCCGGGAGAACCCGTCGTATATTGACTTCGGATGCCGTGGAGTATCAACGGGATGTTGGTTTGCCTCGCACAATGAATCAACTTCGACGCCGCGAGATTGCACTTCAGCAATACGGATTGGCCGGTCCCGAGCAGACTCGCCGTGGTAGGGACGATTTGTTTGGAGTTCAAAACTCTCGCAAAGCTTACACAGGTATGTTAGCCGGCATCCAAGATCCAACGTTTGTCGCTTCGAAGCGTCAAGCAGAGAAAGAGTTGTTTGAAAAGCTCGCAGCAGACCCGAAGTTGGCATCACTCGGGAAAGCTTGGGACACCATTCGTGAGATCCAAAGCAAGCGAAAAGATGGATTGCTCAAGTCCGCATCGCTTCGAACTCAGTTGTATGGATTTGCCGAGAAGCTGGTTTTGATGGCTAGCGAAGACAAGAAACCCAGCGCGGAGAGACTTCGTGAGTTTCGCGATTCGGCGAGGCAATCGCTCGAGCAAGAGTTGTTCTCAGAAGTTCCCGTCTATGACGATTTGGAGCGAGTTTTGTTAGCCGATGAGCTCTCTCGTTTGATGGAGGATCGCGGAGGTAACGACCCATTCGTGCTTGCAGCATTGGCAGGGAAAAGCCCCCGTGCGAGAGCTTCTGAACTGATTGCCGGTACCAAACTGATGACCGCTCAAGGACGAAAAGAGCTTGCAGCGTCGGGATTGGATGGAGTGAAGAACTCGCAAGACCCCTTGGTGCAGCTTGTACGCTCGATGGAGACAGAGTACCGGAAAGTCAGAGAGATGACCGAAGCGATTGATGAACAAGAGCGGCAAGCGTATGCGAAAGTCACGGAAGCGAAGTTTGCGGTCGGTGGCGATAGCGTCTATCCCGACGCGACGTTTACTCTGCGACTCTCGTATGGGGCTGTTGCCGGTTATGAGAGTGATGGCAAGCAGATTCCAGCCCACACGAAGCTCGGTGGAGCTTTCGAACACGAATCCTCACACCTGACCAAAGATCCTTGGGTGTTGCCCAAGAGTTGGCATGTAGCCAAGGAAAAGCTCAATGCGAATACGCCATTTAACTTCGTCTGTACTGCCGACATTATCGGTGGCAACTCCGGTTCTCCCGTCGTCTCTCGAGACGGGGCGATGGTTGGCATCATATTCGACGGGAATATAGAAAGTCTGACGGGAGATTTTTACTACACCGACAAGCAGGCTCGAGCGGTAGCAGTGCATATCGCCGGAGTACTAGAGGCTTTGCGAAGTATTTATCAAGCTGGCCATTTAGCCGATCAAATGGGGAAATAGTTTGTATTACTTACAAGCCCTGGCGGCATTTATCCTCTGGGGTATTTTTCCACTGTATTGGAAGTTGCTAGAACACGTTGATGATCCGGTGGAAATCATAGGCCATCGGATCCTTTGGTCACTAGCGACTTTGGTTTTGTGCGTGAGTTTTTTGGGCCAATGGCGCGAAGTACGCGAGACGTTGGCGAATCCTAAACGGATTGCGCTGGCAGCCTTGGCTGCAGTTCTAATCAGTATTAACTGGTTAGTGTTTATTTGGGCCGTGCATAACCAAGCGGTGGTCGATAGCAGCTTGGGTTACTTCATGAACCCACTCTTTAGTGTGGTACTTGGGGTCGTTTTATTCCACGAACACCTCGAACGATGGCAATGGCTGGCTGTGGGTATTGCCGCGGTAGGACTATGTTTGAGCGCCGTTTCTAGCGAACGGTTATGGGTTTCCGTAGTTCTTGCATCTTCGTTTTCTGCGTATGGTGTAGTCAAAAAGCAGACCAAGTTATCCGCCGTTTCTGGATTAGGGATGGAGACAGCAATTCTTGCACCTATCGCCATGGGCTATCTTACGCATGCAGTACTGGAATCCGAGCAGATTTATACTTGGGATACCGCTGCGCTTCTCGCGCTAGGAGGCCCAGTGACTACGGTTCCACTGTTGCTGTTCGCTTCGGCATCCAAGCAAGTTCCATTAGCGGTGATGGGGATGTTGCAATATGTTGGCCCATCTATTCAGTTTGCCATCGGGGCCTTTATTGACGGAGAGAAGATCGATCAGTGGCGAATTGCTGGCTTCTGTTGCGTTTGGGTTGCATTGGGGATATTCAGCTTGATAGCACTGAATCGTTGGTGGGCATCGCAGAAGCCGATTAAAGTCAGTACTGAATAGCGTTAATGCTCCTGCGATCCCCCGTCGGTCTGATTGTCGCGGATCGCTCCTGCGATCCCCCGTCGGTCTGATTGTCGCGGATCGCTCCTGCGATCCCTCCGTCGGTCTGATTGTCGCGGATCGCTCCTGCGATCCCCCGTCGG
>JBEICB010000385.1:0-2705 GCA_040373655.1 Pirellula sp. | reverse complement strand
GGACTGACCGATCGTCAAATCACCCAAGTTTTCGACGTAGATTCCACCTAGGTATGAACTTGCTGCCAACTTGTCGACTTGAGTTGCGATTGGATTTGACTTTTGACCAACTCCGGTCCACGCAACAGATGAAGTTGCCGATTCGTTGATGCCGCCTGCGGACAAGATGGTTTCATCGGCAACTATGTTGACCAAAGTGCTCGCAAGATTATTGATGATTCGACCATTCCCACTCGGCAGGCTCCCATCGACTCCCCGGTAATCGGCAACCACCAAAACAGATTCTTTGTTAGGTTCGTCGACGCTAGCCTGTGTTTCGAGAGTCCCGAGGAACACATCACCCGTCGAGAGTAAAACGATATTACCACCATCGCTGGTGATTGCGGAACCTGCCGTCATATAGATTGTCTTGGCGTCTTTGCCGACCTTGACTTCGTTGAGTTGGTTAATCAGGGTTCCAGAGCTAACGAAGATTTGTCCTGTCCCGGTCGATCGCACGGTAGGTAGCTGCAGCACGTAGCCGGTCATGGTAATGCCACTATTGTTGTCGTTCCACTTCCCGTCGACTGTGGGATTATGGATGATCGTTAGATTGTCCTCATTGTTGTAGTAGTTGTTTGGCTCATTCGAGTTCCATTTCCCATCAACGATTGTTGAGAAAGGATCGTATTTGAATTTGTCATCTAAGGTTTCGTAGTAGAACTCGATCCCTCTTGACCCACTGGCTTGCTTGCCTGTCGAAGGTCCTTCGGTCCATCTCCAACTTCCTTCTTGTTGCGAGTCTGAACCGCCTGCCCAAATTTCGGAGTAAGAAGTCGAACTGTTTCTCAGTTGAGATTTAACCCACTCATTGACGCTGTTGATTGCCAGGGGGGCAATCCAACCGCCACGGCTTTGTGCATCCAACTTGGCATTGCTGTAGTTAAAGCTTCCCTCTTGGATGCTATAAATCGGCTCCAATCGAACGCCATGGGCTCCGATGAGATTGATATTCCCCCCGTCGCCAACGATTGGGGCATCGACAATCAAGCTGAATGGGAGGTTCTTTGCGTTGTCTTCGATTGGGAAGATAAGCTGAGTATTCGTCGCAGAACCTTGGGCAGCCAATGTAAGGTTTCCGCCTCCGCTAAGTGTGACCGCCCCGGCCACAATGATGATACCACTACTGACCAGTTCCAGATGATCCCCATCGGTGAGCGTGAACTCGTTTACTTCGAGGTCGCCTTGGTTAAGCAGGTGAATCGATCCTCCTACGTTGTCGCCGGAAACCGATCCTACGTTTACGATCGTCAAATGTTCAACTGTTCCAACGCCACCTTCGCCATCGAATTTCAAAGTCCCAGTAATCAGGATTGGATGAGTGTCGGATTCGGACTCGGCTCGTAGATCGCCAGAACCATGGAGGGTGACTTGATGAGTGCGACTGGTTTGTATAACGTTGCTGACTTCTACGACCACCGGGAAATCAAGGTCGATGTTTCCTGCCGCGGATAGGATTCGGTCCACCCGCAGTTTCTGTAATTCGCCGGTTGAGAAATCTTGCAAATTTGAATGAAGTTTGATGTCTCCATTGGTTTCAACTTTCAGGTATCCGTCGTTTACCATTTGTGCATCGATGGACACCAAAGGTGAATTCGCGTTGGCAGGGTTGCGGGAGGCATCAAGTCCAATGATGGTAATCCCGTTCTTTGCCGATATCAGATGAGGCATTGCGTCCTGAGTGGACGAATCATTGCCAATGCGATAGGTAATAGGGCCTGAAGTTGTGCTAGGCAATAATTCGAGGATTACCGAATCACCTATCAATCGCTCGATACCAGAATAGCTCGAGGAGTCCGCGGGTAGTTCCGCACGAACGGAGAGCGTAACTGCTTTTTTGGAGTCAGCATTCAAGGCACTACCAATGTACTGAGATTGATTTAGATTTATAGCGATTGGATATTTGGCCGAGTCTGCTGTGTTGTGAGTGCCGATGTCTCCGCTGGCTTGCAGGTTGACAATAGATGCCGTGATAGCAGAGCCATTCGTTGGAATGACCGTGGTGGCGATATCTCCTGCTAGATTGACGAGATTCACAAAACCACGGTTGGTGGTGAGAGAACCAGTGATCAGTAGCGTTGGGTTAGCGAGGGAATCGTCCGTCCACGTGTTTCGGATATTGATCATGCCATCCTCTGGGATCCCTGTTGTGGATCCCAAACTGAAACCATTAGAAATTCCTGCCGGTAGGATAGGTGTGATGATTGGTTGGCTTACAATGATACTTTTAGTGAGCACAGAGTAATCAATCGAGCCGATTTGCAGGTCAAGCTTAGAACTATTTTCGATATCTACTTCAGCTAGACCGCCATAAGTACTCGAACCCCTGAGTTCCACACTACCACTGGAGTTCGGGCTTGAGGTATTTCCTGTAATCGGTTGGAGTTCATTGATGTTGAAATTCAATTCCTGTTGGCTACCCGAGAAGCGACCTACGGATTGAACTACAATAGGTTGATTGTCTGGTAGCTTATCACCCTGTTGAAATCCACCGGATAGAACCACGCCGTTGATGGTTTGGATGATTTGATCCTCATCGACCGATAGGCCTTGTTTGTAGCCCTTCCATGTTCTCGCATTCCAATCAATCTTTCTTTGAGGATTGACGGTGATGCGGGTCGTTGTATGTTTGGCCGTGAGTGCCTCGACGCTGATATCTTCGGGCG
>JBEICB010000310.1:0-4695 GCA_040373655.1 Pirellula sp. | reverse complement strand
GACCCAAAGAAGACAGACGGGGCTGTTGCGAGCAGTTTTATGCACTCCCGTCTTTGGATTTTCCTTTGCGATCTTAGCGTCTTGAGCGGAGCGGGCGTGAGGGATTGTTTGGCCGGGGGGGGCTCACGCAAAGAAGCAAAGACGCAAAGAAGACAGGGAAACGCAGGGAATCGCGGTTGGAAAGGGAATCCAAGGTGACAAAATCCGGGATGCGCCGTAGAATCTAGGGAATTCCAACCTTTCTTTCGCATCGAGACTGCATGAGCACCGCATCCACAGAACCGATTCTCTTGGCAGATAATTCCAAGACAGTCGCAGATAGCATTGAGTCCGCCAAGATCGCAGCGCGTATTGCCGCTGAGAATAAGGGGCAACATATCGTTCTGCTCGATCTATCCAAGCAGACCAGTGTGTTTGACTGTTTTCTGATCGTTACGGGGACTAGCCGCAGGCAGTTGCATGCGATCGCCGAAGAGATCGATCGCGAACTGAAGAAGCGGGGAGAAATCCGCTTGACGATGTCTGGCTATGACGAGAGTCAATGGATCGCCATTGACTACGGCGGGATCATTGTTCATCTCTTCGACGACGAGCACCGGACCTATTATGACTTGGAAGGTCTCTGGGGAGATTCGGTTCGCATCGATTTGAGCAGCGTATTGCAATCAACTGGAGCGCGACCGATCGACCAAGATTAATTTTTGCGACGGCCACCGACTGTTATAGGTTGCCCCGATTTCATGTTTCAACGATCAATGGTTTGCTGACTTCCATGGCCGTATCGCTCGTTTATATTCTCTGGTCCATTCCTGTCTTGATCGTCGTGAGCATCGTTATGGCTGCGACGCGACATGAGCGATGGGATTTGATTCGCAAGCAAGCGATCAGTTCGGGAGTTTGGACGCTGACGTTCCTCGGCGCGATCGCGCTGTTTATTGGAGCAGCGATTTGGTGGATCGGCTAAGCTAATCTTCGGCAATTCGCGTTTGTGTGAGCGGCTATTGCTGTGTTCGCAACAAGTGCTGTGTTAGCGATTGATTCCTTGCATTGTCAAAACAATCGAGCGGGGAGTTGCTGCATCACGGTGTTCGCACAGGTAGATGCCTTGCCAAGTCCCTAGGGCAAGTCGACCGTCTTGGATTGGTATCAGCAGACTTGCTCCGAGCATGGAGCTTTTGATGTGGGCTGGCATGTCATCCGGGCCTTCGATTGTGTGAATATAGGGCAGTGACTCTGGGACGACGCGGTTCATTGCCATTTCGAAATCGACTCGAACGTCGGGATCGGCGTTTTCGTTGATCGTCAAACTTGCAGAGGTGTGCTGCAAAAACAGCTGTAGCCACCCGATACGCACTTGACTGAGTTCGGGAATCGCTCGCTCGATTTGCTGCGTGATCAAATGGAATCCCCGGGGGTATGGCCCGAGTCGGATCGATTTCTGTTCCCAAATCATAGTATTTTCATGCACTTTCGAATCGAATCCTCTCGCAGCGAGCTTTGGAGGGAGGTTATCGGGGTTTGGTTCTTGACGGTCTGGATCATACTCTTGACGGTCTGCATCCTACGGGGATACTGCTAGCTCTGAAATTCCTGGCGAGAACCCTCTTTGTCCAGAAGAACATTGTTAAGTATATCATCCCCGACGAACCCATTTCACAGAAGGTGAGCTAGAGCATGCGACGCGCGAAAATCAGCATCATTGGAGCAGGAAACGTAGGAGCAACTTGTGCCCACTGGTGCGCAGCTGCGGAACTCGGGGACGTAGTCCTATTGGACGTTCCACAGACCGAAAACATGCCTCGTGGAAAAGCTCTCGACTTGATGCAAGCTTCCCCGATCATGGGTTACGACAGCAACATTACCGGCACCAACGACTACAAAGATACCGCAAATAGCGATGTTGTTGTGATCACCGCTGGGATTGCTCGCAAGCCTGGAATGAGCCGCGATGACTTGTTGAGCACCAACGCCAAGATCGTTTCGAGCGTTGCAGAACAGGTCAAGACCTCGAGTCCGAACGCCGTCGTTATCGTTGTCAGCAACCCGCTCGACGCCATGGTTCAACGCGCTTTCCAAGTTCTCGGGTTCCCTTCGAATCGCGTGATTGGCCAAGCTGGGGTGCTTGATACCGCCCGCTACCGTACTTTCATCGCGATGGAGCTTGGGGTGAGCGTCGAAGATGTTTCCGCCATGCTCATGGGTGGCCACGGGGATACCATGGTTCCGATTGCAAGTTGCACGAGTGTCGGCGGTATTCCTGTTTCGCAACTGATCCCGGATGCACGGATGGCCGAGATTGTTCAACGAACTCGCGATGGTGGTGCTGAGATCGTTTCCCTTTTGAAGACCGGTTCGGCGTACTACGCACCTGCTGCTGCGACTGCCCAGATGGTCGAAGCTGTTGTGCGCGACAAGAAGCGATTGATTCCAGTCGCTGCACTTTGCAACAAAGAGTACGGCGTTGGTGGCTACTATGTCGGTGTTCCGGTCATTCTTGGATCGGGCGGCGTCGAGAAGATTGTCGAACTCTCTTTGACCGATTCCGAAAAAGCCGCTTTCCAAAAGAGCGTCGATGCGGTCAAGTCGCTTGTCGCTTCGATGGAAACCCTCTTGAAGGGTTAATCACTTGGCTCCGAACTCGAGTTCGGACTGTAGTAGTCAGCGGGTTTGTTGATCGGTTCTCTGCTGGTGGATTCAACTTTCAGCAGAGACTCTCAAAGCCCAGTAAAACCAGTGACAAGCATCGCGGGAGGTGATCGATCGCGATGCTTTTACTTTTTACCGATGCAGTACAGACTTGTTCGTGTTCTCACGATCAAGTCATTTCCGACGATTGCTGGGGATGCCAAACATCCTGCATCGAGAGTGTTCTCGGCCAGCACGTTTCCTTCGGCGTCCACCACATGGGATCGCCCTTGTTCGTCAAAGCAGTAAAGCTTTTCGGCGGCGACCACGGGAGAGCTGCTGAAGTCCCCACCGAGTCGTTTTTGCCAAACGACTTCGCCGGACGCGGGATCCATTGCACTGAGTACACCGCGATCTTCCAGGGAGCAGATTCGTCCACCGAGGAACACCGGAGATGGCTTGCATCCAATAGCGCGGGTCGCTTGCCAGACAACGTGCGAATCGGTGACGTCTCCCATTCCATCTGGACGGATGGATAACAGTTTGGCTTTGCTAAAGCCCGAGCTAATGAACAAATGTTTTCCGTCGAACAAGGGGCGGATTGCGCTTGAATGCTCCTCATAGCGCACCTTCCAAAGTAGCTTTCCGGTTTGCGGATCGTAGGCGATTACCGCTTTGGCTGCTGGGCTAATGAGTTGCCGTTGGCCTGCGACTTCGATGATGTGCGGGGTGCTGTAGGCTTTCTTCCAGTCTCCGTCGTCGGTTCCATATTCGATGTTTCGATCTTGTTTCCAAACGGTTTTCCCCGTTCGTTTATCGAGAGCTACGACGTATTGTGTATCAAAGCCATCCATTGCGAAGATGAGCAGATTGCCGTAGAGGATGGGACTAGCACCGGCACCTCGATAGTGATTGCAGGGCAAGTCGCGACGTTCCCAAACGACGCTTGCGTCTTGTGGATTCAAAGCAGCGGTGCCGTACGCACCGAAGGTTACATAGACGTGTTTTCCATCGCAGATCGGTGTGGGTGAACCGTAGGAGTTGAATTCGTGATAGTCCTTTTGGGTCACTTCATTCTTGAGGATCGGACGATCGATCAAGACTTTTCCGGTTTCGCGATCGACGGCCAGTACCGACATGGTCAGGCCATCTTGGGTAGCATTGGTAAGCCAAATTTTGTCTCCCCAAATTACGGGTGAGGACCAAGCTTTACCGGGAATACTCAGTTTCCAGAGGATATTTTTGTCTTCGTTCCATTCGGTGGGTGGATCGCATCCTTGGGGAGCTTGTCCGTCCCCGGAAGGGCCCCGGTACTGTGGCCAGAAACCTGTCCCTGCGGCATGGACTTCTTCGTCGCTCCAAGCCCAAGCGTGCGTTTTGCCATCGAGGCCCAGTTCATCAATTCGCAGCCCTGGTTGTTGGGTTTCTGAGGCTTTTGGAGAGATCGTCGACTGTTGAGCGAGTGCGAGGGTACTTAGGTTGCAGGTCACAGCGCCGATCAAGCAGATGGGCTTGAGAGATTCGCAGCATCGAGACCAGAGCGAGGAACGTGGACATTGAATCTTCATTGTGGGGGAGCTCAAAAGTGGATAAACAAGTGAGAGGAAGCGAGACTCATATTATACCAAGGAGACTGGCCGGGTGGCCTGATCGCTCCTGCGATCAGCGACAATGTCGTGGATCGCTCCTGCGATCCACGGGAGTGAAGTTGGAAGTCCTAAATCTTGGCGCTGGTTTGAGTAAACGCCGATAGTGATGGTATCTGACTGCGATGGTGCCGAATATGGGAGAGTTGGGGCGATGATGAAGTAATGTCGTGGATCGCTCCTGCGATCCATGGGCGTGAAGTTGGAAGTCCTAAATCCTGGCGCTGGTTTGTGTAAACGCCGATAGTGATGGAATCTGACTGCGATGGTGCCGAATATGGGAGTTGGGGCGATGATGAAGTAATGTCGTGGATCGCTCCTGCGATCCATGGGAGTGAAGTTGGAAGTCCTAAATCTTGGCGCTGGTTTGTGTAAACGTCGATAGTGATGGAATCTGACTGCGATGGTGCCGAATATGGGAGTT
>JBEICB010000218.1:0-7979 GCA_040373655.1 Pirellula sp. | reverse complement strand
CTGCTGAAGCAAGGCTACCTCTTTAGTCACATTCAACGACATCCGTTGCTCCCTCTTCATTGTTTGAAAGATCCGATATAGAACCCGAGTTCACAGAGAGCCCTGAGTCCAAATGAAAGTCAAGCGACTCTTGCGAGACAGTCGGAAACTCTTTTGCGCTTGTTTCAATTCGCCATTGCTTGTGCAAGTCAACGACTCCCTGCGCCAAGCACGATGCGATTTCCGCTAGCCGCTGTTCCGCCGTCAGTTGATTCATTCCTGCGTTTTCACCCATGTATTGCTTCCTTTCTGTTGATTCGATTATGCGATCCGTTACTGAAAATCCGGACAAAACATAGAAACTGTGCCCATACTTGCGGCCGTTCTGGCGGCCCTTGGTTTGAATAATGTGTACCGAGGACCCACGCGTCCTTTCGTGGCCTTGGGGGTGGCTAGTGGAGGCGTTGTGGGGGCCACAGTGGGGGCACTGACGCGTCGTGTGTGATGGTAGGCTCAATGTCGGAGTTGCTTCTTCCGTCGCGACAGGCGCAAACGTTGGCGACGGCGCTGACAGCGTCATCCCGACGAGATTCGCTTTTACCGAGACGCGATGATTTGGTTCTTCAAAACTCATAGTGTTTTTTCCTTTTGCCACCAATGTGAACGAGAGTTCAGTTTCCGGAATCAATGTAATTCCGTTCCGCTATTACATAGGCGGAACTGGAATTACCTGATTCCGGCAAAAAGATCCGAAATCACTTCCGGAACTACTTCCGGAATTACCGAAAACGCAGTGTTTTTTAACGTCCATTAGAAATCACCAGTCTTTTCATTGGTTGAATCCGGAATCACTTGCGAGTAGAAGACAAGCGCCCTCTTGCCGCCGTTTTTTGTTTTGCGTCGTATCTTGACTTGGCCAGCTCGCACCAGCTTGCCGATTAGCCGGCCAGACTTACCCACGCCGAAATCGAATTGTTCGAACAACTTGTTTTGCTGAATTGATTTTGGCATTTGCGGTATTTTTTCGAGCATTGCCAGTGAATCCAATTTGTCGGCTTTCGCTTGCGCATCGTTATCTTGGCGTCCAGATCTCTTTAGTTCCGGATCCTTGTTCGCCTCATACCAGAGCGGCCAATCGAATCTGATCGAAATGGGCTCAGGCGACTTAAACGATCGGGTGACACACTCGAGCACGCATAGCTCAGAATCCTCGTGCGGTCGGATAACGATGTGAGTATCTGCAGCCCTAGAGATTGACCCCGCGCCGCTTCCGACGTCGGTCAAGTTCTTGTCGCCTTGGGAACCCTTACTGGCGTGATGAACTACTCCAATTGCACAATCCCATTTGTTGGCGTAGTAGTCCAGCTTGTTGTAAATTGCCATCATCGCTGCGTTATCATTCTCGCTAGTTCCCTCTGGCAGTGTCCGATAGAGCGCATCAAGAATGGCGAGCGTGTAACTTCCTGGCTCGATTTCCTCCAGCCGGTTTTCGATCGCGTGAATATGGAGCCCTAGCCCGCGAACCGGGATCACGTCGACGAAATCTTTAAATTCACGATAGTCAATTTGCATCTCAACGCTGATCCGGTAAAGTCGGTCTGCGAGAGTCTCGGTATGCAATTCATTGTCGATAATGAGTACTTTGCCTTGCTTGACTTTTCTGGATAACCATGGAGTGCCAGTTGCAATGCACCATGCCAAGTTGCCTCCCAAAAAACTTTTACCTACCTTGGTTGATGCGATGATGTTGCAAGTTTCGCCGTGACGTAAGACACCCTCAACTACGACAGGTCGCATTTCAGGATTTTGTGTTATCAGGTCGCAAATATTGATTGGCTTGATGCGAGTCGGCCTCAAGTCCGGATCGTCCACTTGCTTGATTTGTCCAATGTCGTTCACGCTGTTACCTCTCGCCTAGCTGCTTTGAATGCTGCTCGATCGTCGCCATCGAATGAGAGAAGAGCCCACGCCTTGAACTTGCTCAATGTCCGATGGGAACCATCTGGTGATAGCGGGCCAGCATTGCCACTAAATACCGTCAACAACTCACTGCCATCGTCGGATGTAACAACCTTTGCAGATGTGCCATGTAGCTTGCCTGGTCGTGTCCATTGGATGCCGTCGTGGCAAGTCCACCCAGCCGGATGTAAGATCGATTCCCAGTCCGTCCGATTATTGAACGCCATAACAACCGGGTGAACCGATTTGGAATGGGCAACCGTAGTGCGAGTGTATTTCTCGGAAAGCTTGCGGGTGAATGCCGCGCCGCGCAAGTCGAATTTACGAGCAGCTCGCCATAGTTGGCAACGTTCGTCAGGCGTGATCCGTGGTATTTGCGGTAGATACGGGCCACTGTATTGGACGTACGGCAGTCCGGATTTATGCACAGCACATGGATTGCCTTCGGCGACGATGAGTCCACCTTCGCCTCTGGTCTCAATGAGAGTCTTTCTTTCTCGGCGCTGCGGATCGGAAGCGATCTTGATGTTTCCGCCAATCTCGTTGCAACGAAACAACACATGCCATCCGCCGCCACCGGTCTCGACTACCGGTAGACGTTCAACGATCGATTTAACTTGCTGTCGCCACGGTTCAAACAAACGGCCGTCGTCAAAATCGAGAACCTCTAAACCGCCGCTGATGAGTCCACAAACTAACCCAACACCATAGCAACCATGCAAGAACCATTCCGATAGTTCATCATCGTTGGCAATACGACTCTGGTACGGCTTCCAACTGCCCAATGCTGGCCCCTTACTACCGTCCAATCGTAGTGGAACAATACTGATTCCGGCGTCTCGGTATTCCATTGCCAGTCTATGCACCGCGAACCGTTGGTTGGCAGCATGATGGAATTTAATCGTCATACTTTTGATCACTTAGATAAACATTCTCAAAGAACACGCCGATAGAGGAACGCGGTGCCGTCTTGCCACGTTTGTCGTTTAACCAAACTGGTTTGGCGTTGGCAGCTTGGCCGGCTTTGACGCAATCTCTTGTTTTGCTGCGTTGCCTCTTTTGAGTAGCCAACGGCCTAATTCGCCTTCGGCAATTCGCCATGTCGGGCGCTTGGATTGAAGTCGCTTAGCGATGTTCACCGCTGGCAGCTCGCCCGAATGAATCTGCGCGAGAATCGTTTCGTCATCGCATGCCAAAACTTGGGCTGCTTCTTGGATTGTGTAGTATTTTTGATCAACCATTTTAGATCTCCGGTGTAACTGGTTGCTTCTTTTCATCACTGCGAGAGATGTTACGGAGTACACAAATGAAATCACTCCCTACTAAAAATTTAGTAGGGTGAAGCCCTCAGTTTTTGCACGAAAAAACCTGCAAAAAACTTTCATTTCGTGCAGGTTTAGTAGGTTTTCTAGTAGGGGGTATTTCCTCACAGGAAAGGATTTTACGAGCCTTTAGCCCTCCGGTTTTGCTCGGCAGCGTAGTTCTCACTTCGTTTCTTTAGTTGCGCTACAGTCTCTTTGGATTCGGGGTGTCTTACTTTCCACTCCTCCGCAATTTCTTTATGGGTGTAGTGTTTGTCCTTGCATCGTTTGCAATGCAATTCCCAAGGATCGGCAACAGGCTGATGTAGTACATCTGCCAACTCATCGAAGTTCTCAACACGAACCGAGGTAGGATTCGAATATCTATCGACTAACTTGCGGTTTGAGATGACGCCGTAACCTTCAATCTCGTCCAGAGGATCTCTTGTTCCTTTTAATGCATTCGTTCCAAGTTCCGTTAGTCGCCACTTCACCGGGTAAAGGATTTCAAATCTCGAAACTAGCTCAAGTTTCGGTAGATAGTCATTTTCGAACCATCGCGATTCATGTAGTTCATAGGCCTCAACCCAAAATGGGTACGCTTCAGAGAAAGCAGCAAATCCGACTTTTGCAAATCCTTTACGGCCTGACGCTTGGCCCTCGAACGCAAACCCTTGCGGATGGTCTTGCAACCGGTAAAAGAATTCAAATCTGTACTCCGTAAGGCCAGCATAGAATACCAAGAGAGTGAGTTTAGATTCTCGCACCGTCATGTTGTCTCGATTTAGAACTTCCCATCGTTCAGGAACCTTACCTAAGACGTCCACAAGTTCATCGCGCTGAGGAATCGTCATCACTTTGCGCCGCCTTTCACACTTAACATCGGCAACGCCCTCTTGCAGAGCAGGATCATTGCAATCAACTGGTTGTGGGAGAGTGACGCATCTTGTTTCTTCATGATCGTTTCTCTAAAAGGAAATAGCCTCAAAATTGAAATACAAGCTAATTTCTTTTGCGACCGTGACACGTTTGGTCACTGGGGAAATCCGCCTTCTCCAGCAAGACCCAAAAAACGAGCGAGAGAACAACTTCATCCACAACCAAATCTGCGAATAGCGTTGCATGTCGCCTTGATCAATCTTGAAAATCGCTGCTCAGTGTGTGCGGTCTATATTCGCAAGTCGACCGAACCTAGATTGGTGCAAGATTCTAATTCGCTCGATGCACAGCGTGAGGCGGATGGTCTGAGTCGCAGTACCGTGAGAGCAAGCATCTCCAGTACTAACTATGCAATTTGCGCGAACGACGTCTCAAAAAAGGTTTGCAAGGTTCTCTTTGTTGAAGACGTTTTGAACCGTTTCGACTCTACCCGTTGAACTACTCCGTCGGTGATTAAACTGGCGAACAAAAAAGCAAAATCCATCAACATCGTTGGTGGCTTCTCGATTCGCATCGCAGACGTTGCAAACCATGTTTCCCTATCTGTAGGGTTATACGCAAAGTCTGCATGTGGACGAAGGTCTGCGCGAAAAATTTTGAGAATCGTTGGCGTGCGTCGCTTGCGGATCGCAGACGTTGCAAAGCTCGATGCTCTATTTGTAGGAATACCCGGAACCGCACCGAATTGACGGAGCTTAGTCGGCGAAAGGCGTTGAATTGGGCAACCTATTGGAAATCGAGTGGTCACCTCAAGCCGTCGTTGCGAAAACGCTAAGCCTCTATCTGTAAGGTTACACGTGCGGGGCGCACTCTGGCGAAGTGCCTGTCTTGTTTTTCCGGAAGTTTCCTAAAAGATGGTCTGAAGAAGGTTGGGATCTTAGTTCCGGCGAGAATTGTTCGACGAAGAGGTGGCCGCTCTCGGGTTCCCTGTCCATAGGATTTCCCATGTCGCACCATACTTGGCATGTGCCAAAACGGGGCGCCGCTTGACCGACGTACCTGGAATCATTGGTAGCTAGGTCCGATTGCAAGACTCCTACCGTAGAAGTTCGAGATTGAAGCCTTTGGGGTTATTGCCTCGTCTGTACCAATTGGCGGAACTGATGGGCGATTGCCCACTTTTCTCAGGTTGCGCTCTTTAAGAACAGATTGACGATTGCATGCGCGAGGGTCGGTGTAAGGTAACGTCGGTGGCGAGACTTTCGAGTGAAGAGATTGATCGGTTGGTCAATCAAACAGCAGAAACAGAGCGCCAAAACTCAGGGGCAGAAGGAGCGAGCTCCTTGTTCTGAATTCCATTTTCCATCACGCGAGTGACTATCCGAAAGCGACAGTTAATTAGCTGATCAAGGATGCCATCGATTTCTGGTACCGTCGGCCCGAAGTGGGTCTGAAACATCAGTCTTGGAACTCGACTGTCCACGCAACAATACTCGAAGGAGGTCACGGCAAACGCAAGAAGGCGATCATCGACCGCGCTGTTAAAATCGACTGTCTGCTCAAGCTGCGATTGACTATCGCCGTAATGTTTCTCGATCAGCGCCCTGAAGAGCGACGCCTTATCCGCAAAGTGATAGTAGAGCGTGGGTTGGGTAACTTGAGCGGCCTTGAGTATGTCGCGAACACTCGTCGCAGCGTAGCCATGCTGTAAGAACAAAGTGAGTGCCTCATCTAGCAATCGTTCGCGAGTCTGAGCCGCAGCGTCACTTCTTAGGCTCATGTGTATCGCTTACATCCTTCCTTGGCTGCTTCATGTCGTGACCAAGATTATCAAAAATCGTGTGGATTAAGTCTCCCGTCTTTTCAGAAGTGAGAAGGAAGAAACAAAACAGCATTTCATCGGTCGTTTCTTCTCCCCAAGTAACTCGTTTCGGAGGAGACGATGGATTGGACGGATTAGCCGGTGAGTTGTCGAAGGTTGCTTCGACGACCAGTTTGGTACCGGCAGCCAATCGAATGGGTTGCTCATAGTAGTACTCGTCTTGCCAATTGTAATTCCATTCGGGAATGTCAATCAGCGTTTCTGTCGGTCGCCCAGGCTGTTCCGTAGTGACTCGCATCGCCTTACCAAGGAGATGCATGTGGGGAACGATTCCAACCATGATTACATCCCTCGGTAGCGTGTAGCTCGTTGACCGACGATAGTTACCTTCGCCCGCAGGGATGTCCATCTCATAGTTCGCCATCCAAATACTACCGACCAATTTGGCGGGTTCTTTGAGTGATTCGGCTACAGGTTTCTTAACAAAATGCAGCCCAAGCTCAGACTGGTCTGATTCGATCTTGCCAGTTGGATGGTAATGGACCTGAACCACCAGGTCGCTTCCCTTTTTTAGATACCGCCCCATGTCATTGGGGAGTCTGCGAGCTGTATTCCCAACTGACCATCCACCTAGCGCTCCACTTGGCAGGAACCCCGGACCGCCAAAGTTTCCGTAGCCAGGTTCGGGTGTGGCTCGATCCAACTTGCGAGCCTGACCTTTGTCATCGAGAAACAAGACAGCATGGTGTACCACCCGCTTATTGCCAGGATGAAATTCGACAGCAGCAACCAGTTTGTCCTCTGGAATTTTGATTGGAATGACAAAGTTCTGAAGCAGATCAGGCCCATCGGCCGGAACTGTGAACGTCTCTTGCATCCTAACCACTAAGTCAGGCGGCCCAAGCTGCCAACCCTCGTCCAGTGCCGGCTGGGGCGGCAGATCTGAATCGTTGCCCCGGGGGCAGCCCGATTCGACCCAACCTCGTAGCAATAAGAGTTCTCGATCCGTAAGCCAGCGTTGCCCCACAAAACGATGAAAGGTGCTGGGGCCCGGAATCCAAGGCGGCATAATTCGAAGTTTGGTAACTTCAACGAGCATATCGGCATGCGACACGGCTTCTTCATAATTCGTCAGCGAGAACGGAGCCACTTGTCCCGGGCGATGGCAATTTTGACAGCGGCTTTGAATGAGTGGCGCGATGTCTCGCGCGTATGTTACTCCACTACTCTCAACTGAAACTCCAGCTCGAGGAAAGAGGCAACCCACAGGTTTAGTCTGGCTAACGAGAACGCTCTTGCAGTTGGTGACCGCCTCAAGGGCATCCTGAAGAAAGTGCTGTTCTACGTTCGCACGTCTTCTTCCAATCGACTCATATGCATTGTCGATCGCCCCTCGATAGATAACTTTGCCGGATGAGTCGACCAAAAAAGCCTCGGGAACATGGGTTGGTTGCAATACCTCGGCGAGCAATTCCGAGCCATCAAACAAGATCGGGAACTTCGCGTCAAAGTCGCGAAAGTGTTTGATCGCTTCGCCACGAGATATCGCTGGATTCGATATGACTCCGAAAAGCTGGATTCGAGACGGCAAGGCCTCATATTGACGATTCAGCTCCTGAATATAGGAGTTTGAGATTGGGCACGTTGTCGATAGAAAAACAAATGCTCGGACCATTCCCTTGTCATTTTGCGAAAGCGGATGCAATGTTCCTCGCAAATCGAGCAAATCAAAGTTAATGGTAATCTCTTGTTGAGTTGCCCTCGTTGAATTCTCGACCTGGCAAAAAGCATTGGAACACATCAGTACCATTGCGATAAAGTTGTAGAACAGTTGCGAAGTTTGCATGTTGATCGTCAAATCGATGGCTTCAGAACTCGACTTCCAATCATACCAGTATAACGATCGTTATACTGGCATGTCTGGAAGTCGCAGAAATTCCGTCAATTGCCAAGTCAAGGACTATGGGCTGGCAAGCTTAGGCTAAAACCACCTTCGGGTTTTGCGGGCAAATTCCCTATGGTCGCTTCCATTTGATAAT
>JBEICB010000070.1:0-22178 GCA_040373655.1 Pirellula sp. | reverse complement strand
GGCGGTGGAGAGAAGGGCGGTGGAGAGAAGGGCGGTGGAGAGAAGGGCGGTGGAGAGAAGGGCGGAGGAGAGAAGGGCGGAGGAGAGAAGGGCGGTGGAGAGAAGGGCGGAGGAGAGAAGGGCGGAGGAGAGAAGGGCGGAGGAGAGAAGGGTGAAGAATCGAATCGCAAGGCGGGCGAGGCGCCTGCGGTGAAACCGAATCGCAATCCGGGTGAAGAGGGTGAGAAGGCTTCGAGTAAGGAACAGGGGGCGGGCCAGGGGTCTGGAAGTGAAGAGGGTGGGGAAGACGGTCCACAGGTTGCGGGGGAGCCGAACGCAGCGGGATCGGGCATGAATAAGCAGGGAAGGGCTCCGAAGAGTAGTGGAACTGGTGAGTCGAAGCAGAGTCAGGGTGGCGAGTTTGGAGCGGACCGTGCGAGGGTAGAGTATGCGGACAAGGCGACGGACATGATGCTCGAGTACATTGATCGCCAGAAGGACCAGCCGGATCCGGAGTTGCTCAAGCGGCTAAATTGGAGTGCGGACGACTTAAGACAGTTTGCAGAACGGTGGAAGCGGGCGAAGGAGCAAGCCAAGTTGGATCCGTCGAAGCGAGCGGAGTTGGACGAGACTTTACGAAATTTGGGTTTGAGTGGGACGGGGCAGAAAGTCAATCAGTTGAAGGATCGCAATGATGGATTGCGAGGAATGCGTGAAGATGGAGGACGATTGCGTCCGCCTGAATCGCTTCGTGAGCAGTTTGAGGCTTTCCGCAAGGCGGCGGGAAAGCTTGGGAAATAGATCTAGCGTCCGCGGATTAGACTTGTTATTCCTCCCAGGAGGAGCCTCATTGGCCAAGCTTTAGGGAGTTTGGTTGTTTTGGGCATGCATCCGAGTGTTGAACTCAGGACTTCAGGAAGGAATCTGATGATGCGTCGTTCGAACCGTTGGAGCGTAGCAAGGTTAACTTATTCGATCGTCTGCATTGCGACACTTTTTGCAGGAGTTGCGCAGGAGGTTTCGGCGCAATCCCCGTTGGGCGGGATGTTCCGGCGCGGTGGCAAAGATGCCAAGGCCGTGTTGGATTTGAAGCCCGAGAATGGGCCTTGGTTGATTTTTGCTCATTCATTTGAAGGTGAGAGTGCTAAGGAGTCCGCGCAGACGTTAGCGCAAGAGATTCAACGTGATTTGGGGCTTGCGGCATTCTTGTTGGAGAAGAAGTTCGACTATTCAGCGCCGGTGCCAGGGTCTGGGATCCGCGAGGATGGCAGTCAGAAGATCATGAAGTACCGCGATGCGAAGGTAGTCGACGGTTATGCTGTTTTGGTGGGAGAATTTGATTCTTTGGAGCATCCGTCGGTGTCACCGACGTTGGAGCGGGTGAAGTCTTACCAAGCGAAATCGTTGATGGAGGAAGATGCAACGGCGGGTGGCGCAAAGGAGCAGGGGAACGAAGAAAACATTAAGCGAGCGAAGAAGTGGTTGAGCAGTTTGTCTAAGGACAAGAAAGCTGGTCCGATGTCGGGTGCTTTTATGACTCGGAATCCGTTGTTGCCGATTGAATTTTTTCAGTCACCCGAGCTAGAGAAATTCGTCTATGACATGAATCGTCAGCCGGGTTACAACGAGCATTCGCTTTTGGATTGCAAGGGAAAATACTCTGTCCGTGTGATAACTTTTCGAGGTGATAGCGAATTGTTGTCTTGGGGGCAGGGAGGTAAAGAAGGGGCGGGTGGAGGCGAGGGCGGCAGCGCACTTGAGCAAGCCGCAGAGCGAGCTTACATCGTGATGAAAGCGCTTCGAGCGGCCGGCTATGAGGCTTATCAGTTTCATGACCGCGACCAGAGTATTGTTACGGTCGGAGGATTTGATTCTTTGGGGGCAGCCGATACGAATAATCGATTTATCTACACGCAAGGGATCCGGGATGTGATCGATCGTTTTGCACCGAAGGGGCAGATGGCGGATACGTCGGAATACAATTTAAACTTTGGTCCGGCGGTACAGCCTAGGTTGCTACTGGAATTGGTTGATCAGCGTAAGATACCGGAGTTGTATCAAGGAACTCGGAAAGAGCAGTTGGTATATTTCAGCAAGTTGTCCGTAGGATTTGATTTGCGTCCTACGCCGATGGCCGTTCCACGCTACAACGCTTCGCGAATTTATGCGGGTGCTCGGTTAGGCGGTAGAGGGGCAGAAGCTCGGACAGGCGAATGACCGCGATAGTAACGTTGCTTGTCATCGCGCTTTTTTCGTTCTTAGCGATCAAAGTTGCGACCACGGCATTGATGATGACTGGTTTGAGTTTTGATACAGCCAGTTTTCAGAGTTATTCTGCGTTCTTCGGAGTCGGGTTTACGACGCAAGAAGCGGAGTTGGTAGTCAACCATCCGGTACGTCGCAGGATTATTCGCGATTTGATCTTGGTTGGAAACATCGGGCTAACATCAGCCTTGGCGACGACGGTCGCGACGTTTGTGCAAGGGAGCAATGTTTTTCATTCGCTGATGATCATCTTGATCGCAGTTCTCGTCGCCTTTGGAATGAGTGCTTTGGGGCGTACGCCTTGGATCCGAAGGAATCTCGATCATTGGATTTCGTTGTCGTTGCAACAAGCTGGATTGGTAAGGGCGATGGACTACGAATTGTTATTGCGGGTTGAGCATGGGTATGCTGTTACGGAATATCTGATTGAAAAAGGGAATCGATTGATTGGAAAGACGCTGAGGGAGTCAAGGCCTTGGGATATTGGCGTAGTGGTTTTAGCGTTGCGAAGAAACAACGACTTGTTACCGGGGATACCTGGCCCGATGGATGTTGTGCAAGAGGGGGATGTGCTGGTGTTGTATGGACGAGAGTCGGACATGGCTCGATTGATGGGCAACACGTTTAATCTATAGGCTTTATCGAGCTAATCTCGAAGCATCCACTTGGTTTGTAGGACTTGAACGTAGCCGTGTAACGTTTGTCAGAGAGCGTGATCATGAGCGAAAGGCACAGCGAGTGCTTGGCAGTTTCAGCATGGGAGGGACTCAGCGTGAATTGTGATCTACGTGAAGGAATTTGATCGGTATTTCACTTTTAGGATTATCGAGAACGATTGCGAGTTTTCCTGCGAGGAGTTCATCGAGTTCACGGCCCACGAGATCGGCACGCCAGCCTTGTAGAAGGCTCGGTGGAGATTGCGAATTGAGTTGTGGTTCCAAGCGAAATTGGACGAAATCGCGAAGGTCGTCGGCGGTGGCGACGAGCATGGGGGAGATGTGTTTTTGATGGCAGATGAAAGCGGTTGCTGCGGAGAGAAACTGGGTTAGCATCCCGGGTGGTTGGCCTTTACCGTACCGTTGTTTCTTGGGCCAAATCGGAGGTGGTTCGAGCAGGGAGGCTTCGATGACCTGAGCGATGGCGGGAATCCAGTTGCGGGTGTTTCGAAATTCCATTCCTCTGAGGGACGCGAGGTGTCGGTGATCAGTCGAACCCCGGCGGGCGAGTTCGACGAGAAGGTCATCGCGGAGAATTCTTCGAGGGGGAACGTTCTTTTCTTTGGCTTTGGTATCTCTCCAGTTCCAAAGTCCACGCGCGACGCTGAGGGCTTGTCCGGAGAGTGCCGAGATGCCACTTAGTCGGTGCCAATTTTCGCTTGATTCATAGGCATGCAGTTCGTCTTGGCGTATGCGCGTCTCTTCGATGAGCCATTCGAGTCGGTTGTGTTTTTTGAGCCGATCCGAGAAGACTTGGTAGATCTTCAGCAGGTCGCGTACGTCTTGTGCGGCGTATTCAAGTTGGTGGCGGGAGAGGGGGCGTAGACGCCAGTCGGAGCGAGTTTCTTCTTTATCAAGCGTTTTGCCGACAACCCGGTTAACGAGTTTGCCGTAGGAGGCAGGGTATTCCATGCCAAGGAATCCTGCTGCTACTTGGATGTCGAAAAGATTGGGAATTTGGCTTTCGGTTGCACGGAAGCAGAAGAGCGATTCTTCTCGTCCTGCATGGACGACCACCGTTTTATCAGGGTCGAGGAGGACTTGCCAAAACTCGCTCAGATCTTCGATAGCGAGTGGATCGATTACCGCGATTCCGTCCTGCGTCGCGACTTGGATCAAGCAAAGGATTGGGCGGTAGGAGTCCTCCGATACGAATTCGGTATCGAAACCGATCAATGGGCAGCGAGCCGAAGCTCGAGCCCAATCGGTTAAATCGGATTGGTTATCGATCCAAGAAAAATCAGTTGCCAAACCTACCTCTATCCTTCAGCGGGTCTTGCGAGCCACCTGCTAAAATCCAAGAATCCTGCACGCCCCCTGTTGGTCTTCGCATTATGTTTTAATCTGTCAGCATGCTTAATTCAACCATCAGCCGATTACTGATAAGTGTCAACACGGTCGAGGAGTTCGAGATTGCGTTCGATTCCAAGGTCCCATGGATTGACTTTAAAGATCCCAGGGATGGGGCGTTGGGGCAACCGAGTCTGGGCATCGTTAGAGATTCGGCAAGGCGTTTTGCGGAGATCATGGGTAGGGAGTTCGATGGATTTCGAGGAGCGGATTTTCAATGGAGCATTGCAGGAGGTGAACTGTTGGAATGGGCAAAGCCATGCGATTGGACCACGGCGAATCGGGTGCGAATCGAGGCGCTTGGGGATCATGGAGCGATCAAATGGGGATTAGCAGGATGCCAAGTGCGCAGTGATTGGAGGGATCACTTTGCAGCTTTAGTGGAGGGTTTACCGAGGAAAGAACAAGCGATTCTGGCGCATTACGCGGATTATCAGCGGGTTGGTGCACCAGATTGGAACGAAGTGTTTTCGGTAGCGCAAAAGATGGGTTTGCGTAGGATTTTGATCGATACTGCGATCAAAGATGGGAAGGGTTTGCTTGATCATCTTTCGATTCAACGGTTGATCGAAATTCTAGATCAGGTACATCGAGCAGGGATGGAAATAGCGATCGCAGGATCGTTGCGTTTAGAGGGGCTTGAGAAGGTCAGGCGTTTAGGGGCGGACTGGATCGGATTGCGTGGCGGGGTTTGCCGTGATCCGAATGATCGCAATAGTCCGGTTGCAAGGGACCGCATCGAGCAAGTCATGCGCTACCTGTGAGCGGCAAGGGTGGCGTCAAAGTCGCTGTAATTTGCCCTTTTCTCCCAATGGTTAGAACGATTACTCCCGTCAATACAGTACTGTTGGGCAAGGTCGAACGCCGACTCGAAGGATATTCGCAGGATTATTCTCCGTGTTTCGGCATCGATCAAAATGAACACCACAATCAACAAAGACGACTTTCCTGACGCGGAAGATGCGTTTGAGGAATTGGGTGGGTCGCTACGGTTGGATCAGCCGAGCCGGATCGACGAGTTGGTGTTACGCTACGACGAAGTCCTAGAGCAAATCGCTGTATTAGAAATCCGAATACAGGTAGTGCTTGATGGGATGAGTAAGCCCTGTTGACGGCAAGACCTGTTGACTTGGGGCTTGCGAGCAACCATAACAGACGTTTACGCCCTCCTTCCTTAGTTAATCCCTAGCGTCCGCATGGTACGATTTTTGAGTCGTTGCGATCGTTTTTGGATCCCACCTACCCTAACGAAAAGCGAGTCCGATCATGAACGGAGCGAATCCGTCGTGGCGTGCAGGACTGCTAGCGCCCCTTGTTTTGTTTGTATTGTTGCTTTGGGGACCGCGAGGCACACAACAGGTCTTTGCGCAAGGTCAGTCGTTGACTGATCGGATTGACGCGTTGAGTCGTCCGGAGTTTCGTTGGACGCAGGCCGAGGGTTTATCGGATGTGCAGGCCTTGCGTCGTTTGTCTTTGGATTTACGGAACACGGTACCTACTCCTGAGGAGTACGAGGCGTTCTTAGCGACGCCAACGGAGGGGCGTTGGGGAGTTTGGGTTGAGCGATTTTTTGCGGATCCTTTGCATCAAGAGCGGATGGTGGATTGGTACGACAAGACATTGATGCAACGGCGAGCGTTTCAGCATGTAGACCGTGCAACTTGGATGGCTTATTTGCGACGGATGGTGGATGGTAAGATGCCGTTGGATCAGGTGCTACGAGGAGTAATCAAGAGCAGTTGGTGGAATCGCGTTGAGCGTGCGGAGCAGAGATTCTTTTTGGACCGCGGTGGTGATCCACATGCGATTGCACGGGATATTGGGCGTGTGTTTTTTGGGCGTGACATGCAATGTGCGCAGTGTCACGATCATCCTCAGATCGATGATTATCATCAATTGGACTATCACGGGATATTAGCGTTTGTCTCTCCGAGTGCTTTGGTGGAGGGGAAGACGACGGATGATAAAGGGGCAGAACAGAAGTTGCAGATGTATGCGGAGAAGGCCCCGGGTGATGCCCCTTTTGAGTCAGTGTTTAACAAGGGTGTCTCGTTTCGTTCGGCTTCGCGAGTCCCTGGTGGGACGGAAAAGCCGGAGGCTTATTTAGCTCCGGATCAGCGAATTGCAGCGACTGCACCTGAAGGTGCTTTTGGTGGGTTACCGAATCCACCGGTGCAGAGTCGCCGCGCGTTGTTGGCTGAGCAGTTGCAGGGGAGCAATCGTGCGTTTGCGGAGAACTGGGTGAATCGAATTTGGGCGATTGCATTTGGAAGAGGGCTTGTTCATCCCTTGGATATGCACCATTTCGACAATCCTCCGAGCAATCCAGAACTGCTTGCTGCTTTGACCGATGCGTTAGTGGCATCGAATTTTCAGGTCGATGAATTGCTCAAGCAGATATGCATGAGTGAGACCTATCGTCGAGGTCGTCTCTCAGCATTCGATGGGCAGGTTGACGAGCGTTCGGTGATTCGAGTCGGTTCGCCTGAAGCGAACGCTTGGAGGGGAGAGATTGTTCAGCGAAAGGGTGCATTGGAGACCGAATTGGTAGAGTTGGATAAGCAGCAGGAAGCTGCTGAGAAGGCTTACGAGGCGACTCGAGACGCTTGGAGGGAGATCCAGAAGAACCGTGTTGCACTGCGAGCGGAGTTGGACGGGGCCGAGGGTTCCTTTCAAGAGGCGATGAAGAAGTGGGTTGAGGGTAGTGCGGCTTACGACAAAGCCTTGGGAGCTCAGAATGCATTGAATCAAAAAATCCAATTGCTCGGTGAGGCGGCTAGTAAGTTAGAGCAGGCTAAAGCGTTGGGGGATGATCCGGAATTGGCTGCGAGTATTCAGGCTACGCGGGCGAAAGCAGAGGCATTGAAGCCACAGTTGGCACCGTTGGAGCAAGCGACGGCGGCGGCCGCGGCGAATCGCGATACATTGTTGGCCGCTAGAGAGGCTGAGCGAGGAAAGTGGCAGGGGATTGTCGATCGAATCGCACCGGTGGAGCAGCAGTTGCAGGGAGCGGATGCTCAGATGGTTGCAGCGAGGGCGGTTTATCAATCAATTCGCAAGAGGACAACGCAGGGGCAGCAGCATGTCGCGAGGTTGGAACGTTGGTTACAGTGGTTTGACCGATCGACAGAGATTCAAGGGTTTCAATCGCAAGCTACACAGATCGCCATGCAGCGCAATGCGATGGTTGAGGGTATGACAGCGATGACCGGGGAAAAAACTCGGGCTGAGCAAGCGGTAGCAGCGATTGAGGGAAGTTTGGGCGAGGTTGTCAAGCAGCTTGCTCAAGTCGACATGATTGTTCAAGAGGTGCAGGGACAGGTCAGCAAGTTGGCAAGTACAAAGGCTTCGTTGATGGAGTCCAAAGGGTTGCTTGGGGATGCCACGGCGCTCGATGCAGCAGTTGTAGCAGTGGAAGCTGGGATGGTCGCGAAGCAAGGGGTGTTGTTAGAGAAGCAAGCCGAGCAGAAGGGGATGCAAGGGAAGGTCGCTGAGATGCAGAGTCAGGCGAAAGTAGCAAAAGAAGTGATGGATGCGGTTGCTGCGAAAATGAAGGCCCAAAGTGACAGCATAGCGGCTTTGCAGGTGGCGGAGCAAGAATTGGTTACTAAGCAGACAAAAGGTATAGAAGAGTGCGCATTGTTACGAAGTGAGTTCGACGAGGACCTCCAGGCTTCGTTAGCAATTGCACCTGAGCGTGCGTTGAGTCCGGAGCAGATGGGTTGGTCTGTGTTGACTGCAACCAACGTTCTACCTTCGTACGTACAGAACGAGTTGGCGGAATTGCAGAAGTCGCAAGCGTTGGGAGATGATGCGCCGGCGGAAGCGAGACTTGCTCGACAGATTCAAGGCGTGCGAGGTGCGATCGATAAGTTGCAGTCGAATGTCGATGTCTTTTCGAATTTGTATGCATCAGGGGTAGGTCAAACGAGTGATGACTTTTTTGCGTCGCCGGACCAAGCCTTGTACGTTGCGAATGGTGGATCTGTATTTGGCTGGTCGGCACCGAATGGCAATAACCTTACCAATCGTGTCGTCCAAAGTTCGGATCCAGCGCAAGCCGTTGGGTTGCTGACCCTTGGGCTGCTTGGGCGTGTTCCGACGGCGCAAGAGCAGCAGATGTTTGCAGAGGTGCTATCGAAGGGGCCCGAGAGCAAGCCAGCGATGGTGCACGAATTGGTTTGGGCGATACTTGCAGGTGCAGAGTTTCGGTTGTATCCCTAGGGAGATAACCCTTAGGGAGATAGCTGAGAGGAATGGATTGGAAGTGAACTGGTTTGGCCAATGAATCGTTAGGGAAAAGTAACCATGAAAAAAGCGCATTATGCATGTGGGTCGATGGAGCATTTGGTCAATCGCCGTCGGTTTTTAGGTGCGGCGACCGGGGCAACGGTAGCAGGGAGTGCTGCGTTAGGGACTGGGCTGGGGGGTGGTGGGGTTGTAGGTTCGTTGTCTGCGTTAGCGAGCGGAGCAGCGGCGGCGGAGGTCACCAAAAATGACTATCGAGTCGTCGTGTTCAACATGCATGGTGGGTTGAGTCAATTGGAGAGTTGGGATCCGAAACCGGGGGCAAAGACGGGTGGGCCGTTCCGAGCGATACCGACAAGCGTCCCTGGAATTCACATCTCGGAGTTGATGCCGAAGACAGCCAAGCAGATGCATCACTTGTGTTTGTTGCGAGGTGTGAATACTTCAGAGGACGATCACGGCAAGGGGGCTTACATGATGCTCACTGGCCGGCGGCAGACGCCTTCGGCAGAGTATCCTCAGATCGGCTCGGTGGCCGCAAAGATGTTGCATGACGAGCAGACGGGGTTGCCGGGGCATATCATCGTCACACCGGGAGGTGGAGGTGGTCGTGGCAATGAGGCAGCTTATTTGGGTCCGAAGTACTCCAGCATCCATTTGGGTGGAGACAAACCGCCGCAGAATTCGGTCAAGCCCGATGCGATTTCGGCGGAAGTGGAGCAGCGTCGGCACGAGTTTCGTCGTCGCATCAATGAGCAGTTTTTGTCTCAACGCCGTTCCGCTGTTACGGATGCTTATACGCATTCCTACGAGCAAGCGTTACGATTGATGGAAAAGCGAGAGGTGTTTGATGTCAGCAAGGAGTCGCAAGCTGCCCAAGATCGCTATGGAACTTCGGAGCTAGGGCGTCAGTGTTTGGTTGCGAGGCGATTATTAGAAAATGGCGTTTCGTTTGTTCAGGTAACCCATTCGAACTACGACACGCACAACGATAACTTTAACTTTCACATTGAGCAGGTTGGCGAGTTTGATGAAGCGTTTGCGAACTTCATCGATGATCTTGCGCAACGAGGGATGTTAGAAAAGACGTTAGTTGTTGTGCTGAGCGAATTCGGCCGAACACCGAATATCAACCTGTACTACGGACGCGATCACTGGTCGAGGGCTTGGTCGGTCGTGATGGCGGGTGCGAAGACGATCCGGGGAGCGGCATTTGGCAAGACAAATGATGAGGGGACCGAAGTCGTCGATGGACAGGTGGATCATGGGGATATCTTCCACACCATATTGCGTGCCGTGGGCGTGGACTCCAGTCAATCATTGATTGTTGATGGTCGTGAATTGCCGATCGCGGATCCTGCAGCCGAGCCGATTTGGAAGGTATTGGTATGATCGACATTGACATTACCAAGAGCCATGTGATTCATCAATGGAAGACCGAGTCACCATTGGTGACTTGTCGTTTGTCACCCAACGGTCAGCATTGTGTAAGTGCAACGCAGGATTTTCAGTTGCAGCGCTGGACAATACCTGGAGGAGAGAAAGTGCCTATGGTTGGGCACGAGAGTTGGGTGCACACGATGGTGTTCAACCCAACTGGAGACATCTTGGTCTCTGGCGGGTGCGAAGGGCGGTTGATTTGGTGGTCAGTGGCCGAAGCGGAGCCCAAAATTATTCGCACCGTCGAAGCGCACCAAGGTTGGATCCGAGGGGTTGAGCGTTCATTGGATGGTAAGTTATTGGTATCGGTGGGGAACGATCGGACGATCAAGTTATGGGATTTGGTTTCGGGGCAGAATCTCGCGAGTTGGCCGGCGCACGATCGACACATCTACAGCGCTGCGTTTCACCCAGACGGACAGCATTTGGCGACTGGGGACTTGATGGGGAAGATTCACGCATGGAAGTTAGAGGATCGCAGTCTGGTTCGTACATTGGACGGATCGACACTTTATTCGCCCAATAAAGGGCAGAACGCCGAGTTTGGCGGAGTGCGATCTATGGCGATTTCGCCCAACGGGCAAGAGTTATACGCAGCGGGCACACATAAGGGGAGCAATCCTTTTGGAGCTGTACACGAACCGCTCTTGTTGCGATTTCAATGGAGCGATGGGGCTTTGACCAAGTCACATGTTTGCGATGGAATACCGGGTGGATTGCTCTATCGCGTTTGTCCGATCAATGATGCGACTATCGGAGCTGTATCGGGTGGGTCCTCGGGAGGGATCTTGTTGTTTTTCAACGGTACCCAAGAGAAGGAAATCCATCGAGCGGGGTTACCCAGTTTAGCTCGGGATATGGATGTTCATCCTGCAAGCGGTTTGGTCGCAACTGCGCACTTCGATCAACACTTGCGCATCAGCGGCATGTTCGCTTAGCCATCTGCATGCGTGGTGTTTTCATCGCTGGATTGGGTGGGTGGAACGACGATCATTTTGATATCGCGTGCACGGACGATGAAACGTGTCATGTCGGAGGCTTCTAAGATAACCATACCACCGAGTTCCCAGGGGAGATGGGTTTTGGTCGCGGGGCTGTTTTGGGTGAAGCCGATGAAGCGAACTGAATCGAAGGGTTTGTGACCTGAGACATGAACTGTGGCGATGGTGTTTTTTTTGAGCACGCCATGAACGGCCATGGTGTTGGGCGTTGCGCCACGGCTGAGCCATCCGAGAGCACGATAGAAGAGAGTCAGAACCATGATCGCCAAAACCAGTGGTGCAACAACTCCACCTGCGACGCTGATGGTTTCAAGGAATGGATGCATATCAATGACTCCTCGCTCTATTCTATTTAGCCTTCACTGACTCGCAATTTGTAGCTTTTTGCATCCACGCTTGAGAGATTTGCGATTGCATGGTGTGCCTTGGAGGCTTGGATTTCTTCGCATTCATGGGTCATGATGATCAAAGGAACCTTTCGTGGTTCTTCGACTTCTTTCGGTTCATGTTGAATGATTGAAGAGATTGAAATTAGATGTTTCCCGAGGATACCGGTGATTTCGGAGAGGACGCCTGGTTCGTCGGCGACTAGGAATCGCATGTAATAGCGTCCGCAGGTGCGTGGGTAGGGGATCAGTTCTATTTCGCACTGGCGATCGGACCAGAGTTCAAGCCTTCGGAAGGTGATGTCGGTGCGTCCTGCAGCGGTATCGATCATGTCGGCAACTACGGCGGAAGCAGTTGGCATTTGACCGGCACCTTGACCGTGGAAGAACATGTCGCCAACAGCGTCGCCGACGACGGAGATCGCGTTGTATGCGCCGCGGACTTCTGCCAAGGGTCTACCTTTGCGGATCAAGGTTGGAGAGACGTGGAGTTCAAGGTTATCTTCGATTAGTTGGGCGGTAGCGATCAATCGGATGCGGTAGCCGAGCTGATCGGCATATTGGATATCCTCGAGCGTAAAAGCTTCTAGGCCACGGCGGTGGATGTCTTTCCAGTTGACTTGAACGCCGAAAGCAAGGTGGGCGAGAATAGCGAGCTTTTGGGCAGCATCGCTTCCATCGACATCCATAGTTGGGTCGGCTTCGGCATATCCGAGTTGCTGTGCGTTCAGGAGCGCTTGTGCGTACTCTGCTCCTTTCTCAGACATTTGCGTAAGAATGTAGTTACTCGTACCGTTGAGGATCCCGCGAAGAGAGAGGATCTGGTTTGCGGTGAAACATTGCGTGATGTTGGCGATGATCGGGATGCCTCCACCGACGCTTGCTTCGAATGCGATTGTCCTGCCGAGATGTCGTGCTCGGTCGAAGAGTTCGGCGCCGTGTTGGGCGAGGAGGGCTTTGTTAGCAGTAACGACATCTTTGCCGGCTTCTAAAAGCTGTAGCATGATGGTGCGAGCCGGTTCGATGCCACCGATTAAGTGTGCGACGACTTGGATATCGGGGTTGTCGAGGATTTCCTTGAGATCGGTGGTCAGGATGCCATCGGGCAAGTTATCGATACCTCGGGCTTTTTGGGGATCACGGACAAGAGATTTTTCGAGCCAAAGGACTCGGCCTGCGTGCCGAGCAAGTCGATCGCCGTGGTCGAGCAGAAGACGGGCGACACCCGTGCCAACCGTTCCCATCCCAACGATCGCCACGTGCGTTTTCTCCATGCCTCGCCACTTCCTGGACGCCTCTGAATTAGTTTTGTTACTCAAGATGATTCCTGGACGAGTGGGGGACGAATGGGGCGAGTGGAATGGGAGACAGAGCATTGAGGACCGCTTCGCCAATGGTAAACCAACAGAAAAAAGTCGCAATTGGTTGTATGGAAGGACGGTTTGAAAACCGAAAGAAGAGTGGATAGGGCTCGGAAAAACCTAGGGAATGAACATGCTTGAGACTTACTAGGTTCGGAGATGCTATACTTTGTGGGGAATTTTCCGGAAGATACGAGAAACCCTAGAGCGTTTCGCGTGTTTGCCTACCCCTAGCGGTTTTCGTGGTGATGAGATCCGTCATAAAATGCTAACGTTCTGGGTTGAGTATTGACCTTGGATCGCGTGAATGGATCGCATGAAAGGAATTCAAATGCCCCTTGGTAATTCCGTTTTGCTTTTGAAATATAGGCGACTGAATAAGCCATTGTTTTCGCTCGTATCGCTTTTCTTTGTGGGGCTCTACGGGTTGGAGTTATTTTCGCAAAGTCGTTTGGCGCATGCGCAGGAAAAAAGCGACAAAGCTGTTAAATCGAAGCCGTTGTCGAATCAGGAGTTGGTTTTCTTCGAAACGAAGATACGTCCGGTGTTGGCAAACAACTGTTACGCTTGTCATTCGAAGCAAGCGGGTAAATCCGAGGGCGGATTGCAATTAGATACGCGGGAGGGGGTGTTAAGTGGTGGGGACACAGGGACTCTTTTTGTCCCGGGTAACGTGGAAAAGAGTTTGTTGCTGAAACGCATCGGTGCGACGAATCCGGACTTGCAGATGCCACCAAAGGGTCACGGTAAAAAGTTATCTGCTGCAGTCTTGAAGGACTTTAGTCTTTGGATTCGCATTGGAGCACCGGATCCCCGTACAAATAAGAAGGCAGGTAAAGGTAGTTCGGCCGGAGGGGAGAGCAAATCCAAATCAGGAAAGCCGGAAACTGGCGAGGCTGACTCGGGGCAATCGGGAGACGATGGTGCAAAAATTGCGTCGGCGCGGACTAAGGAATCGGAGGATGCGGAAGCTTACCGGAGCGTGTTGGATTCGGACTGGTGGTCCTACAAACCGCTAGTGCGGGCAGAGGCTCCCCAAGCTGGAGTTTCGGATGCGGATGCCTCTTCGGGGACTTGGGGATTGACAGCGATTGATCGTTACGTGGAAGCTGGGTATCGGGTTAAGGGGATCAGTCCGGTATCGGATGCAGGCCCTGGGGTGTTGTTGCGAAGATTGCACTACGACTTGACAGGGTTGCCACCTTCGTTGCAAGACTTGGAATCGTTTTTAGAACGTTGGGATAGTGTTGAATCCCGACAAGTATTGATTGAGGAAGTCGTGGATCGATTGATGAAAACGGAGGCGTTTGCGGTCCATTGGGCGAGGCATTGGTTAGACGTAGCGAGGTACGCTGAGTCAACGGGTCGTGAAGTGAACATTCCCTACAATCATGCTTGGCGTTACCGCGACTGGGTGATTGATGCTTTTAGAACTAACAAGCCTTATGATCGTTTTTTGGTAGAGCAAATCGCTGGTGACTTGCTTGATGAATCGGATGTAAAGCAACGTGCGAAGAACATGGTGGCGACAGGTTTTTTGGCGATTGGGTCTCGCAATATCAACGAGAACAATCCGAATCTTTTTGCCACAGACCAAGCGGACGAACAGATCGACACCGTCTTTCAAGCGACGATGGGGATGACGATGGCTTGTGCTCGTTGCCATGATCACAAGTTTGAACCGATTACACAGAAGCAGTACACGGCAGTGGCGGGAATCTTCTTGTCGACAGAGACTTGGTTTGGAGCGGAGGGTGGGAACAACTCGCGAAACTTCGCCGCGCCCCTTGAGTTACCGAACGAATGCGGCTTTGAAACCTTACCGGTTGCGTGGAGTGACGAGGAGATTGAAAAGAAACGAGCCGATGCCAAGAAGTTTCGATCGGAGTTCGAAGAGCTGCAGAAAGAGTTGCAAGCAAATCGCAAAGATGCAAAGGCAGGTGGGGAACTGGATCGCAGTCGGCAGCAAGAACTCAATCGATTGAACATCAAGGTCAATGAGTTAGAGTATCAGCTCGCCACTCTCACGGACGAGAATCGCGCTAAGGTTTTAGCGATGGGTGTAACTGAAAAGCCATATAAGGCGGCCGAACCTGAAGGGAACAAGGGTAAGAAGAGGGAGCAGCGAGCGATTGCGAACAAGCGTCGCCCGGTTTTTACTATGATCGCCGACAGTCCATTTTTTGCTCGAGGTGATGTGGAGATGGCTTTGGAGTCGGTCCCGCGTGGGGTACCGAATTTATTTGGAAATGCGAATGACTTTAAGGTTCCGCAAGATGCCAGTGGTCGGCTACAGTTGGCTACCTGGATTGTTAGCAAAGAGAATCCGGTTACCAGTCGTGTTGCGGTTAATCGAGTATGGGCTTGGATGATCGGGCAGGGAATTGTCGACAGTGTTGACAATTTTGGGACGACGGGAAGTGAACCCACGCACCCGGAGTTGCTGGATCATTTGGCGATGGAGTTAATCGATAGCGGTTGGGACTTAAGAGCGGTCATTCGCAAGATAGCCACTAGCCGAGTGTATCAGTTATCGAGTACGGAGCCCAATCCGCAAGCGGTGGTACAGGACCCGGAGAACAAGTATTGCTGGCGAGCGAAGAGTCGTCGATTGCAAGCCGAAGAGATTCGGGATTCGATGTTAGTGATCTCAGATCGTTTGGATGAAACACCGGTGCTTGCGACAATTATGGCTCGAAAAGGGGAACGCAATCGTGTGGACACTTCGCCGGGTAAGCGTAAGGGCAAGGGGGAGCCGTTGCCCGAGGATCGATGCCGAAGTATTTACTTGCCATTGCCGCGGGGAGAGGCCCCGGAAGTACTAGAGCTCTTTGATTTGCCTGACGGTATGATGGTTCAAGGGGTGCGTGAGTCGACGAACGTTCCTTCACAGGCTTTGTATTTGCTAAATAACCAAACGGTTGCGGGCATTGCAAACTCGATTGCACAAAATGCCTTGGAGCAGTTTCCTGGACGCAGTGCGGATAACTTTGAGAAGAGAGTGGTCTGGATTTACCAGAAGATCTTGAGCCGCAAGCCTACTGGGGATGAATTGAAAATGGTTGATCAGTTGCTCAAACAGTCCGAAAGTAGCGAGGCTGGCTGGGTGAGTTTGGTTCGTGGGTTGCTAGCTACTGCTGAGTTTCGATATTTAGACTAGACCTTGATTGGAAAATCGTTCGCCAGGAGAACAAGTCATGCCACTATGCAATCAACGTATGAACTTACTTACCCGTCGAAGTATTCTTCAGCAGACTGCCTGTGGGTTCGGATGGTTAGCATTCTCAGCGTTATCGGCCTCGAAGGGGCTTGCGAGCCCGATCGTTCAGTCGCGGGGAGATGGCGGATCGAGTTCCGGAAGTTTTCCTGCAAAAGCAAAGCGGGTGATTTTTCTTTACATGAGAGGTGGCCCATCACACGTCGACACATTCGATTACAAGCCTGAGTTAGAGAAGGCGGATGGCCAGGGTGGACCACGATCCGGAAGCAAGTGGATGAAGTCGCCTTGGGAGTTTCGTCAGCGAGGCGAAAGTGGGCTTTGGATTTCGGAGTTGTTTCCGGAATTATCGCAGGTCGCGGATGATTTAGCGATCGTCAATTCGATGCAGACCGACGTACCAGCTCACGCACAAGCGACAGTTCGTTTGCATACCGGCACGAGCCAGTTCGTAAGACCTAGCGTAGGATCTTGGGTTCTCTATGGACTTGGAGCGGAAAGCGAAAGCATTCCCGGGTTCATCAGTATCGGCCCAAGCGGCAGTGCACAAAACTACGGAAATGCATTTTTGCCGGCAAACTATCAAGGGATGCGATTGGGCAATGGCAATCGCGAAGTGGATGAGACTCAGATCTCCAACCTCGCTCCTCTTGTCGGAAGCGAACGGCAACGACGCGAACTAGATTTTATTCAGAACTTGAATCAGAAAAAGCTACAGACGGATCCGGCTGACCAAGAGATTGAAGGGGTGATTCACTCGTACGAGATGGCGTTCCGTATGCAATCGGAGTTGCCT
This sequence comes from Pirellula sp., assembly GCA_040373655.1. Taxonomy (GTDB): domain Bacteria; phylum Planctomycetota; class Planctomycetia; order Pirellulales; family Pirellulaceae; genus JBKCUI01. The sequence goes on along the minus strand of JBEICB010000070.1, from coordinate 5,419 downwards.
AAGGTCATGAACATCAAATCCGAGACTGAAGAGATGCAGTCTCTTTACGGCTTGGATCGCAAGGAGACGCGTACATTTGGGAGCAAGCTGCTACTTGCTCGTCGGATGGCGGAGGCCGGGGTGCGATTCATTGAGATTTCTCAAGGTTCCTGGGATCATCACGGTAACATTCAAACAGCGCTCGCTTCGAAGTGTGAAGCTATCGATTTACCGCTTCGTGGGCTGATCACGGATCTCAAGCAGCGGGGAATGCTGGACGAGACTTTAATCGTTTGGTCCGGAGAATTTGGTCGTACGCCTTACGCGCAGGGAAGAGATGGGCGTGACCACAACCACAAGGCATTCAGTTTGTGGATGGCGGGTGGGGGCGTAAAAGCAGGGCTGCAGTACGGACGAAGCGGTGATTTTGGGGTGGAGGCGACGGAAAACGCCATTCCAATCGTTGATTTTCACGCGACCCTTTTGGCCTTGTTGGGACTAGACCACGAGCAGTTAACTTACCCGTATGCCGGTCGGGACTTCCGACTGACAGACACCAAAGGCCGCGTCGTAACCGACTTGATCGCCTAGCGCTTAAGTCCTGCTTAAGTCTTTCACAGGTCACGGGTAAAGTTGGATGGTTCGATTGTCGCCGCATGCTATTGCGGCTAGACTGAAGGCATGATTGGACCAATATTTCAACGCGAGTATGCGACACTTCCCCGGCGACCTAGACATTTCGTTGCGAGGCTGGCTTTTTTGGCCATGGTTTTCGCGATCATCTGTACGGCTTGGTTGCTACTAGCGGGGATTCAACCCGTTCAAAATGCTGGAGATCTGGCTCGGTTTGGTGTTCTGATTTTTCAGCTCATAGCTCCATTCCAGCTGATCGTGCTATTGTTTGCCGCCGCTCTCGCCGGGGTTTCGGCGGTCAGTTTTGAAAAAGACCGGCAAACCTTGACACTACTGCTGATGACTTCCTTGTCGAACACGGAAGTGGTTCTTGGCAAAATCGGCGCGGGATTGCTTTCGACTATCAATGCATTCATCGCGACTGCACCTGTTGTTTTCCTGTTACCATTGCTTGGCGGTGTATCATTGCAGCAGGCTGTCGGATGTCTGTTGATCACTGGCTCGACCCTTTTGCTTTGCTGTGTTTTGGGGGCAACGGTTGCTTTTTGGCGAGAGAAAACCTTTCAAGCAATTGCTGTGACGACCCTCTTGATCGCGCTTTGGATTGCATTTGGCGAAGCGGTTGCGTTTGGAGCAGTTCCTGGAATTCCGCCGGTGTTTGCCCCGCTGATCAGTCCGCTTCGTGCTGTTTGGGACGTTGTGCAACCCATTGAAACAATGCGATGGTTTGGCGGAATGGGTGTGCTAGGAAACGCGATTCTTCCGAGCGGAATCTTTACAGCGGTAGCACTTTTACTTGCTCTTTTCTCCGTTCGCATGCTTCGCGTCTGGAACCCATCGCGTGAGCGTCGCCCGGTAGCTAGCGAGTATGAATCGACCGAAACTCTGGTCGAGTCGGCAGCTATTGGTGGTTCCGAAGTCGCAGGTGGATTGGACGGTCAGGCCGGTAGTAATCCTGTATCCCAAGGTACGATTGGCGAAAAGGTTAAGGTTTGGAAGAGTCGCGAGCCACGCGCGATGTGGAACAATCCTATTCTCTGGCGAGAGGTTAAGACTTGGGCCTACGGTCGTAAAATTTTAATGATCAGGATTGCGTACTTGCTTTTGGCATTGCTGGTTGGATTGGGATTATTTCGTTCCTTGCCGGAAGCGGTTGCGGGGGCTGGAAGCGATTTTCGCGAGGGGCTGGTCTCGAATTCGGTAGCCCTTTTTGCTCCGCTCATGGTGTTTTCATTGATCTTGATCAATGCGCTCGCTGTGAATTCCATTACCAACGAACGGGACGCGGGAGCGTTGGATTTATTGTTGGTTACAGAGATCACTCCTTGGTCGTTCGTTTTTGGGAAAATCGCAGGAGTGCTTTACGCGACAAAAGAGATGGTGATTGTTCCGATTTTGCTTTCTGCCATCTATTGGTGGGTGGGAGGATTAAGCACCGAGAATCTTGTTTTTGTCATCCTGTCCTTGATTGTGATGGATATCTTCGTTGCGATGTTGGGAATCCACTGCGGTATGATTTACAGCCAGAGTAGGACAGCAATTGGGACCAGTCTCGGAACGGTCTTTTTCTTGTTCCTTGGCGTAGCGACCTGTATGCTAATTATGTTGATGTTTCGGGGGTCGTTCGGCAGGCAGCTTGCCCCATTCTTGTTCATCATTCTCGGTGGTGGAACAGGGCTCTATATGGCACTCGGGAATTTGAACCCTTCGCCTGCAATTACGCTAACGTCATTCTTGTTACCCTTCCTTACATTCTTCGCGATCACAAGTTTTATTCTAAGGAATCAAGAGTTGACGGTGTTCAGTACAGTTACACTGTCCTATGGATTCGCCACTGCTGCGATGTTGATTCCAGCGATTAGTGAGTTTCAGTTTGCTCAATCTCAATGGCGGCCTCAGCAGGAAGAGTAGGCTCTGATTCCTCACCGCTAAATTGCGTATGCAGAACTTCAGCCACGACGTTTCTTGAGTTCTGCGCGTTAGGAGTGGCTCGCTCGTTGAGATATCTCGCGGTAATCTCGGAAAAACCATGTGTTACCCAGACGTAGCTTGGGTCATAAGCGGAGATTGCCGACAATAGGTCGGTCCAATCGACATGGTCCGAAAGGACGAACCCCCGTTCGACCCCACGTCTTCTTCGTGTCCCGCGAATTGCCATCCAACCAGAAGCCATTGCAAGCGAGGGGTCTTTAAAGCGTTTTAGCCATGCCGTTCCTTGACAGGATGGCGGGGCTAGAACGAGAGACTTGGACCAGTCATGTTCTTTCGGCAAAGAGGCTGCTGAGGGGAGTTCGGGGATTTGTACGCCTGCTTGTCGGTAGGCGAGATTAGGCCCGAGCAACGCGCCATGTACAGCAATGTTCTCGGCGATTTCGACACCGCCACGAAGTAGTAACTCGGCGATCAGTCGTTGGGATTTCCCGACAGAGTATCCTAAGAGGATGCTGGTGCGTTTCTGCGACTGGTTGGTTTGCCACCAACGCAATATGTCATCGATTACCTGCTGGGTTTTGGGCCATCGGAAAGCGGGTAGTCCGAAGGTTGATTCGGTCACCAAGCCGTGGCAGGGGATCGGTTCCCAGGGTTCGCATGTGGGATCGGCTTGAAGTTTGTAATCGCCTGTGATAACCGCAATTCTTCCTTGTACTTCGATTCGTACCTGTGCGGACCCGAGAATGTGGCCTGCTGGGTGCAGCGATACGAGGGCCTCTCCTACTCGAAGTTGTTCATTGTAGGGAAGAGTTTGTAGCGGGATGTTTGCACCGAGTCGGAGTCGCAGAAGCGATTCGGAGGATTTGGCGGCGAGGTAGTTTTGAGAGCCTGCTCTCGCATGATCAGAGTGTGCATGCGTGATGATAGCTTTGTGAACTGGTCGCCATGGATCGATGTAGAAATCGCCTGCTGGGCAATAAAGGCCGGCGGGGGTGCATGTGAGGATATCGTTGAGGTGTTCGTTCATGCATGCACAGCAGGGGAAATCGGTTGGCTCGGCGAGCATAAAAAAACACCTCCAGGACTCTGGAGGTGTTTTTCGATTTTTTCTAGCTTAGCAAGGGGATTACCAAGCGAAGTGGGCGAATGCCTTGTTCGCATCGGCCATTCGGTGGGTATTTTCTCGCTTGGTGATTGCAGCACCTTCTTTACGGTAGGCTGCCATCAATTCGTCTGCAAGTTTGGTCGCGGTTGCTCGACCTTTCTTTTCACGGACTGCGCCCAAGATCCATCGGAAGGCGAGGGATTGTTGGCGGTTCTTGTTCACTTGCATTGGGACTTGGTATGATGCACCACCGACTCGCTTGGATCGGACTTCGATGTATGGCTTAACGTTTTCGATAGCTTGTTCGAAGACTTCGACGGCTGGGCGGTCTTTGATCTTTTCGGCGATTTCGTCGAGGGCATCGTAGAAGACGTTATAAGCGGTTGTCTTTTTGCCGTCGTACATCAAGCAGTTGACGAATTTCGCAACTAGCAAGGAGTTGTGTCGCGGATCGGGACGGAGTGTGGTACGTGAAGCGGTGATCTTTCCCATGGGAACCAGTGCTCTTAGTTACTAAATTGATTTCGAAGGATTATTCGATGGAACAGGGTTTAAGGCCCAACGTGCCGGAAAGGACTAGGCCTTCTTCGCACCGTAACGGCTACGGGATTGTTTACGACCATTGACGCCGAGGGTGTCGCGACATCCTCGAACGACTTGGTAGCGAACCCCTGGCAAGTCGCGAACACGACCACCCCGGATCAGCACGATGGAGTGTTCTTGAAGGTTGTGACCTTCACCTGGGATGTAGACGGTAACTTCCTTGCCGTTACTCAGGCGAACCCGAGTGATCTTTCGCAGGGCCGAGTTCGGCTTTTTCGGGGTCATCGTACGAACGATGAGACAAACGCCTTGCTTTTGTGGGCAACGCTCGAGCACTGGGCTCTTTGTGGTCGTGCGTTGAACAACGCGGTTACGACGAACCAATTGATTAATGGTTGGCATACGAACTCGTTGGAAAAATTCCTTCAAAAATACTCAAAACTACAATGCTTGTGACACTCGCAACCGTGTGCAGAATGCGTGCAATGTTTGCTAACTGATTCAGTACCAAAGGTGGGAGTCGAACCCACACGTCCTTGCGGACACTGGATTTTGAGTCCAGCGCGTCTGCCATTCCGCCACTTTGGCATGTTTTCAAACCAGCAAAAAGCAGGTTTATCCGTCACAAATCAGGGGTGAAAGTGTACCGAAGCTAGGTAGATTTGGGCAAGTACACCCCTGGGGTAATCCGGTGTTTTTTTGCTAGGATTTTCCGAATATCGTCATTTTCGTCGTAAACGAACACTACAGAACCCTTGCGATGACACATTTTAGGTAATCGGTTTCGGGGCAATGGATATTCACGGGGTGGTCGGGGGCGGCGCCTCGGTGTTCCAGGATTTGCAGATCGCGTTCGGCGCGTTTGGCAGCCCCGAGGAGCGAGTCGATGAAATCGGATCTTGAGACTCTACCAGAGCAGCTGCAGGAGACCAAAATTCCGTTTGGTCGCAGGCATCGAATCGCTAAATAATTCAGTCGGTGATAGGCGGCGAGTGCACGGGGGACTTTATCGCGAGCGCCGGCGAGTTTTGGTGGATCGAGGACGATCATGTCGCTGAGTAGTTTTTCGTCAACGCGTTTGGATAAAGCTTGGAAGAAATCGTTCTGTTCCCAAGTGATTTGGTCATTCAAGCCGTTTTCCTCGGCGTTGGCGCGAGCCATTTCGAGTGCTTTGAGGCTACTGTCAATTGCAGTGATGCTGGCGGTTGGGTCTTGTTTGGCGATGGT
>JBEICB010000240.1:0-6777 GCA_040373655.1 Pirellula sp. | reverse complement strand
TCGCTGTGACAGCCAAGCTTCTATGGTCGAAGAGACTGGCCCACGGCTGTAGATCGCCACATTCGGTGGACGGACAGTGATTGCCAAGTCGCTTTTTCGTCCCTCGAGCTCCATCTTGAACGTCGCGGAAATCAATCGCCTTTTGATTCGAATGTTCTTCTTTTTTGCCTGCGCCCAATCTAGCAAATCGCTACCCTTGCGAATTGTTGTCACGCCGTATCGATCGTCTGGGTCACCTAGCCACAGTTCGATCATTCGGACATCGCGCACGCCTTCGACCCCACCGGGTGCTAACGCATCAAATTCGAACTCCCGAAGAGGATCCAGCGTGTACTTCACACCGGTTGGGAACAGGTTCTCGTTGCCAAACACATGCTTACCCAAGAGACGGCAGTACAACGCTTTTTCTCTGGCAGTCTTGGCGTTGACCCGTAGCTCTCCAAATTCACAGTTGTAGATCGCCGATGCACTCTGTACCGGCCAGAACGACTGAAATCCAAATTGTCGGTTTTCAACAACCGTTTGTCGCCGAAAGAGGCTTCCATGCATGATAGAGAATTCGACTTCTTGGGCGTTCTCGAATACTTCAACCTTAGTTCCCGGAGCACGAAATCGCTCGACATGCCAAGAATCTATTTCCTGCTCCAGTTGTTGCAGTGTTCCCTCGTCGGGAGTCACGAACTTCGGTGCCGTAGTTTGGCTTGCTTGGAAATAGTCGTACGATCGCACTCGCTTGATCCGAGACAACGCATGGGTTTGGACCAGTTTCTCACGATTCGACAGCCACGCTGCTGTGACGATATCCGCCGACGAGTTCTTGCCTCCAGGGCTTATCCCGAGAGATTGTACTGGAACACGATCGAGCAGCAGTTCGACAGCAACTGTGTTGGCTAACTCATCAATCAATGAGATCGCGTCGAGCAAGTCTGCTGGCGTCTCCCGATCCGCCTTGGCTATCTCGCGTATGACAGCTTGGCAATCGATAGAATCAGGTGCTTCGATAGTGACGGACCGATTTGCGAAAAAATCAGCGTGGGGGTGGAGCAAAGCAAACAATCGCTCTGGATCGATCGACTCTAAAACACCGGGGCGCGACAAACGCGGGATTCGAACAGCAGTCATGTTATAAACCTTGAAAATCAACTAGCCATACCGATCCTTCATTGATCAAAACGTCAAGCAATCCAAACGGCTGACGCACGGAAAATTTGATTGGCAGGGCCTGCCCACGGCATCCACGATGAAAATTCCTAGCTTGGATATCCCACCCGCCAGTCCATGACTCGTGTCCTGGGTGATTCCATCCAGACCAAGCCACTGCCTATCTCGATAGCTATCATTACTACGTCTGTGACACGTTAGGTCACGGCTTTGTGAATTGGGGGAAATTTTCCGGCTCCCCGCTGCTCCTCAGCGTGAAAACACTCTCTTTTTGGAGAGAGGAAATCCCAATGAAAACATTGAGATTCGCATTTTGATCTTCTTTCGATGCTCAACCAGCCAGGAGCCTGTTTCGGATAAAGGAAAGTGGGACTAGCCAGATGGATGCAAGGCGATCGAGTGCTTGCCGGGGGCGTCTCCAATCATACTGCTCGATGCTGCTTTCGAATTTGACCATCGTAATGCCACCAATGAGTTATCGTGTGGCGAGACACTTGACCTGAATATCTCTACCCTTGAGTGAAAACGACAGTGTCACCACCGCTCCTGGATGCAATTCGTTGCTTTTGTCTTCCAGTCGAATCGTGCAATCCAAGCCGGCTACCATGTCTTTTTGATCCACTGCATGAACTTCAATAGTAGGGACCGAACTGACCTTAGCTCCGCCTGGATTCGTGATTTTGATGTTCGACACATCCATGTTCGTTACCGGGCCATTGACTTCACCGACGAAGAGTCGGAAGTCGCCGACCCAAGCATTTGATTTACGTCCTAATGCTACGATCTTTGGCTTCGTGAAAGGGCGGTTTTTCATCCAAAAACTACGTTCAACTTTTGAGAGTACAGTTCCCTGATCTTTCGAGGTGAACTCAAACACTACTTTCGAAACGGAGTTGCTTCCCATGGCGATTGTGTCGATGTCCAATTCCACGCTTGAAAGGTCTCCTTCTTGATCCTTGATCCATCGAGAGCCAAGGACTCCCATGCCCTCGACGCTTAAGTCGTGCCTGTCTAAATGATGATCCTTGGACTGTGAACGAATCGGAACGCTCACCAGTTGTCTCCCCTCTTGATCCAGTGGAATTGTGTCTTGTATCAGGAAAGGAGAAACGGCATTGAGCTCAATATCAAGCCGAATTCGGCAAATACCCGCCGTATCAAAGAACGCAAGCTGTTTCGAGCTGGGGCCCTGTTCCTTGGGAACCACGAGCTGAAAGCCAAAGCTCTTCGTTCTCTCGTTTTCGATCGCTAGCCCTGATGGGACACCTTTGATACAACCGCACGAGCTAGTGCTCCGAGGCAGATTCAGGTCGTGTCCTGTGCTATTGAGAATCGACCATTTGATTTCAAGTAATTCACCATTCAGGCGATCGCCCAGTGAGAGCTTTACGGTTCGGCATCCCTGTTGATCTTCTGAAACTTCACCCAATTTGGACTCAAAATCAGCTTTCGCCGGGTCGATTGGGATAGCGATGGCGAATCCGCTGGGCATCAGCAGCATGGCGAATGCAAACAAAAGTGTGGTTCGAAAGCAAGTCGCTCGATTTGGCAAGGGGTTTTGCAAAGTTCTTTCTAGATGTTGCTGCACATCGATGGCCCTTTTTGATGACAGGACATATCAGATTTGATAAGATTCCTTCCGACGACACCGATTCGAAAACTACTTCCTCGCCCTTTAGTTTAGCGGATTCGTATGCCAGTTTACGAGTACCGAACCCGAAGTTCGAAGCTTTTCAGGCCTATCTCCGGGACGATCATCGCGGAATCTCCGAGAATGGCTCGTGAACTCCTTCGACGCCAACACATCGATTTCGTATCAATCCGCTGTCTGGACGAATCATCGAACTCTAAGCATTTGGCAGCGGGGTACTTCCACTCTCTTGGGAGTCGTTGGAATGGTTACTGGCTATCGAGTGATGTCTCTTGGTTTGTTCGGGAGTTGTGCACATTGCTTCGTGTTGGTTGCCCTGTCGTCGAGGCGCTGGATTTAGCAATCACACAAAGTAGCTCAAGGATGAAGCCTTGGCTTTTGCGGGTTCGTCACAGTGTTCAATCGGGGAGCACCTTGGCTGATTCGATGCGGGAATGCTCGGGAATATTCAGCAGCGTTTTGATCGAGATGGTGCATGTGGGAGAAACTGCCGGAACCTTACCCGCGATCCTTCAGCAGGCCGCGGAGTTCCAAGAGCGAAAGAAGCGGCTTCGAAATCGAGTTGGATCTGCTTTGCTCTATCCGACCATGGTGCTTGCCCTCAGCATTGGCGTCACGTTTTTTTTAATGACGGTCGTTGTGCCGACCTTGCTCGAGAGCCTGCAGGAATTCGGACAAGAACTACCTTGGCCGACTAGAATCCTGAAATCAGTCTCAGATTTTTTATTGCGACACTACTTGCATGGTGCTTTAGCTATTGGAGCTTGCGGAGTATTCTTGGGTATTGCATTGAATACACAAAAAGGAAAGAGGATACTGCATGGGCTTCTACTGAGAACGCCGGTGCTCGGGCCGTTGATCATGAAGCAAAATAGTTCGCGACTTTGTATGATTACCGGTACACTGTTGTCCTCTGGGGTTGAGCTGATCCCTGCTTTGGCGATCGCTGAGAATTCGATAACTAATATTCCGATAAAAGAAGCTGTTAGCACAGCTAGGATTCGGATCAAAACGGGAGCTGATATTGGTAGAGCGATATCAATGTCAAATCTGTTACCTGTTGGATTGGTGCAGGTTTTTACACTTGGTCAGAATTCGGGGGAGCTCGATACGTTACTTTTGGAAATAGCTAATGATTACGACTCGCAGGTCAATCTCATGGCTGATCGCCTGGCTTCGATCTTGGAACCAGTTCTTATTATCGGTCTATCTTTAATTGTTGGGTTCATCCTTTTAGCCACACTACTACCAATACTGGAGACGGGAAATGTATTGTCAGAGCAATAGAACCGTATCGAAAAAACGATTTGTCTCTTCTCCAGTGAACCCGCTGAAGCAAGGATTCACGCTTGTGGAACTCATGGTTTCACTTGTGATCCTTGCTCTACTGGCAAGCGCCGTCTCGGTTAGTATCCGAAGCTATCTGATTCGCAGTAAACAGAGTATTGCGAAAATCGAAATATCGCGAATGAGTCAGGCGGTCGAGGCATTCTATGCGACGTTCGATCGCTACCCAACGAATGACGAGGGCATTGAGGTACTGGTATCCAAATCTGACGAGTTTCCGGAAGGACTGCTCGATTTTCTTCCGAGCGATCCCTGGGGAAATAGTTACGAGTATCGATCTCCGGGAGACTCCACTCCATTCGAAATCGTCTCTTTGGGAGCCGATCGTAGAGAGGGGGGAACTGGGGCGGACCGCGACATAACCAGCGTAGAGCTTGCCAAGACACGAAGAAAGAATTGATGATGCCTGGACCTTCTGGACCTCGCTCGGGGTTCACATTGCTTGAGGTGCTCCTGGTCGTCGCGATTCTTGGAGTGATTGCCTCAATGGTTTCCGTTCAATTCGATGGTCCGTTACGCAAATCCAGAGTATTTAATGCCATCGAACGATGGTTGGTTATCGACCAATTCCTCAGAAGTTCTACCGAATATCAATCTGCAAAACTGGTGATCAATCACTCTGATGGTCGATGGAGTGCAACGGCTGTTCGAAGCACGGGCGAGATCTTTGCAAGTTGGTACTTCGATCCTAGAATCGAGGTGAAAATCTCCGAAACACAGGGCAATACCTCCGATTTCAGAACCAGTCATCTGGGGGAAATCTTATTTCAAGCTGGTCGAGGGACAAATGACTACAGGGTTCAGATCCGGGAAAAAGAGACCGTAAAATTGCTTGAGATTGCAGGAGGTACCGGTGAATCAAAGGAGATGTAATGGAACAACGCTCATCGAGGTTGTTGTTGGACTGGCTTTATTGGGTTCGTTACTTGTAGCCTTGATCGTCGCTGCATCCACTCTGGAGCAGCGGAGAAAACGAGCGGACGAAAAACTGCAGGCCGTTGGAATTCTAGAGCATATTTTACAGGATTGCTTTGCCAAAGGTTTTCCGACAACGGGAAAGCAAAGAACCATTCACATTGAGAGTCAGTGGAACTGTTCATTTGAACTTGTCAAAGCGGCTGAGATAAACGATCCGTTCGTGGTGGTTCGTGTCCAATTGCATCGTCATGATCACCCGGAAAAAAGTGTGAGCATGGCTGAAGTCATGGTCCACAAAGATGTCCTCGGGAGGAGCGAATGGTGACACGCAAACGAAAAGGCATCACAATCGTTGAGTTGCTTTTGGCACTATCATTGTGCGTCATCATGATTGGAGCAATCACCGGCGTTCTTTCGTCGCTGAGAGAGCAGCAAAGGAAACGCTTTCAACACATGCCGAATCATTGGCAAGGAAATTATCACAGAATCCTCTGGACCGATCTATCGCAAGCTCGATGGATCGCAAAACTCGATGCAGGAATAGCGCTTGCGATTCCACCTAACTCCATCGTGACCTACGAAGTGTCGACCTTGGGATCAGATCCAGGTACCCTTGTTCGACGCTCCTATGGAAGCAATGCTGAAATTAGAGTAGGGCAGGCACTTTCGCCTTTGTGGAATTCCGATTTGCTTCAAAGTCAAACCATCACTTGGAGTATTGATTCAGTTGAATTTCTACGGGGCGATTCCAATGGAAACACCAATCCGATCCCAGGAACATGGAGTCCCGCTCCATCGTCGATCCTCTATCGAATAAGAAAACCGAGTTCGGATGTGACCTCGGCCCAATGGGCAATCGTCCGATAAATAAACAGTCTTAGGGAAATCGCTCATGAGTGACCAAGCAGACGCAGATTCGGGTTCGTTATCCCACCGGTTTTTCGATCGAGTCTCGATCGACCTCTGTCGGCGTGAACGTTTTTGCTTGCAGTCAGTATCGAGATTAGATGACACGGTTAAAAATGTTGAGGTTTTGGTGCACAGTCAAGACGCCAAACCCTTTGTCCTTGATGGTATTCGTCGTTTTCTTGGAAAACCAATTGAAAAAGTGCTGGTTGGCGACCTTGAGCTTGAGCAGATCATCAATTCTCAATACGAGTCATTCCGCATGGGAAAACTGGTCGAGCGAAATGAGGACCCGGCTAGCCAGGACATCATCCAAGCTCAGTTGCAAGCGGTGGATTCCGAGTCGGACTTGCTTCAAGCTCAAGCTTCAGCTCCGGTTATCGATTTGGTAAATCGAATTCTTTTCGAGGCTATTCAGCAAAAAAGCTCAGACATTCACTTTCAACCACAGCAGGACGCTCTTCTTGTGCGCATACGAATGGATGGCATTTTGGTAGATTTGGAAAAAATCCCTAAAGATATCCAGGATGAGGTTTTAGCTCGAATTAAAGTAGCCGGACGAATGGATATCGCCGAGAAGCGACTGCCTCAAGATGGACGCGCTACGGTTTATCTTGGTTCAAAGTCGATTGATTTACGAATTGCATCGATGCCTTCAAGTTTTGGCGAGAGGATCGTGATCCGACTCTTGGATAAGAGCGCAAGATTGTACGAGCTACCAGAGCTTGGCATGGACAGCGAAACGCTATCGAAATTCCGTACTGCTATTACCGTAGAGCATGGCTTGATTCTGG
>JBEICB010000400.1:0-2258 GCA_040373655.1 Pirellula sp. | reverse complement strand
TGGCTATCGTTATGCCGTGGACATGGATCTCTCCAAGTTCTTTGACCGCGTCGGGCATGATGTTCTCATGGCCCGCGTGGCCAGGAAAGTCCGCGACAAAACGGTACTGCAACTGATAGGACGCTACCTGCGAGCAGGTGTTATGGTCGACGGGCATTTCCAAGCAACGACTGAGGGAACGCCGCAAGGCGGTCCTGCTTCGCCTCTTCTAGCCAACATCCTCTTGGATGATCTGGACAAGGAACTGGAAAGCCGAGGACTTCGCTTCGTGCGCTACGCGGACGACTTCGTGATCTTCACGCGGTCTAAACGAAGTGCAGAGCGTGTCTTCGCATCGGTCCATCGTTATCTGACCCGCAAACTTCACCTGGTCGTGAACCTGGAGAAGAGCCGTATCGTTACCACGGAGGAACTCGAATACCTTGGGTTCTGCTTCGTGGGGTCACGAGCGACGATCAACGTGTCCTCGAAATCCATTCATCGCTTCATGCATCGCTTTCGCGAGATCACAGGGCGTAGCCGCGGGATTTCGATGGAGCACCGCTTGCGGGAACTCGCACGTTACGTACGAGGATGGATGGGTTACTTCGCCCTTGCCTCGCAATTGAAACTGTTCGCAAGCTTGGAACAGTGGATTCGGCGCCGTATCCGATGTTGCTACTGGAAACGCTGGCGACATGTTCGCACGCGCATTCGGGAACTCATCGCGATGCATGTTCCGCGCAGGCAAGCGATCCGACACGGCATTAGTCGCAAGGGACCATGGCACATGGCCAAGACGATCGCAAGCGGTGTCGGGATGACGAACGATTGGCTATCCTCGCAAGGAGTCTTGAGTCTGAAGACCCTTTGGGCAGAGCTTGCTCATCTTCGTGGAACCGCCTAGTGCGGACCCGCATGCTAGGTGGTGTGGGGAGGGTGCACGGCAACGGGCATCCTTACCCGATTTATTCACCATTTAGATCAGGCCCCGTTGCCGAAGACGCTTGAACACTTCTGGCGATTGTGCCTTAATGTCCTTCGTGGGATCTATCTCACCAGTGTTGTCGACTGACGCGAGGACGAAATCGGTCGGCATATTTATTATTTCAGACCAATTCATCTCGCGAAGCGAAGTGACGATCTGGCGCAGCGCAAGTTTCATTGATGAAAGTCCATGACAGAGCATGATCTGAGAATGGAGGCTGCAGAGATCGATGAGTTCAGGATCAGAGAAGTGGATTTCTTTATTTCCCTTCATCGTTCGAAGTTCATCAGGTGCCCATTCCTTGTACTTTAACTCAGTTTCGGGGCATTCTTTTGAGGTGAGTACTGATTCATTGGCGAGCAGCAAAAATGGAGGCCATCCCGCAACAGGGTCTTCCGCACAGTAACATATCAGCAACGCATAGTAAGTTGCGTCCTTTAGTATGTTGTTTGCAACCAATGTTTTGGTTTGGGCCGAAACAATCCTAGCAATGTCGTTAGCAATACTAGACGGAGTCACGCCATCAGGAACCCGTAAATAGACAAGCTGTCCGACTGCGTCCATATCGATCGTTCCGTCTTCGTTGAAATACCTGTCTACAATTTGGAACAGCCCTTGGTCATCGTGCACATAGTCTTGCCGAATATGTGTAGGTGCCTCAATCTTGATTTCATTCCAGTCTGTTTCCGGGTGTTTCCAATTCTGTGTCCAGCTATACGATTCAACGGATCTCAGAACTCCGTTTTCCCATGTGTACTCACGTTGGCAACCATGCCCAGCGTAAAGCATGTCGTGCCTGACCAGGCGAGATTGTGCGTCGAACTCGAGGCGGCGAACGCACCTGTTGGGGATTGGAGGTGAGTGTCCATAACGCAATGCATGGGAATCAGTGTATTCGAAGTGGCAGACATGCTCACCTTCGTGGGTTTCAACAAGTGCAAGCCGTTGATTGGCATCAAAGCCATGCCGAAAATCTTTTTTGCCCAGCTTCGCGTCTGCCTTTTTCCACTTTGCGTTGTCGCCGTACAGTTCCTTTCCGTAGGGTTCGGCAATTGACATGTCACCAGTGGCTAGCCGCCAAGTGACGACCCTCTTGGCTGCAGCATTATGCGATGCTGCGAAGCTTGCTGGATCGTCAATAACAGCGTAGACGTCGCGGAGGAGACTAGGTTGGAATTGCATTTGTCTTTAGTGAATAACGTTTGAGATGAGAGGCGTGACCCGGTTTGCCGGGGCACGTCCTCTCGATTGAAGGGTTAGGCGTCGGGTGGTTCGGGTTGGTATTCATACT
>JBEICB010000110.1:0-16298 GCA_040373655.1 Pirellula sp. | reverse complement strand
GCCACAATCTTCTTGCCACAATCTTCTTGCCACAATCTTCTTGCCACAATCTTCTTGCCACAATCTTCTTGCCACAATCTTCTTGCCACAATCTTTTTTCTGCCGTCTATTTCACAGTTCTGATTGCCGAATAGAGTCATAGATCATGCCCCAACTTAGCATTAAGAATCCTGAGTGGAACGGAAGTATTGCGTTAACTGTCGATGACTTTGTCCCAACGAGTATGGTTTTAGCGTTGGCGTATCCGTTTGTGACAGACCCGCAGGGATTTGCCCAAGCGACACAGACGGGGCTTGATGCATTTCCACACCTTACGGGTAAACTTGATGGAAATTGGATGTCGATGGATTATCGCATCGTTCCGTCGACAGAGTCGGTCCGGGTCGAGTTCGAGGCGATAGATGAAGAACTAGGGCTCTCGCAATTACAGTCGTTATCCGCATCGGAGATTTTGAAGCGGTTCGGTCCATCTATTGCTAGAGATGTTGACTTATCCCAGTTCACGGAAGGGCTTCCGTTATTTGCCGCGCGTTTGACTAATTTACCCCGGGTGCCGATGAGTATTGTGGTTTTGATGGTTTCTCACATCGCCATAGACGGTGTTGGTTTAGCGATGTTTTTGAACCATTGCATAGCAGGAACGACGGGAGAGAAAGCACGATATAGCGTGACTCACGACCGCAGCGTCTTGCAAAATGTTCTTTTGGATACGGGGGCTAACAGCAAAACGGGAGGTCTTACGGTACCGGTCGAATCGATCCGCTTGCCATCCCACTACTCCGCATTCGATCTTGCGAACCTTCCCGAAATGATGCAAGCTTGGGAGAGCACGATGAGTCAGTCGACCGAATACTGGACCGTCGGGATTGAAAACGTTGACATATTTGATTCGAATGGAATAACTCCCACACGAACAGGCGTTTCGGCTTTGCTCTCTCATTGGCTTGCGGAATACAATCCCGCATATCAAGAATTAGCCTTGTGGTGCAATACGCGAGGGTTGCTCGGTATCCCAAAAACGTATACTGGCAATACCGGTTGTTACTTGCACCTTCCCTTGGTTTCAATGAGTTCAACTGAGATTGAACGATCGTTGCACGGCGTAGCGACACCCAAAGGTTTTGCTGAGATTTCCAATACGTACCGTGCATTGAAACAAGCCGAATTGAATGGGATTTTGCCACTTTGGAACGGGATGCGTCCGGAAGTCTTACCGTTGAATATGGTAACTTATCCTAGAATGTCATCGAATGTGGCTGGGGTTCCTCCTAGTTTTGCCAAAATGCTAACCAGAAATTTACATGGTCTTCGAACAGCAGGCACACCGGACGGGAAGGGGGTAATGGTCGAAGCGACTTTGCCTGACGCAGAGAAAGAAATGTTAGTGCAGCGTTGTAAGCAATTGGGTATTCTATCCAATGTAGCGTCGTGACCTTCGAAATCCAAAGTTAGGAACGCAGGTAGCAACTACCTCACGAATCCGTCCAAGCACACTATTGTGGATTCCCATGGATTCTATTGTTCTGCTTATACTTTTCTTCGTTACCGGCAAGGTCGCTTCATGGTGGGTCTATCAATCGTGCTGGAGTACTAGGGTCCATAAACAGCCCAATCATAGTATTGGCATAGGGGCATTCAAAAACCCTGTACCAGTCTTATTGGTAGCGATGAGTTTGTTGATTCTCTATCCATTGAGTTGGGAACAGCTACCACACTTGTTTCCTGTTGCATGCACGAGTATCTGGGTACTGAGTTTAAGCGCAGTATTGAGGTTAGGAGCGGTCGATCTTGATTCATTCCTTCTTCTTGATCGATTCATAATTTTAGTCCTCGCGATTCTTGCGACCTTTCATCCTTGCATACTGCTTCCATGGATGCTCTACACATGTCGCTTTCAATACGTCGTCTCGTCGTGGAGTTTATCACCTGGCTATTCAAATCTGCTTGGCTTTGAGTTCCTTCGGATGACCATTAGTAGTATTTGCGCAATCTGTTTTTTTGCGAGGATCATACCCACTGTACAAGCGACGGAGTATTTGGATTTTGCTACAAGTGCAACGAGCAATTGGGAACCGATTTCATTCACTGCAGTCCTGAGCTTGCAAGCCTCCACGTACGTGAATCATGCACTTGCGAAATGCTGGTTGGGGAAAAAATGGTATTCTTGGATGTGCCATAATCGAATCGAATGTCTATTCGTGAATGCTTATCTGCGAGGTTGGTGGATGGGATGGATGAGCTCAGCCCAAGTTCTGCGAATCGCAAAACAGATTGGCAGATGGCGAGTGTATTGTTGTGCCGCAGCGATTGGATTGGAATTTGCTTTTCTTTTTCTGTTACTAGATCAAAACGTCGCTTGTTTACTATGGACTGCCGCTATTGCTTTTCATGTCGCTGTATTTCTCATGACGGGGCTCTTGGCGTATCACTATGTAGTCAACCATCTGGTCTTAATAGGCACAGTAATCGGAATTTGGCCAATCGAGCGCGGGCATTTGATGTTACTACCACAAGTGGAAACAGCGTTTGGAGTCGCGTTGTGGATTGGTTCAGCACTCTGCATCGCTGCAGCTTGGGTGTGGGTTGGATCGATCCGATGGCGGATTTACCAAGAGTACATCGCGACGGGGCATGCTGGTCGATGGGCTAAGCTAGGAGACGCCGCCGATCTATTGATGGCATGGTGGGACAGCCCAGCGATGCGTATGTATAGTTACCGAGTCCGCACAGTAACCGGGGAAACTTGTGCGGTCCCAGTCTGCCGATTGGTTCCTTACGATACGATTTTGACGGACGTCCATACTCATGCGATGTTACTGAATATGCATACAGAGTTCGATACAAAGATAGCGATCGATCGCCAGATCTTGCGTACCGGAGTATGGGGCATGGTACGAACAGAAGAAGAACGAGAAAAACTCTATGCACTCCAGGACACTCCTGAGAAACTGCAATCCACGTGGCTTGGTCCTTGGTTTGCCGATTCACCACAGAACTATTGGTCACCACAGAACTATTGGTGCTTGAAAGAGGGGATGATAAAACCTGCTTGCCTCGAAGGGTTGTGGAAACTATTCGATGGCATTCGACGCAACATAAACAATCCGTTTTATCGTTTGTGCATGAATTGGCCTCACTTTCCTGGTGAAGACTTGGTCCCGGATATCCCGCCAATCACTCCTGAACCACTTCCTATCTATAGTTTTGACAAGTCATTTGATCGTGTAGAAATAGTTTGTCACAAGACATTTTACGATGGCACTCGGTTGCTTTTACTAGATACCGCTCTGGTTGGTACTATGGAGTGGAGCACTGCGTCGAAAGCTTAGGAGTTACAATCGCATGTCAGAAGATTCAAACGCCCTGCATTTACAGCGAGTCGTCGCACAGTACACCGAACAAGGGGGGGATTTATTTTATCGGTGCGTCATGGGGGATGGTGGAGGAGATATCCACTACGGCATTTACCAAGACACCTCGGATACGATGCAACAAGCGACACAGCGATCGAGTAGAAGATTATTGGAGATCGCGGTCAAGAAACGGCAAGCTGGCTGTTTCGCTAACGACACTGCAAGAACTACTGCATTTTCGGAAACCGCTGGCGGAGAAATTTTTTCAGCGAAGTTGTTGACGGATGAGATCTTGGAACTGGGTTCTGGTACCGGATCAACAGCTAGATGGCTCGCTCGGCAAACCGATTGCCGAATTACCTGTGTGGATCTATGTCAGCAACACAGTATGTTCAATCTACAGCAAATTGCAGCAGAAGGCCTCGAAGATCGCGTCGCTGTTCATACGGGAATGTTTGAGCGGCTACCGAATTCCTGGTCAGGACGGTTTGATTGGGTGTGGAGTCAAGAAGCGATCTGTCACGCTCGCATGAAAGGAGATGTGTACAACGAAGCGAAGCGAGTATTGAAACCCGGTGGGATATTTGTTTGCTCGGATATTTTGTACAGTGACCAATGCCCTGCGGATGCTTTAGCGGCATTTACAAACGTTAACGCCGTAACTCGCTTGGAGAGTCGCAAGACAATTGAATGGGAGTTATCCCGCGCGGGCTTCATTGAGGTTGAGTATGAAGATTGGAGCGATCAATTACCTGAGAACTTCCGCAGAATGCTAGAGCAGATCGAGAAGCATCGCAGCGAGCTTATTTCCACCGGAGTCTCCGAGGACTTGATTGAGCGATTTGCGGAAGCATTACGCTTGCGGTTAACTTGGGCACCAAGAGAAGTGTTATGCTGGGGAGCGTTTGTTTGTCGGGCGGCTTAGGTGCAAAGCGGGCCCCTTATACAAACGTGCGTCTCGTAAAATGGCATGAAAATGGGGGCATGAAAATAGAAGACCGGAAGACATTGAGTTGCGGATTCAGAATTTGTATCTAATAACCACACCAGACTCCTAAATTCTTGTTGAGCACATTCGGCCGCCCCCGTCTTCTTGCCACAATCTTCTTGCCACAATCTTCTTGCCAACAAAAAAACCCCGGCGGGCTTGATGGGCTCGCCGGGGTTTTTGATTTTCAAATTCAGGATGTAGATCTAGATGCAGACTAGTCCAAGAATCCAACGAGTTCTTGCGACCTGCTAGGCTGTTGCAGCTTCCGCACCGCTTTGGCTTCGATTTGACGGATACGCTCGCGGGTGACCTTGAAGATGTGGCCAACTTCTTCGAGGGTGTAGCTATATCCATCACCGAGGCCATAACGGAGCTTGATGATTTCGCGTTCTCGGTAACTGAGGGTTTTCAGAACTGAGTTGATGCGATTTCGAAGCATTTCTTGGCCTGCGCCAATAGCGGGGCTTTCGGCCGCGCCGTCGGGTAGCAGATCTCCGAACTGGCTGTCTTCGCTATTTCCTACTGGACGATCGAGGGAAATCGGGTAGCGGCTCATAGCGAGCACGCGGCGAGCTTCCTCAACGGTGGTCTCAGCACGTCGCGCGGTTTCTTCGAGGGTCGGTTCGCGTCCAAGTTCTTGTAGCAGTTGGCGCGAGACATTCCGAACGCGGGACATGGTTTCAACCATGTGAACCGGGATCCGAATGGTTCGGCTTTGGTCCGCCACAGCCCGGGTAATGGCTTGACGGATCCACCAAGTTGCATACGTGCAGAACTTGAAACCGCGACGATACTCGAATTTATCGACGGCCCGCATCAAACCGGCGTTGCCTTCTTGGATGAGGTCCAAGAAGCTCAACCCACGGTTACGATACTTTTTGGCGATCGACACAACCAAACGCAGGTTGCCTTCGCTGAGTTGCTTTTTCGCTTGTTGATATTCCGTAAAAACCTTTTTGACCATGTTGACGCGGTTGCGTAACGAGGTGGGGGTTTCTTGGGTGGCAACGAGGATTTGGCGGTACTCGCGAAGTAATTGAGCCAACTGAGAAGGAGCGACTTGGTGGGACTTGAGAGTCGCCAAATCATGCTTGATCTCGTCGATGCGTGCGGACAATCGTTCGAGAACACCGATCATGGCTTCGATCCGCTGGGTTCTCAGACCGAGTTCCTCGATCAACCGAACGGCCTTACGGCGTCGGCGACCAAGGCTGGTCCAAGCTTCTGCACGCTTTTTGGCGGGCAGAGAGCGGCTCAGGGCATCACGGTAATCACGGCGATTGCGTTTGAGCAACACGTCCAGTGTCTTCAGATTATTGGGTAGTCTTCCCAAAATCTGGTCTTTCTCAAGCCGATCGGTTACGGAGACTTGGACCGTACGATCGAAGGGTAGTTCCCCGGTATGAACACGGCGGAGAATCTTGTAAGCATATTGAATGACGTAATCGCACTCGAGGAGTTTGGTTCGGAATCGTCGTCTTGTGACTTCGATCTTCTTTGCCAAACGAATTTCCTCTTGGCGAGTGAGCAACGGGATTTCTCCCATCTGCGTCAAATACATGCGAACTGGATCATCCGACCACGTCTCAACGTCATCCATCCCGGCGAGCAAATCATCTTCGCTCTCGAGTTGGACTTGGTCTTCCGGGACCGCAACGTCGACTACGGTATCGGTCAGCTCATCGCCTTCTTCTTCAAGCGATAGTTTGCGTAAGCCATCCAAGTCATCAGCGCTGCGCGGCAGATCATCATCGAAATCCAACAGGCCGTCGAACAAGGTCATAGTTCCTCAAACCACGAAAGGAATGCAGGAGAAGTCAATCTATTCAAGCGAAGGACTGGCTTCTTCCCAGCGATGCCGACCCAAAGTCTTGAGCAAGGCAAAGGAAGTGTAGCACCGTTATCGCAGTAGATCGAAATCTCGATTGAATTGGTAAATAATTACGATTGCGCGAAGCCTGCCATGGCCTCTGTCGAGTCAGAGCCTCCGACTGCAATTCGGCTATCTCACGGAACGATCCCCATCCTAATTCGTCAAAAACGAAAGGTGAAGAATTTCGTGAAGAAAACCGCAATGCTTGCCTCATCGGAAAAATTTCACCGATGGGCTGGAACACGACCAAATTCGAACTTTCCAAACTCGAGCTTCCCTGCTGCCCAAGGACAATCCGCTTGCCCATGACCATCCAACTTTTAGGTACCCGCAGTCCAGCTCTCCCGTTGCTATTCACCCGGCGATTCATTCCTTGGTCGTGTTCTTTTAGCGTTGGAATCGGTCGAGAGCCATATCGAGAGGCTAATCTGAGCGACCGTTGCTTTATCTGACGCGAATGAGGGATCGTCGAGGCTTAGGCGTGATCTTTCGTAATCTTAGGGGACGAGCGGTTATTCGGACTCGGACGCGGTTTATCAAGTTAAACCGTGTGTAAAAATTGAACCTTTGATCATGAGAACAAGAAATGGATGCCGCAAAAGAGAAACCGGATCGACTCGCATCGCTTAACGAGGAATTGCCAAAACAACTTCCCGACTACTTCGCGTCTAGTTTGCCTCCCAGTGCCCCCCCTTGCGTTAGGGCGATATAATTTTACCTTCCCAAGACGCCGGGTCTAGTGCCCACACCCGAGAAAATGGGCGTTGGTCCCCCTAAGCATCACTGCAATCGCTATAGGCGAGAGGGTCAAAGTTCTTTTTTGCCGATCTTAGAAAGTTCCGCTCAAGTTGTCGGATCGCTCGGCAAGAGGGCTCCTTCGAGCAGTGGCGGGGCAGGAGGGGGAGCATGCGCCCCATCCGCTCGCCGAGGCTTGGGCGATACCGGGTGCTCTCGAGCAACCAAAGTCACCAGAATCCCATCCTGGACCTTTTCGCCACTCTGATTGAATAGTTGCCGATACCAGTGGACTTGACCATGCCGCCTTCCGTGCGGTTTAAGATCAATCACCTCCGTGACCACATGAACCGTATCTCCAGGGAATACTGGTTTGTGAAACGTCCAATTTCGAACATCGACAAAGGCGGCAGTACGCACCGTCGGAGCCGTAGAACTCAGCCCGATCAAAATCGACATTCCCAACATCCCATGTGCAATCGGCTGGCCAAACGGGCTACTGGTTGCGAACTCATGATCCGTGTGCAACCGATCGTGATCTCCCGTCAAATCGGCGAACCCCTGAATGTCCTTCTGCTCGATGGTTCGAGAATCGCTCTGCCAGCGATCACCTATGTTTAGCTGTTCGAAAGTCAGTGGAATACGATTGGAAATCATAAAGAAGCTATCTAAACCAGCTTGCGGATGACATTAAAAGGTTACTGAGATGACTTGAAGTAACCTACTTGATTTTCAGGGTAAACCATTTCAGTTGCAATACCCAAAACCACTGCCCCACAAGGAACAATCGATAGCCCGCACAAATTACCGAATAAAAGCTGTGCTCCGCACCCGCTTGGTGACCGCACCTCCAGATTCAAAAACATCTGATCACTCACCGGAGTGCTCGCGTACAGCTACTACTACTGTCTTGTAGAGACACTTGCGTATTCGCTGTGCAGCGCGAACTACGGCGAGTTCAATTCATCGAGCCGCCTTAACTAACCGCTCCACCAATCGAGAACATCGAAGAGATCGATTGATTCGAGTGAATACGACGAATGGCTTCCGCCAACAACGGCGCTACGGAGAGAACATGCATATTCTCAAGCCGTTTTTCGGGGGTCAGCGGAATCGTATTGGTGATTACCAAACTCTTAATCGGTGCCTCTCGCAACCTAGTGATTGCTTCTCCGCAGAGCACTCCGTGAGTTGCGGCTAAATGGATCTCGCGCGCACCGGCTTCGTGCACCAGTTTGGCCGCCCCACAGATAGAACCACCCGTACTGATCATGTCGTCGAACATCAAGCAGATCTTTCCCTCGACCGGCCCGCCGATGATGTTCTTCTGTTTGGTCTGCAATGGATTGTCTCGCACTTTATCGACAATCGCTAATCTGCCGCCAATGCGTTTCTGATGCCCCATCGCCCGTTTGATGCTCCCTTCATCGGGACTGACCACGACGATGTCCTCCGGATCAAGATTCTGGTTTTGGAAGTATTTCGTAAGTGCAGGAGCAGCGTACAAGTGATCGACAGGGACATCAAAGAAGCCTTGGATTTGCGGGGCGTGCAAATCCATTGCGAGCACCCGGTCCGCACCGGCTCGAGTGATCAAGTTCGCCACGAGTTTTGCTGTGATCGGCACGCGCCCCTCATCCTTGCGATCTTGTCTGGCATACCCATAGTAAGGAATCACTGCAGTAATCCTCGCAGCACTGGCTCGCTTGCATGAATCGATCATGATCAGCAACTCGAGCAAGTTATCGTTTACCGGGGGGCAGGTCGGTTGTACCAAATAGACGTCTCGCCCACGCACATCCTCTTCAATCTTGCAGTAGTTCTCACCGTCGGGGAATTTTCCAAGAGTGATCGCTCCGGTTTTCAAGTGGAGGAAGTCGCAGATTTCCTTTGCCAATTGCGGATTGGCTCGCCCACTGAAGATCTTTAACTCACGCATGGATATCCCAGTTCTTTCATTTTGTTTTCAACCACTGCAAGCTCATCGATCGTGTTGATGCTCAGAGCTTCGCACGGTTTAAGTGTGGCCAACGCATCAACGCGATCGCCGGCGCGTAGAAGTATCGCAGGGCAGTCGGTCAAGTAGTATTCCGACTGTGAGTTGGTGTTCGATAGCTGCCCTAATGCTGAAATCAGACGAGACCTGTCGAAGACATACGTACTCATATTCACTTCGCGGATCGCTCGCTGCTCCTGCGTGGCGTCCTTGTGCTCGACTATCTTCTCGAAACAGCCCGAAGCATCTCGGACAATCCGACCTAAACCCTCAGGGTTGTCTTTGAGCAATGTACCAAGCAAACACGCATACTTGCCCGAACAGAATGCCTCGAGTAGTTCGCGAAGTGACGACGTCTGCACTAGCGGAGAGTCGCCAGCGAGCACCAATACGGGACCTTGTGCGGCCAAGTCGGCTTTCAACGCCGGGACACACATCTGTACCGCATGTCCTGTTCCAAGCTGCTGTTCTTGGAGTGCATACTCCAACTCAGCACTGCCAGGGGACTTCGAACGCTTCGACAACTCGGCGCGAACGTCATCGGCACGATAGCCAACGACAACCACGATTCGACGAACCCCGGCTCCCTCCAATGCATCGATCACCCAATGAATCATGGGTTTACCCAAGACCGGAAACAACACCTTGGGCAATTCACTTTTCATCCGCGTCCCCTTGCCAGCAGCCAAGACAATCGCGGTTGTTTGATTAGCAACTTCAGTCATCGAAAGCAGAATTTTCTCTTAAAAAAGAACGGCTTCGAACCGGTGGAACAAGCCGGATCGCTCGGGTTGGCACATTATGAGCAAAAACGCCGCTCAAGTAATCCCTATCTTGCCATAAGCCCCAAGAAGCGAACAGGTCCACAATTGACGAAAAATGCCCCGTAAGCTATTGTGCTGAGAGGGTTTGTGAACGATCTCGCGATCCCCCAGACCTCTACCGTCCCTACACCCCTTGAAGTCCACCTGACCCTCAAGGCTTACCATCCACCTCCAGAAGTGAGCACTCATCATGGCAATTGAACGAGCCCGCGAATTGCGTCGTCGACGGCACCGCAAAGTAAAGCTGACCACTCTCAAGCGTCGCTGCGAGAAAGCGAGCAAGTCGGAAAAGGGGATCATCGCTGCGAAAATCCGCCGATTGAGCCCAGGTGCCGAACAACTGATCGCTGCTTGGAAACTCGCTTAAGCTCTCGCTCTAGCAGGAAAGCCTCCAAAGTCGCGACCGAAAATGTCGCGACTTTCTTTTTTTACCTCCACTCCTCTCCCTAATTTGGTTCAGCGACGCACGTACCTACCAACCCAGTCGCTTTCCATCCCCAAGCATCATGCGAATCATCATCACCGGTGGTTGCGGCTTTGTCGGCTCGCTGGTCGCTAAGTATTTGGCGACTCGATGCGGTTGGAATGTCACGGTGATCGACAACTTCTCGCGTCCGGGGAGCGAACGCAATCGCGCACCGCTGAACTGCTTGGGAATCGAAGTCCTCGAAGGGGACTTGCGCGATCGCAATCGCGTTGAGAACCTACCTCCTTGCGACTGGCTCATCGATTGTGCTGCCAACCCAAGCGTCCTTGCGGGTACCACACCGCAGAGCCCATCCCTAGAACTCGTGGACCACAATCTCCTCGGCACGATCCATTTGCTCGAATACTGCAAACGCCATCAAGCCGGCCTAGTGCTTGTTAGCACCTCGAGAGTCTACTCGATACAAGCGCTAGCAGGACTACCCCTAAGCTCTACGACCACCCGCTTTGAACTCGACTCCGAACGCTTGCGAAAAAACCAATCGCTCGCAGCATCAGGAGTTTCTGAACATGGGATCCGAGAAAGCTTCAGCACCGAGGCACCACTATCTTTATATGGTGCTACGAAACTTGCGTCCGAAGCGATGGCCAAGGAGTACGCCTATGCATTTGAATTTCCACTCTGGATCAACCGGTGCGGATTGATGGCAGGTGCAGGTCAGTTCGGTCGAGCTGACCAAGGGATTGTTGCGTACTGGATGCACCGCTATTTATATCGTCATGCGTTGAAGTTCATCGGCTTTGGGGGCCAGGGGCACCAAGTCCGCGATTGTTTGCACCCCGATGATCTTGCTCGGCTCGTCGAGTTGCAGATGAAACATTCCCGCAGTGCCGAACAAGCGAAGCGTCCCGTCACCGTCAATCTATCCGGAGGGATTGAAAGTGCGTTCTCTTTGATGGAATTGACCCAATGGTGCGAGCGACGCTGGGGATCGCCACGCTTCGGAGAGAAACCGACGGTCGCTTCCGTCGCAGAAAATCGCAAATACGACGCGCCCTGGATTGTGCTCGATTCCAGCCTAGCTCAGAATCAATGGGCTTGGAAAGCTGAGGTATCCCGCGAAGAGATCTTCGAAGAGATCGCAGAACATGCCGAAGAGCATTCCGATTGGCTACAAATCAGCCAAGCCTTGGGTTAAACGACGCCGATAAACGCCTTGCACGCACCAGCGAGAAATCATGAGCTCTTGGAACAACACTTCGGATACTTCGTCCAACGCTTTGAACTCAAGGACTTTGAACTCAAGCGATCCCGAAAATGGAACTTCTGATGAGTATTACCAAAAAGGACTCTCAGGGTTTTCGCAATTCCTCGCGGTATTGCTCCTTATCATCGGCTTGCTCGGAGTCGCCAGCGGAGCGATGTATCTCGCTCTAAACGCATTGCGGGCAGTCGGTATCGACCCACTTACCTCACCATCCCCACCAGCATTGGTACCTCCCGCCTCAGCCAATGAGGCTAACCGACCTACAAAGGTGGATGCTGCGGACGACCAGACGACCAGCGGATCGCTGGACGACACAACAACGGTTGCCTCCCCAGAAACGAATCTAAAAACGAATCCAGCATCGAATCCAGAAACGAATCCAGCGACAAAGCCGGGGGCAATTAGACCGCAGTTCAAAATACCACAGCCTACTTCCACGGAACTGGCGGTCTCTGCACTTTACTCAATCGTCGGGTTGCTGGTCTCCCTCGGACTGCTCGTCAGCTCCATTCAAACCCTTCGACTTCGACGATCCGGTTCGATTTGGCTAAGCAACTTTTGCATCCTCTCTATGCTACTCGTGCTAGGCTGGGTGTTGCATGCATACTTCTTCCGCGAAACCTATACAATTCCGTTGGAAGCGATGTCATCGGCACAAAACAACTTGCCTCCCGATGTTCCTCCGGAGAGAGTCGCTGAATTTCAAGAACGCATGGAGTATATCAGTAGAATTGGATTAGCGGTGGGACTTGGATGCGCAGGATTTTTTATGCTGCTCCACTTCTTGTTCTACCTTATATCAGCCATTCACTTCCGATCAAAAAGAGTCCTCGAACGCATGCACGGTTAAAGCATTCACAGTGCAAGAATGCAAGCCGAAGGGATGCAATAGGTAATATTCTCATGGCGAATAAAGAGCTCTCGGCGCGGACAGGAGTCTACACGGGTTCCTTCGACCCCGTAACCCTCGGACACTTGCACATCATCGAACGAGCCGCTGGACTCTACGAACACGTGGTAGTCGGTATCGGGGTGAATCAAGAGAAACGTCCATTGTTTGCCATCGAGGAACGACTCGACTTGGTTAAAACTGTTACCTCTCACCTAAAAAACGTCTCCGTGGAGTCGTTCGACGGTCTCGCGGTTGATTTCGTACGGAGACTTGGAGCCAAGGTCATGGTTCGTGGGGTACGACCGCTGACCGATATCGCAGCTGAGTTCACAATGATGATGGCCAATCGCCAGCTTGATCCCGACCTGGAAACAGTCTTCTTGATGGCGGATGAAGAATATGCGCACGTATCAAGCAGTTTGATCAAACAGATCGCGAGCTTGGGGCATGGCAGATCGCTCGAGAAATTTGTACCCCCGCAAATCATCGCTCCGCTTATGCAACGCGTCGCACAACGTCCTGTCTCCTAAATAATTAAGACCAGAACCGATCGCTTTACAATACGGCCCGTAGCAAGGCATACCAGGCTGTGCATTCAACTGCCCCTTAACGTTTTTCCCTCCGCTCCACTTTTTTCGATTGCCCCCAAGGACCCTTGAAGATGGAGTATGGATGGGAACGAAGACCTTTGGGAACCCTCCGTCCATACGATCCTCTCAGCGGTCTGCGATTTGTTCGCAGCGAAGGACCTTATTTGTGGGACACCGACGGAAAAAAGTACCTTGACTTTGTCTGCGGTTATTCAGCTTGCAACCTTGGGCACGCAAATCCAGTCTTAATCCAAGCATTACAGCGGGGCGCCGAAGAACAGACTTGGGCTTATGGTGGGGAGAGTCCGCAGCGTTCCCAGCTTGAATCTGCCCTAGCCAGTCATGTCGAGAGGGAGCGGCGAGGTTTGCATATCGGTTCACAACTCAATAGCGATCGGGATTCTTTAAAGGTATGGCTCGGAGTCAGCGGTGCGAGAGCCATCGAGACCGCTTGGAAAATCGCCATGCAACATCGCCCCCCCGGGATCGCTTGCATGGACATCGCCTACCATGGTCGCTCTTTGGCCACAGCCTGCATTAGCGATACTCGTCGCGCTGTCGAATCCACGCTACCGATAGTGCGGTTACCGTTTCCCAAACACCTCAAGAATCCGTGTATCGGAAGTTCCTGCTCGGAGTGCGAGGAAGCTTTACAAGCTGCCGAACGATTGCTTGGTCAGCAAGCGGAGCATATTGGAGCGGTGATACTCGAACCGGCCATCGGTGCTCGTGGCTACTATTTTGCCTCTCCCACGTACTTCCAACGCTTGGTTACTTTTGCCAAATCGTTATCCATGTTGGTCATCAGCGACGAAATTCAGATGGGGTTACGGCGCATGGGGGCGATGGTCAGTTCCATAGCACAAGGATGGGAACCGGATTTGACGGTGTTCGGCAAATCCATGGGTGGAGGTATTTTACCCATTACCGCAGTTGTTGGCCGTTCGCAATGGATGGACGAACTGCCCGTTGGAATCGAATCGGAGACCTTTGCGGGTTATCCGCTGGCATGCCAAGTCGCATTAGCCACCCTGGGGCTTCTCAGTCAGGAGAATCTTCAGCCTCAAGTCGAACGAAACGGGGAGCGATTCCGTAAAGGCTTATTCGAAGGCTTTCGGGCGTTAGGAAGCTTGGGGAACAAACATCCGGTCGTCGATGGTGTGGGTTTAGCCAGTGTGGTTAGCCTGGAGCACCTTGGGGAATCCGGGGGGCATTTAGCGCGACGATGGACCGAAGCGTTAGGTCAGCGAGGTATTCTTGTCCATTTGACAGGGGTTCATCGCTCGCGACTGGCCCTGATCCCCCCGCTGACTATCGCGCCAGCGGAGCTTGAACAAGCCCTGGAGAGCCTGCTCAAGACTTATCGAGTAATCACCTTAGGAGAGTAGACGATGATCATCGGGGAACCGGTACCGAGCCAGTACGATTGGCGATTCCAACTATTCGGATTCCCGATCCGGGTGACTTGGCTGTTTTGGGTCATTAACGCGGCTCTGGGATACAACCTTGCAATGAGCTTGAACCAAGCTTATCGGATGGCGGGACAGAGTTCACCCGGGATCGCATCGTTCTTGTTGATATGGGTGTTGTGTGCATTCGCATCGGTGCTGATCCACGAACTGGGCCATTCCCTCGCATTCCGTTGGTTTGGAATTGAGTCGCAGATTGTGCTTTACCATATGGGTGGGGTGGCGATTCCCACAGCAGGTTTCGTATTTCGGCGCTCCGGAGTACGTCGGCGACTCAGCCACTGGGACCAGATGATCGTCTCAGCGGCGGGGCCTCTTCTGCAATTCGCTTCTGCGATTCTGATGGCGGTGGTAGCAACAACGATGGGGATTCGCGTGCCGGTCGTAAGCCAATGGCTTGAGTGGCTTGCTGAATTCGGTATCGCCATACCTTGGTTAGGAACCGGTGAGGCCTCCTCGAATCCTTGGACACTGGCAATCTTCCAGTTCTATATCTTGATCAGTATTTGGTGGCCGTTGTTCAATCTGCTTCCTGTTTACCCGCTCGATGGTGGTCACATCGTGCAACATGCAGCGGCGATGTTGCGGCGCAGCGATGGGCTGACAGAAGCCGCAGCAGTCGGTGCTGTCACTGGCTTTGCGGTTGCATGGTGGTTCTTTCAACAAGGAAGTGTCTTCAACGCGATGCTGTTTCTATCCCTCGCGATGAGTAATGTCCAAGCGATGCAACGCATGGGAGGCCCTCCGAGATGGTAAAAATCGAAAAAAATTTCCATTTTTTTTCGATCCATTTCGGCCTCATTTCAACCCATTTTTCATCGCATCACAAGCACTCTTTTTTCATTCTTCATCGCGTTCATTGCACGCGATGAAACGTCGTTTGAGCTGCAACTATCGCAACGTATCTGAAGCGTTAAAGCAGTGCGAGAAACTCTATTTTTGCGAACCCTGAATTTGCGACTGCGCAAGCCGACAGGGATTTGCATGCAAAATAAAATCCAATGTTTTTATTGGTCTATGAACGCGACCCCCAGACTCGCCATGGAAAACACAAAGCCAACTGTTTCCGTTTTGCGAACTAACAGACATGTTCGCAATATCGAATCTATGCATAAAACAAGCAGCGTAAGCAATCGCTGAAGAAGCCTTCATCGATAGGGCTTCCGCAGACCACAAACACACTGAAATCCGAGGCTTTGTTCAACCCAAAGCACAGGAAGATAATGTGGAAAATTCGTTTCATGTTTGTGGAAAAATTGTCGAAAAGATGTTGCATTACGATCTGGGTTTTATACAAATACTCAGAATTAAGGTGGTCCTTAGCAGACTCAATCAATCATGTCACGGAGTGGCAGGCTAACAAGCCAGATTGATTGGAACCTGAGAAGGACGTTTTGTATCGGTTACCGATCACAGTGCCCGTCATCTGCTGCTTCGGATGCGAGTTCCTGCGGTAACTTAGTTTTTGGTTTTTTTGGAGGATGTATCCGTGGCCAAGAAGAAAGCTGGAGCAACGAAGAAGAAGGTAGCCAAGAAGAAGGCTGCTGTTAAGAAGACCACTACGAAGTCCCCTTCGTAATAACGTTGCTCTTCTCAGAATGACTTCTGCTTAGGCAGAAGTCTCTGCTAAAAATCCCATACCGCCGAGCGGCCTTTGCGCATCTCGGCGGTTTTTTCGTTTACCAACCAGCCTTAGGCAAACCGCGAGCCGTTGGCTCGAGAGAGTTGATAAGAGAAAGTTGAGAGTAGGGCGAGCCAAGTGCTCGGTGGGTTGATTTGCTTCTCGGCGAGTTTCCCTGTAGCCACCGTTCGCCAGACGGTGGGGAGAGCCGTTGGCTCTCAGAGAGTTGAGTGTAGAAAGTGGAAAGTAGAAGCGGGCGG
>JBEICB010000422.1:0-1741 GCA_040373655.1 Pirellula sp. | reverse complement strand
CCCCAACGAGATTCGGGAATCCTGTGCTAGGAAAATCGCCCAGGTTCAGATAAGCGACCAATTCCAAGCGATTCTAGGTTGCCTGCTCGAGCAAGACTGGACAACACCAAGACTGGTTCAAATGATACTGAGCCCGGATGGGCACTTGCTTGGTAGAGCCGAAGGCCAAGCCACGGAGCAAGTGTATCTTGGGTCCGGGGACGACGTGACTAGAAACATCCATGGGCTTGCTGCGGTGGCTGAGCTAGATGGGGATGAGGTTGGGTTCTTGGTTGGGGCGGTAGCGGCTCTGAAGAGGCGGCGGTAGGGGGAATTCGGATGCCACAGAAAAACCTCTGAGAAGATAACTCAATGGTTAGGAAAAGAAAAACGTATCCAAGCGACAAGATCGCCTCGATGGGTTGCCCGACGCTTGGACCGAGACATTTTCCACTACAGGGCACCGAATCGCAGTTCTAGTAGGCGTCTCCTAATCGAGTGGAAGCGTATGCTATACTGGTTAGAGCGGTGGCCGAGAGAAGGGCAATCGATCTGGACATTTCCTGTTCCAACGCGTAGGTATTGTTGGGGAAATCCACCGTCCGGCTGCAAGAAAAGGGAAACATTCGAATGAGGACATTAGAGCGAACCGTGGAGGCTTTGAAAGGGAGCCTTAACGACGTTGAACAAAAGTACGCCCCAAGATTGTTGTGGTGCCAAGGGGACGATACGATTCTTCGGCAATTCGCGAGCGTGTCGATCGTGGGGTCTAGGAAGGTCAGCTCGGAAGGCAAGAATCGCGCGAAAAGACTGGCTAAAATTCTGGCTGAGAGGAACATTGCGATTCTAAGTGGTCTTGCTGAGGGTGTAGACACGATCGCTCACCAAACGGCGATCGAATGCCAGGTAAAGACCGTAGGCGTCATCGGTACGCCATTAGATAGGTTTTACCCGAAGCAAAACGAGGCCCTTCAGAGAAAGATATCGGAGGAGCATTTGCTAGTCTCTCAGTTCCCAATTGGAACTCCGACCAGACCGGCTTGCTTTCCACAGCGGAATCGAACCATGGCTCTTCTGTCCGACGCAACGATAATTGTCGAAGCCAGTGATGATAGCGGGAGCTTGCACCAGGGTTGGGAGGCTTTGAGACTTGGACGACCGCTGTTCATTTTGAAATCATCAGTGGACGATCGAAGCTTGAAGTGGCCGAAGGAACTGATGAATTACGGTGCGATGGTGCTGTCGAATGACAATATCGATGATTTGTTTGATTCACTACCAGCAGGAGGCGTGACGATTGAAATCTGAGGAAGTGTGGGAGAGTGTTGAGTTCGCTTCTTACTTGACTTACAACCCTCGACCCCAAATCGAAGAAGAGCAGAGGGTGAAAGATAGTGTACTTGCTATCAAACAAGACAAATGGATCCTGCAAAAGTCAGGTAGCGGTTCGATTGTTCGGCTTCTATGCCAAAAGCTCTTCAAAGACCTAAGCTCCACACCAATTTTAGAGCATTTCTTTTCGGGAAAACTGCAACTTGTTCCTGTACCGACTAGCAGTTTGAAGAAAGAAGGCTCGTTATGGGTTCCCAAACGCATATGCGAGGAACTACAGAACGTGGGATTAGGCTTGCGCACGATCGATCTTTTGGAGCGAAGTGAGGCGGTTGTGAAATCTGCGACCGCTTCTACTGGAAACCGGCCAGAGGCATTGAAGCACTTTGAAACGTTTCGGATCAATAGTTCCTGCTTGGGTGATCTCAAT
>JBEICB010000259.1:0-6089 GCA_040373655.1 Pirellula sp. | reverse complement strand
TTTTGCCGCGACTCTCCTCCAACGTCGGCCAGCCTCGCTTCTCTCTCGCTCCTCGCAAAGTCTCCTCATCTCCACGAACGTCGTCAGGGGTCAACAGCATCGACTTCGGTACACACTCCCGTATCTCGGCGTCCAAAGCGTCAAGCAATGGACGATCAAAGGGAACCGCTTTTACTCCCGCTGGACCTGTCACACTCTCTTTTAGCTCTAACAGAATCAAAATCGGGAAATGCTGCGGATGCTCTTGGGACCAAGCTACCGTCTGCTCCAATGCTGCACGCAATGTCGGCACATGCGTGGCATAATCAAATCCCGGCGCGTGGATAATCTTAAATCCCGGCTTCTTCATCACCTCCTCAAAATCAAACGACATCCGATCATCCCGCTTCGTCGCTTCGGATAACTGGCGTCCAACAGGTTTGCTGTACAAACCACCCTGAGGATCGGCGAACAAATCTAACTCGATCTGCCGAATCCCCTGCTCTGTGTACTGCCTAGCCAGCGGCAAATGCGTGTAGTCAATCGCATCTGCAACACTTTTCCCCGTCAAACCAATCAATCGCATCACCTCCGGCAACGGCGCAATATGATACGAATTGTGGGTGCCAATCACTTGAACTTCACTCATGCGCAGCGAGAGATCCATGGGTTTGATCTCTTGGCACCATCCCAAGCCGCAACCCATCAGCCCCATCAATCCACCTAACACTCTACCCGCGAACCGCATTCTTAGAATCCTTGTCCATTCGTTTCTGTCGCATGCATCAAGCCACGTATGTATCCGTAGGCAAATAACCGGCCAAGCATCGTATAGCCCGGCTCACCGGCCTCTTCTCCGACCAACTGTGGCACATGATCTGGTCGAATCGGACCACAAAACCCAACCGATCGCAAAGCTCGCATGACTTCCGCCATATCCGTCGGGCCATTGTCATGAAAAGTCTCCGCGAAAGACTCCGCAGTCCCACGTACATCGCGAAAATGAACGTAAAAAATCTTCTCCCCTAAAGCCCTAATCGTATCGGGAACCGAACAACCCATCGCAACAAATGTCCCAACACAAAAACACACTCCGTTGCTAGGACTGTCAAACCGCCGCAACAACTCGTAAAACCCTTCCGGCGAATGCATGATCCGAGGCTTACCTAACAACTTCTCCAAAGGTGGATCATCCGGATGCATCGCAAACTTCACCCCACTCGATTCCGCAATAGGTAATAGATTGCTTAGTAAATGGTCAAGATGTCTCCACAGATCGTCCGCCGTCTGCCCCCTTGCTGTCCGCTCATGCTCCACATCACTTGGCTCATGCCCCAACAATACCGCTTGCTCCACATCCCGTAAATCAAAGGCCGTCACCAATGCTCCCCCACGTTCTGGTGCATCCAATCGGGTACGTGCCCAATCTGTACCTGCCATAAAGTTGTAACAAAGCAATTCGACCCCGGAATCACCCATCGCGCGCACCAAATCCCCCATCGCGCGCAACTCCGTACCATCATCCACCCCAAGCTTGAGGTTCTCAATCGGCAAATACCCCTCGACGACTGAGATATCCAACCCAAAAGATGCAGCTCGCTTTTTTGCATCGCCAATCAAGTCTCTCAAAGCCAACCCACGCACATCCCGCTCGCCATTCACTCGCGCTTGCGGTGCATACGGATAACGTAAGACCAAATCCGTAACGCCACTCTGTGCTGCCAACTGTAAATTCTCATCCGAAACTGGCGTTAGTACCGTCGCAAGTCGCATCAAGCCCTCTCATCCAAATTGGCTTGCAACGGCTTGGTTGCATCCATCCCAAGCGCTGCTGTCCCAGCAACAAAAAACGCAGATGCACAAGTTAAAAAAACAAGTCCTTGCCCCGAACCTGCGTTCGCTCCGTATGCCAGCAACATCGGTACGATCTTCGAAGTCACCGAAGCTCCCAAATTGCCCCACATGTTCGCCCACCCGAACATCGCGCCAGTGTTCTTCCCACCGACATCCTGCATAAACGCCCAAATCGATGGGTTCCCAACATCGGTCATCATCGAAACAATCGCACAGCAAGCAACGACAACCCAAAGCGAATCAAATACAAAACAACCAAGATATGCAACTCCGGCGATGTAGTTCGCAACAGTAATCGGCAACACACGCCCCATCCGAAGTCCAAATCGACGAACCGACCAATCCGCCGCTCGACCACCAACCAATTGCCCCACCATCCCCATAGCTAATACGCCAGTAACCAACCAAGCCCCCCGATCCTCTGGCACCTTCTGCACCTCTTTCAAGTACGTCGGTAACCAAGTGATCAAAAATGCCCATCCAATGTTGATGCAAAATTGCCCCAACGAATTGAGCCACAAACTGCGGCTCGTAGCGTAAAGTCCAAGCATCTGAAATACTTCTGCAACGCGAGGTAACCGCTCAGCCTTAGCACCACCAATCCAGTCTCGCTCCGCTTGGTTGCATGCCGGGTGCTCTTCAGGCCGATCGCGAACAATCCAATAATAACCTAACGCAATCCCAATTCCCGCAATCCCATAGCACCATAAAGCCGACCGCCAGCCATAATTCAAGATCAACGTGATCGTCAACAAAGGAGCCAAAGTCGCACCCAGCCGCCCCCCAAAAGAAATCAATGCACTTGCACGCCCACGATTCGCTACCGGAAACCATCGACGAACCACCGCACTACTCGTCGGATAAGCACCCGCTTGAGCAAACCCAAAAAACAACCTCGCGAACATCAATGCCACAAGACTCGAAGCCCAACCGGTTAAAAATGTAAGTAACGACCAAGCGAGTATGTAGAGCGCTAACATCTTTCGTGCGCCAAGCCGATCGCTAAACCAACCAGCAGGTACTTGGAACAATGCATAGCTAAAAAAGAATGCTCCGAGGATATCTCCAAGCTGACTTTTGGAGATGCGCATCGAAGCGTCACCCTCAACCTGCTGGATTTGTCCAACAATTCCTTCCGCTTCCGACTTGGTCAAATGATCCGCCACAGTAAAAGGCAGCTTCACCTTGTTTAAGTCGACGGTTCCATCGACATGCTCCGCGATCCACTTCGCTACGCTCGGACGTTCAATCCCTCCCTTGAGCTCCACCGAAAAGCGAGTCGATTGCGACTCGACAAAGGCCGGATCCTTCAAAAAAGATTCCGTCTTGACGATTTCACCCAAGGAGACACGCGTCAAGTACAATCCAAACGCCATCAACACGCTAATCCAAACGATGCGCAGCCGCACATTGGTTGGACGCGAACTAGTTTCGGATTCGGTTGGATCAAATTTCATGACGTCATAAGATATCAGATTCTGTGCCTCGATGGGCGCTGTTTCCCCACCTCAAAACCATCCTAAAAATTACCTAGAAAGATCATATCTATGCCAAGCCGTCGCGTTGCAATCCTTGCCATACCTCTAACCCTCCTTTTCTCCTCCTTCTTTCCGTGCCGCGTTCAAGCCCAAGACCGTCAAGCCGTTGAAATTTTTGATGGCAAGTCCTTTAATGGCTGGGAAGGTGATATCGACTCTGTTTGGCGCATCGAAGACGGAGCACTAACTGCTGGTTCTCTGAAGGAGCGTCAAAAAGACAACAACTTTCTCGCTACCAAAGAGTCGTACCGCAACTTTGAGCTTGAACTGGAGTGGAAACTGCAAGGTACCGAAGGATTTATCAACGGTGGTGTGCAGTTTCGTACAAAACGCATCCCGAACCATCACGAAGTCTCAGGATACCAAGCTGATCTAGGAGCTGGTTTCGACGGTGCACTGTACGACGAAAGCCGCCGTAACAAAATCCTACAAAAGCCCGATGACGAAACTCTGAAAAAAGCCGTGAGACCTCTGGGAGATTGGAACCATTATCGCATTCGGGCCAAAGGGAGTCGAATCGAGCTTTGGCTCAATGGATTCAAAACCGTAGACTACACCGAAGAAGACCCTACGATCCCCCAAGACGGTATCATCGCTGTTCAAATCCACGGCGGCGCTACATCCGTAGTGCAATACCGCTCCTTGAAACTTACCCCACTCGAATAATAGACTAGGGATCCGCTTTCCCAAGTACAACCTCTTGATTCTCTCCATTCTAAACACCTCTGTTTCTCACCCACTTAGATCATGGCTCGCTCCTACCTCTCACCACTACTCAACATCCAACAATCCCTATCGCGGTACTTGACGCTCGGACTCCTCCTAATAGTGGCCCCCCATGCTGCGTTCGCACAGCTGGCAACAGGATGGAAACAACATGACATGAAGCGATCTCTACCGGCGATCGTGACACCTGGTCCAATTGACAAACCAGGGGCACCGCCAGCGGATGCCATTGTTCTGTTCGATGGTTCGAGTCTCGACGCTTGGACAGGCCCGGAAGGCAAAGCGATCCAGTGGGTCATAAAGGATGGTGCTATGGAACCTCTCAACGGAGGCGGGTATGCCTACAGCACCCAATCCTTCGGAGATGTCCAACTGCACATCGAATGGGCGTCTCCATCCGTTGTCCAAGGAAAAAGCCAAGGACGCGGGAATAGTGGTGTCTTTTTGCAAAGTCAATTTGAAGTCCAAATCCTCGATTCGTTTGACAACCCAACGTACGCGGATGGACAAGCTGGCTCGATCTATGGGCAATACCCACCACTGGTGAACGTGAGCCGAAAACCAGGTGAATGGCAATCCTACGATATCCTCTTCCGAGCACCAACCTTTAAAGACGATGGCACCCTTTCCGAACCCGCTCGCATGACCGTCCTGCACAATGGTGTCCTCGTACAAGACAACGTTCGGCCATTGGGCCCAACATCTTGGATGCAGCATCATCCGTACACTGATCGAGGTAAAAAATTACCGATCGGCCTGCAAGACCACGGCAACCCCGTTCGCTTTCGAAATATCTGGGTCAGAGAACTCCCACCTCAAACAATCGAACAACCCAAAGAACCATACGACCCTATTCGCACCGAACTAACAGCCCCCCAAGTCGATGCTCTGCTCGGCCGCTACGACCGAAAAGGAGGTGGACATTACGAAGTGCTACGCAAAGATGGAAAACTATACTTCACCCAAGGTGGACCGCTGATGGAAATGATCCCACACAGCAGCACGGAATTCGGTCTCCGCTTCACTGCAGGTTTGCTTACTTTTCAAGTCAACGCACAAGGCCAACCGGAATCGCTTCGATTTGAAATGGGCGGTAGTACTTCCAATGCTACCCGCACTGGACAGTAGGCACGACGTCTATCTTGGATGTTCTGATCAAGCGCTTTCTTTCCTATCCTCGTTGCCGCAGTTGGTATCGAAAATGTTGCTGAGGTGTCGAGAACATCTGATAAAGTACATACCCTCAAACCGCATGAAGACCCGGCACTACTGTTTCGAATACGAAACAACTGCACAGAAACCAAAGTTGGTTTGAAGTGATCAACGAGAGCGGAGATTAGAAATGCAAGAGCTTTGTTCATCATGCGACCCAACGCATTAGCCACCCAAACGGGTTGGCTTCTCTCGTTTTTACTCTTTTCCCTCTGGTGGGGTGGTCTGACCTTCTACGCACTCTTCGTCATCCCCCTTGGCACCGAAGAAATCGGTAGCGATGCGCAAGGTTTCATCACTCAAAAAGTAACCCTCTGGCACAATCGCATCAGCCTCGCCGTACTCGTCTTGCTTGCAATCGACGCCTTCCAAAACTCCTCGCGATGGCGTTGGTTTTTTACCGCTTGGTTGACTCTCTGCACATTGCTGTTAATGAGCTTCCACGCTCACCTCACTCAACAACTGGAATTCCAAACCAAAAGCGTTCCAGAGTCATTTTATAACCTGCACGCGATCTACCTTTGGCTAACGACTGCCCAATGGCTATCCGGAATTCCCATCGCTTGGAATCTCATCCGTCACGCTGTTAACACACAAAAGATAACCAACGACGACGGCCAACCACAAGGATCATGAAGAGCGTGATTCCCCTGTCGCCCCAAGCTAGATAAATCCATCACGGCTACCTCAATCCTCAATCGAAAACACTCCATGCCAATTCCAATCATTCTACGTCAGCACATCTCGTACTTACCGAAAATCGGCGAAGCAACCTAAGTA
>JBEICB010000222.1:0-7644 GCA_040373655.1 Pirellula sp. | reverse complement strand
CGACCGTTATCTATACTAGACTAGACTCTGGGTCCTCTAACGAAGCCCTTCAGTCCTCGACGAGAGCCTCGAGCAGTTCATGGGTGGCTTAACCATCAGCCGCAAACTGGCCCAGGACGACCCCAACGACGCACAGAAACAACGCGACCTTTCTATCTCTTTCGATCGACTCGGCGACGTCTACCTTACACTCGGACGCACCGACGAGAGCCTCGAGCAGTTCATGGGAGGCTTAACCATCCGCCGCAAACTGGCCCAGGACGACCCCAACGACGCACAGAAACAACGCGACCTGATGATCAGTTTTTTCAAGCTAGGTACTGTACACCAGTCATCTGAGAATTTCTTAATGGCCGTGGGTGAGTACGAGAAAGGTGTTCGTGTCCTGGAGCAACTCATCGATAAGGGGTTGCTGGTCGAATCCTCGGTACGAGAGAAGGAGTTTCTCTTGTCACTGATCCAGCAATGCCGGGATAGACTAAACCAAGGGGCTCAGTGAGAGTCGTTCCAAAGTCCAGGACGGGATATTGGGCACAAGTTGACTTACTCGGTTTGACAGGCTCCTCGAAGGAACATCCGTCGGTTACTGAAACCTTCACGAGGAAGAAATCTCACTTCAATTTGAAATCTGCGAGCAAAAGGGGCATAGTTTGGTCTTTCCTAGGAGATCAATCATGGCCAACGGGCAAATGGGTAAGAGAATCAGCGAAGAAACCAAGGCCTCTGCATTAAAGCTGATCGCAAAGGGAAATTCTGTTCCACAAGTAGCTGTCAGACTCGGGGTATCCCAGTCGGTGATCAGGAACTGGATCAGGGAAAGCGGGGTACGGCCTGGAAGTGGTACCGGAGGTAGCCAATCATAACCGTTAGCGCTGATTCTCCTGTGTGTCGGTTTGACTGGTTTTTCCGACGTTTCACGCTTATGGCCTAGCAAACGTAGCTCGTTGTGATCCATAGGACCACGCCGAAATCATCCTTCGGAGCGAGTAGGTTAGCGATCGTGTGTTCGGATTTCGGATGTTAGCCATGAAAAACTGGACAAATAGCCGGATCCTACCTTCCGGACCACTGACTGCACCGCGACACCGGAGGTCGCGGAAAGTTGACTGTTGCCTGGAATCAGTGCGCGAACCTTCAACTCAGAAGAAGGAAAGTGACATGCCCATAATACGTGGCATAAAAGGTGTTATGCAACGTAATCCTTCGTCCCGACAAACTCGTGGTTTCTAACGTCAATCAGCATCGAATGTCAAGGTCGCCCGCATTAGAAACCGTATTTCTCTTTGCGGAGCCTGAAGGCATCGCGTCCACCTTCCATGATGGTGGTAATTTCTTTGCGAATTGTCGCCACGTCAATCGCGCCTTGTAGCTTTATGCAGCCCCCAGATTGTTCTGTGCCCTGACGATACGCGCACACGATAACGAGGTCGGCATCACCATTTACGACAATATTCGCGTTATGGCTGGTCACGATGATTTGTCGGTTCTTCTTTGCCTTCCAGATTTCCTCAACGATTTTCAGCACGATCTCGTTGTCGAGGTCTTCCTCGGGCTGGTCGATTATCAGCGGAGGCCCCTTCTGATTAAGCAGGATTCGGAGCAAGACTGTTGCTTGTTGACCAGCTGACGCATCCCGGAACCGGATGTAGTCGCCTTCGCGCTGCCGGTACTCGAACACGGGTTCGTCTTCCAGTTCGATCATCGAAAGATCGACCCAACGGTCTACGGTCATGCGCTCAGCAATACGTTCGCAATCGCCCGCATTGAATCCGGATGCCCCAAGAATGGGACACTCCGGCAGTTCTTTCGTGCCAGCATCTCCTCGTTCGACCAACGCCAGTTTTTCAAGTTCTCCCAGGACTGCCGTCCACCTCGCCGTGGGCGAAGTCGCCAGCGCTACGTCGGCGCAGAGATCTTCAACCTTCTTGGCCTGTTGACGGATACCGCTCTTCTCGAGGATTGAAGTAAGCGATTCTGCCATTTTCTTAATTCCAGCCCCACGTCGAAGACGAACTCGCAACGTACCGGATGAGAGTTCGGTGAGGCTTATGCAACGTGCCTCCAGCATGTCGCCGATGGTCTTGAACAGGCCCTCCCACTGTCTGCGAGCCTCGGTATACTCAGCCTCGGGTGCGCCTTGGGTGGTGAAGGTGGCCTCCTTCTTAGCGATATCCTCCTGAAGGTCTTTGACCCGTTTTTCCGTCTCTGCAATTAGTTCGAGTAGCTTCTGCTGCGACGAGGCTTTTTCTTTGATCTCAGCATACTGTTTTTCGTGGACTTCGTGCTTGGCCTTCCAAGTCGATCGCATTTTTCCGCAAACGCCATCGTTGGCCTCGATTCCGATCGCAAGGTCAGCAATGTCGCGAAGCAGCTTCCGAGCGGACTCAAACGCTGCCGCGACACGGGTATGGTAGCCTTGAATGAGTTCGGCGTTTTCTAGCTTCGCGGCTTCGGTTGCAGCCGTCGGTAGGTTCTTTAGACTCGCCAGTCCTTCATTGGCGAAAACGGCCAGTTGATCGGCCTCGCGGCCCCAATTCGCCAGCAGTCTATCTTCGGTCAGGTATTTGTCGTGCTGAGCCAAGACAGCGCGATCGGCGCCGGAAAGATTACGAAGCTGTTCGCGTATTGACTCTAGCTGCTTTGCCTGCGACTCCAGCTCAATCTTCGCCTTACGGATTTGAAGCCCGAGCTGCCGCTTTCGATGAATCAATGCGTAGTT
Source organism: Pirellula sp. (assembly GCA_040373655.1). Taxonomy (GTDB): domain Bacteria; phylum Planctomycetota; class Planctomycetia; order Pirellulales; family Pirellulaceae; genus JBKCUI01. The sequence continues at coordinate 4,925 of JBEICB010000222.1, read as the reverse complement.
GGCACGTATGCTCGCCTTCAAGTCCTCGCTGCTCCCCTTCAATTCCGCCAGTTGCTTCTTGATTGGCGTTTCAATGAACCGGAGCAACTCTTCCGTTCGCACTCCAACGGAGCTGAGCTGCTTTTGACTATAGGCATCGATGCTCAGAAGTCTGCGCACATCGTCCTCAGAGACCTGCTGAAATGTACCCGTGGCCACTCGCAAGAGAATCTCTTGCGTATCGGATTTACGACGCACCGTATGACGCACACCATTCACGATGAAGTTTACATCAACACTGTGCGGAAGGAGCGTCCTTTCGATAAGATTGCGGCGCTTCGCCTGAAAGTCTGGAAGCTCCTCTTCTTGCAGAAACGGTGGCGTTTGATCGCAGAGAGCCCACCGAAGATACTCAAGAAGGGTCGATTTGCCAGTCCCCCGCCCACCAATAAGGCAATTGAATTGCTTGTTTAGCTCCAAATCAATCGGACCGAGAAACTTGCTGTTCGAAACGTGCATCGAGTCGATGACGAGCGACGGCGTCTCCGGCTCGACATGGGATATTCGAGTCGCCTTAGCCAAACATGCCTGTCGAATCGCTTCTGCGGTTGGCTTGGCCCACTTCACCCAGGTCGAAGGTAGCCCAAGTTTTGCAAAGTCAGCCTGCCGGGAATCAGACGTACAGAAAAGGCCAATCGACTTATTTCCGTATGCGTCAATTTCTCCGTTCAGGATGCGCCAATCACCTAGGCTCAGACGGCTGACGTCCCCATCAATGTACCCGCCAACAAAAGGCATGGTTTTGTAATGCGATAGAAAGCCATTTCGGTGCAGGGTCCTGTAACCTTCGGGCGTGACGTTTGGAAGCACGATGTAGCGACCTTTGAGGCAAGGCTGCTCTTCAAGCCGTTTGTACAACTCCATTAGATCACGGATATGACTGAGTTGCGCAACTTCCGCGTGTTTCGGATCCGAGGGATCGTTGGGCTGAAGCGCCAGCGCGGAGCATACTGCCGGTAGCAAACTCAATGGAAAGTCAGGGTCAAGAATGAGGATCGCTTGGCAAGGGACTCCTAGAGTCAGTTCCAATCCGGGAAACACAATGATGCGTTCGTCTTCGGGGACAAGTTTGCCTCCTCTGGTCTCGTTCTCTGCGGCCTCGCGAAAGAACTGATAGAACCCGAAATCGTGATGGTCAGTAATCGCAACCGCGTCGATTCCCTTCTCGCGGCAAGCCTCGACGAACGCCGTAGCGAATGCACGGCGATCCTCGTCAGAAACGGGGCGAGCACCGTCCCAACCGTGGTCACGCGGCGTGTGAACTTGAAAGTCACAACGATAGAAGTGGGCACCTTTGTCCATTCTGAAAACTCTACTAAAAGTTCGGTTAATATGTCTCTTGTAGGAGGATGGTACTACGGCAACTCCCCTGCTGTCGCGACCACCTTGTAATCGACGCCCTCCATCACCTTTCTTCTTGTACTGCTTCGATCCGAAGTGCGCCGCGGCGCATTCGATGTTCGGGCGAGCGTTGTTCCGAAGCGTTCCCTGGTTCGGCTACTCCTTCATCTCGGCAATGAAGTACATTTTCTTCGGGGCCATTCTCAGATCCTTGGAGTCGTCGGGAGGACCTTCTCCACTTGATTTGCCTCCGTTCCGTTGTCGTGCAGGGGCCAGATCGGCTTTCAGTGGGGAAAGCGTTGGAAGTGACGTGGTGCGCATGGATTACGGGATCGGATTCTAACGAATTTCGCTCGCGACTGGAACTACGGTGCGGGATTCTTCGTTGCCAAGAGACTGCGTGGGCCAGAAAAGGGACGTACGATCCACACGATCGCTGACGATATCACGCTCAGGATCGTGCTGGAACACCTCGCCGCGATGGTGAAATCCGGCTCTGCAAGACGATCTGTAAAAACGCGTTCGAGAACTCGGCTGTATTAGACGTGCTGATTCCTCTTCTGGCTCTTCGATTCAAACGAATGATCGTGTTCCACAAATCGAGGAGGCAAGCCAAAGCATTCCTAAAGCATTCTTCGGAAAGCTGTTAACTCACCAGTTCGAACCTGGATTTTCAAAACTTGACCGAATGGGTCTCGAAATCCGTCAGTGATTGCCGGGCACACCCGACCTTTCAAGGTTGCTGGCCTTTGCCTGATTAAACCTTGACCTTTCTCTTTCCTATGATGTTGTGCGAATTGTGGCGACCAACTGCCCATGCTATCTTGGACGTCATGCTCCTGCGACTCAGCGGGGACCGATAGCCAACCATGGATTTGAATCACCGTGTCGATTTCACTAGATCACGTCAAAGCGAAAGATGTCCTGTTCTCTCAGGCAGAGTCAGCTAAATGCGGTGATTTGTCTCAAACGGTGATTGAATGGCGAGATCGTGTCAGCAAGTTAGGGGAGCTTTGCCCCCATGGCAAAAGCTCAACTGTCATTGCGGCACTAGGTACCGCTTTGCTCGCAAAGTCGACTGATTACAGAGTTGATGTTTACTCCTTGCTCGACCGTGGCGAGGCGGAGGATTCCTACTCAGCACGCTCGCTCGCGGATAATGTGTGGGCGCGACATAGAGCTGAGTTGGACATTGACCTTGGAGCAAATGGGGCAAATCCACTCAATAACACGCCTTTCATCGGAAAAACTAGGATTGATGAGATCACTGGCGTCAGAAACCGAGATGGCTGGAAATATTTCGTAAAGTGCATGGAGGCCGCGAAAGCCATCGTATCAAGCGAGATTGCTGCCGAGGCCCTTCGCGGCTTTATTCTTGCTCGCAGTCGAAGTCTACTTCCACCAATAGACGTCCCACATGAGTTAGGCGACCACCTGACCCAATCCGCAGTCATTTCAATAATTGACGGTTTTGTATCCGAGGATTCGGATGGGGGGCGTCGCGCCCAAGCTGCGGTTGCCGCAATGCTTGATGCGTCATTCGGTCCAGAGAATGTCATTGTTGGTGTAATCAATGACCCTGACCGTCGCGCACCGCTTGATGTTTCCGTTACTCGAGACGGGGAAGCGTTTACTCTCGCGGTTGAAGTAAAGGATAAGCCGATTTCTGACTACCACGTCCGATCGAGCATTGAGAAAACTGTCAAGGACCACAACTTAAGAAACCTTGCCTTTGTCGCCGTTGGCAAGCAGCAGGACGTGGTTGATTTTGATGCTGTAGTTCTATGGGGAGCAATGCACGGAGTAAAGGTCACGGTTTTTCTGGACTGGCAAAGTTTGTATTTAGCTTGCAAGTGTTTCGCACCTGCCCATCTTCACTCACATGAAGGCTGCGTGTTTCGCCGAGTAATTGTACGAGCTGATGAGCTTGGAGTGTCCCGTAATGCGATAGAGAGACTGAGGGTGACAGAAATCAAAAGTAACGCGGCAAACGACGGTTGACAATTGTCACAATACTCGCCCTATTGTTGTGCGGAATCGAAGAACGCGAAAGCAATCGAATTGCTTGCTACATCGCATCAAAGACACTAAGGACACATTTCCATGACGAAACAGAGACGACTTTCATTTGACCCAGTAGCAAAGCGAAATCCATTCGGTCTCAAGTGCCCGTTGTACGAGACTGAGTTTGGCACAGCGATTGTTGGCGACTCATTGGAAGTGCTGAAGACTTTGCCGTCGGACAGCGTGAATCTTGTAGTGACTTCACCGCCTTACGCATTGCATTTTAAGAAGGAATACGGAAACGCGGAAAAGCATGAGTATGTAGATTGGCTTCTTCCTTTTGCGAGAGAGATCCAACGAGTCCTTACGGAGGATGGTAGCTTCGTGCTGAATATCGGCGGCAGCTACAACAAGGGGACGCCCACTCGATCGATATATCACTTTAAGCTATTAATTGCGCTTGTCGAAGAAGTTGGGTTTCATCTTGCGCAGGAAATGTTTTGGTACAATCCCGCAAAAATGCCCGCTCCAGCGGAATGGGTTACGGTGCGGCGGATTCGGGTTAAGGACTCCGTCGAATACATCTGGTGGCTCAGTAAGACGCCTTGGCCGAAAGCCTCAAATACAAATGTGCTTAGGCCGTATAGCAAAGACATGATTCGTCTGAATAAGCGTAAGGTTCGCGAAACGGTACGCCCATCTGGCCACGTTATAAACTCTGGATTTGACAAGATTGAAGCTGGAGGTTCGATTCCTCCTAATGTGATCGAAGACCAATCTGCCGAGGACATGCTGCGTTTTGGAAATAATTCCGCAAACGACCAATACACTATTCGCTGTAAAGAAGCCGGCATTAAGATCCATCCAGCGCGTTTTCCGGCAGCGCTTCCTGACTTTGTCATCCGCTTTTTGACTGAACCTAACGACATGGTGATTGACCCTTTTGCCGGGTCGAATACTACTGGGGCGGTCGCGGAGCGACTTGGGAGACGATGGGTCGGTATTGAGATGAACGAAGAATATCTCGAGGCTAGCAAGTTTCGTTTTGATCTGGAGTAAAAGCCGAGGATACTTTGGTGTTTCTCCGTCGACTCGAACCTCCACCCGGTAGGTAAACAATAGAGGCCGCGCTCGGCCACGAACCTACCCAGACCACAATCGGTGGCCATTCTCTTGCGGAGTTTTCCACCATGAGGAAGGGTCGTTCAGGGCGGGGGGCGCACGATGCCAAAGTGGTCTGTGACGAATAGAACGCAGCGGATTTCTAACCGTCTTTCGTACGAAAACCTCTCGTTACTTTCGCTTCAACTCGGATTGGCGGGTGTGAGGATACGAAAATCAGTCGTCAAATCAACGAAGGAATGATGATGCGAGTATTAAGCACCTCCGTTTGAACCCTGCTTTAAAGTTTTCGAGCATACCGTCCAAGGAGACACGCCTTGGACCGCACAACACTAAGCCTCGAGCAAATCAAATCCCTCCTTCCTGGTTTACCGAACCGGGAATGATTTTCGGACCGTCTATATATTTGCAAAACAGGG
>JBEICB010000319.1:0-4480 GCA_040373655.1 Pirellula sp. | reverse complement strand
CCGTGGCCCATGTCCCCTTCGTACTCGATACCATGCTTGGCACAGACGTAGTCGGAGCACATCTTGAAAGCGTTGTCGACCGTATCGATCACAATCGTTTTGAAGTTGTGGTCGCCCTTGGCAATCAATTTGCAAGCTTCCAAGAATGCTTCCCACGAATAGGTCGGCACCTTAAACACTTCCAAGTGATTGAGACCCGGCTCGCATTCGAAAAAGAGTGCCCCTGGTGACTTACTCGCAAAAGTGCTTTTCCCAAGTTTAGGATTTGCGTAGAGTAGGATGGTTTGCTTTCCAAGCTCGGTCACTGGCTTGGAAGGTTCGGTCGGTAAAGCGATGTTCATCGTAAATCAGTCCTTTTAGAAAACAGGTGAATCAGAATCGATCGAGTTGAGCTCTTCGTGCGGAAGGGTGATCTCAAAGAGGTTTTCCGCAACGTTTGGATTGAAGCCGGATTGGCAGTAAGAGAGGTACTCGCAGGGTCGCGCCTCGTTCGCGAGCGATCAAAGATTCACTCAGCTTCATGGATGCATTGGTTTGCGAGCATGGTTTACAGATCCGATTGGCAGCGCTCTTGGATTGAAACATCTTGTCGCACTTGAGGCACCTTCGTTCTCCAGGCTCATGGGGGACCAGTCGCGTTGACATCTTCAGCGGATCTTTCAGCAAGAATTTCATGGGTTGTTTATCGCTAAGAAAAATGCTCTCGGTATCTGTTGAAATACCCGACTCATTGGTTGACTGACGGTTACTCATCGAGATATCTGTCAAATCCTGCTTCCTCAAAAAGCGATTGGATTTTTCTCATCCACTCGTTGACCGTGGTTCGAGGAACACCCAAGTCGCGTGAAATCTCGGAGATCGTTTGGGTCTGCCTTCGACGGAGAAGATCTTGGAACCTCTCGGGTAAGGTCTTCATGAAAGCGGCTAGATCAAGACGAAGGTCGTTAAGATCCTCTTCACTAAGTCGACGCTCGCGACCTAGTCGTCGATCTTGGTCCTTGTCGTGTAGAACCTGGGACATTTCCACATGGGAATCTTCCTCGGATCTGACGGTCTTACTTAGGCTCACACGTCCTCGAGTCGCACGTTTTGCGACGTTGCGATCACGAACAACATTGCCTAAGTGACGCTGAACGACCGTGACGATAAACGGACGAATGTGACCGACCGCAGGATCAAAACTTTCCAAACTCTTAGTGACCTGGGTGTAGGCTTCTTGGACTAGATCGTCTCGATCATCGTTTGTAAGATTGGAGGTCGCGATCACCTTTCTGACCTGACGAAGAATTACTCGCCGAACGAATTTGTCGTCACCCAGGTTTGACTGTGTTGTTTCCTCTGCCATTTGTTGATTCCTCTCGATTCGCCACAGGAACAGGTCTGAGATTTCAGGCCTGTGGGGATCGACCGCGTGTTTGCGGTGCTATGTGTTGATGTGAGTAAGACCCGTCGCCTATGACTGGCGAAAATTCCCAAAACGGCCTCGGGAAAAGAGATAATTCACGGGTGCATTCACGAGAAACCCAGCAAAAGCCAGTGGGTTAGTTCGCGGAAATTTGCTAAATTCCCTAGAGAGGGTTTTGGGAAATTCCCATATTTCCCAATTCGACCTATTTGGACAGCCAAACGAAGACTTGGGGTTTCTGGGCCAACACGAAAAAAGAGGACCGTGGGATTCAGGGTCGGTTATAAGTACAAGAAGTTTACGGCCTAGGTTTTGCATTGCTTCCAATCGTTGACGGACCGTTTCAGCGTTTGGGATGCAGTCTAGCGTACTTCCCCTCCGCTCTTTGTTTGTAGCCAGGTTTGGCCCTCATTTTGTTAGAGTGGCCAAATAATCGCACAGCGGATTGCCTGCGTAAGGTCCGAAAATGGAACAATTTAGGAACGCCGTCCCAACTCAGAATTCAAAACGAAAAGACATCGTTCGTTGTCCTCAGGAATGACGCACCAAGCCTCTGCATTTTCAGATAACTTCTTGTTTATGCGTTTGGCCATGTTGGTTGCGCCTTTGCGGGGATCTTCCCAACCGAATTCGCCAACCACACTCGAATCCTCATGGGGCAAAACTCCGTCGGACTTGGTCAATGATGTAATAAAGATTTTCTGGTCTTCTGTCGGCCCACTGAATGTCTTCGGTTTTCCCGACCATATATTAGCTAATTCTATTGCCGATATCCGTGGATGGTTTGTTGTTGCTGATGGTGGTTACCCGGTGCGAGTTCGAATTGACGGTTTAGGGTGCGAAAGAGACTAGCAGTTGACCGTGTACTAAACTACCGCCAGAAAATATTGTTGCGTTTTGCTTCCGCGTGCCCTCTAATACCTCCTGCGGGTAAGAGTCAAGCAAGTCGGGAGGCGGAGTTCGATGAAAAAACGTGATCGACGAAAGCGACAAACTATTACGGCACAAGCAGCCTCCAAGCTTGCGTCTACTGAAACAAGCAAAGAATTAGTGAGACCGTTACGGCTATATGCCATCTGGACGTTGAGTGCGCTTTGTGCGTTCGTCGTCTCTGTTCTAGGTATTTGGAGTCTCTCTGCTCCGTCGCAAACGGCGATTAAAACTGCGAATCCTAGATTGCGAGCCACGCAGCCAAAGGAGTCTGTTCTTCCAACCTTCGCTGACTTGACCATGATGACCGAAGAGGAGTTGAGCAAGCAGGACATTGCTTTACTGAATCTACGAGCTACTGATGGATTGCCTGGCACAGAGAATGTGAACGTTGCACAACTGCTGGCTCAGTTAGATGGCTGGGCGAAGAAGGTCAGGATAGACACCGATCGCAACCTCTACCAGTTCTTACAAAAGCCGAACGAATTCAACAACTCGGAAGCTTACTTCCGGATGTTGATGTTGGTCACAGTTTTGCAACAAGACTTCGGCGTTCATTACAACTTGGAGCGAGTCAACGATATTGACTTCACAAAGAGCCAAGATCTTTTCCTTCACGGTATCGTTGGCAGTTCAAACGGTGGTACTTGTGTCTCGATGCCAGTCCTGTACACGGCGGTCGCTCGACGACTCGGTTATCCCGTCTACTTGGTGAACGCGAAGGAGCATCTATTTTGCCGATGGGATAAATCTGGCGAACGCGTGAATGTCGAAGGCACTAATCGAGGATTGAATAGTTTCGCCGATGATCACTACATGAGCTGGCCGCATCCGATCGCTCAACACGAAGTAGATGCCGGACTTTATCTGAAATCACTTTCGAACGCCGAGTCCTTTGCGGCTTTTCTTACTGCACGGGGCCATTGCTTGGAAGACAGCGGCAATCGTTCCGACGCTGCTGTAAGTTATTCGCTTGCTGTGAAGCACTATCCACATCCGATGTATCGCGGTTTTCTTTCACGACTCGTTCGTCCCAAGACCATCGATGACTTTCCAGAGCTACTTGCGCAGCAGGAACGGTTGCGTCAAAAGCGCGATCTGCAATTCAACCAATTTGGATCACCAACTCCAAATCCGACAGCGTCATTTGGATTTGGAAATCCTATAACGCCGGGGAATCCAAACCACGATCTCTTCAACCACTTTACACCGCCAAGCTTTTCTAGTTTTCCAAATGGAGTTTCAGGAAGATGAATCAAACTCGTTTCGCAATTGCCTTGATTGGTTTTCTGGCATCATCAATGCTTGCGTCGAGTGCATCCGCGATGTACGATCCTGGCCTCGGTCGTTTCTTGTCACGAGACCCACTCGGATTTGAAGGAGGTAGTTCGAGTCACTATTTATTCTTGTCCGGCAAAACGGTGAATCGAATTGATGCGATGGGAACGAAGGATGAATATGTTGGTTCCACACATGATACTCCCGGACCAGATGGCTATCCACCTTACCCCGTCGGAAATCCAAACGCTGGGCCGACACTGTGGCCTGAACCTGTAGACAGCTGGCCGGTAAATGACTTTGAAAACGGAAACGAGAAATGCTCTTGCAATAGTCTTCAAGGAAATCGGATGCGTCCAACTTCTCCAGCAACAGGTAAAGCGCCTCCGGTCGCAGGGCTACCTTGGGCAGACTGTAAGATTGGTGAATCAGTGATGGTTCGCTACCAGTCGAGTTGTGAGCCAGATAATGATTTGCCTTGCAAGGAACCGTGTGACGCAAGCATTTGCTGGGAATATGTCTGCTACAAGTGTAAGCCGAGACGGGTCACACCCAACTCTAAGTTCCCAGAAATCACAACACAATGGAGTAAGTGTGATGACGACCGAGGTGACACAAAGAAGAGTAAGTGCTCCCTATGAAAAGACTCGCACTAACTTTGATTGCCATTGCGCTAGCCTCGTCCGTTGGTCAATGCGGCGAAGTCTACGTTGAACGCGATGCTTCCGGCCGACCGGTCGCTTTGGTTCATAACGGTCCAAGCGCTGAACTGGTAAATTTCTTGAAAGACAACGCTGATAGTCTTCAAACAGTCGAGACCGTTCGATTGTTGCAGCACAACGTTGATGCGGACGAGATTGATAGTTT
>JBEICB010000278.1:0-5515 GCA_040373655.1 Pirellula sp. | reverse complement strand
TGGTTTAAAAGTTCCACTCGATGCAAGCATCCGCGCCATGGAAGAGGATGGTTTCGTCTGAACTAAGAGACAGAGCCATCGAGTTATGTAAGTCGCGAATGTTTTGATCGTCGACCGTTGCAACACCCGTGAGAACCCACCAACGATATCCACCAACCAACGTCCAGCGATCGCTGAGTTGGTAGCGAGCTTTTAAATGGGCTCCAAAAAGTGCTGACATGGAGGTTTCGTCGTCTTGCAATTGCACCTGCTGCGAGATGCCATCGGACGCCATCAACATGGTATCTGCCAAGTTGATAAACAAGCCAGAGTCCAGCATCCCCCCGATCGCAAGTTTGTCAGCAACTGGATGCCAATGCTCGAGCCCACCCGAACAACCCAGCAACCAATTCTGTGTTTGATTTTCGAATCGCCCTATACCTTGTGAACCCTCTGTTCGCAAGGCGAAGGCTTCGTTGTATTCAATTCCTTGAAATCCGATTCGATAATTATTGATCTCATCGGTCAACCATCGCTTGTGAAACCCAAAAGATCGATAGTCTGCCGTTTGGACTTGGTGCAAGTGCGATACGTTCTGAAAGTTGGTCAACCAGTTTGGGTTGGGGGAAACTAGATTCGCATTTAAGGGTCCTGAAGAAGTTGGGCCATTGGCTGAGTCATTGCGATTCCAATTCAGGGATCCCAAGAATGAGAATTCGTAAGCGTCCATTGGGTTGGTCATCGTTCCGATAGCAATTTCATGAGCGGTGTCGGCGCCAAACGGACTGAGAATGCCTGATTGCGAGTAAGTTAAGTTCTCATCGCCGGATCGATGAACCCAGACAGGGGCATAACGGAGCAACCAGCGAGGTCCATCAAATTTACCAAAGTTGTAGCTGGGCGATGGAGTAAACGGTTTGGAGGGTACTGCAGGAATGTTGTTAGGTTGAACGTTGTTGTAGGGTGGCTGGTATTGCTGAACTTGTGTTTGTGGTGGTTGCCATTGAGGCTGTTGTAGCGGTGCGTTTTGTATGAATGCAGTAGGTGGTAGCGTGGAATCTAACGGTATCGCAGGTGTAGGTGTGGCTGTAGGTGTCGATTGAACGGGTAGAGGTGGCACTTGCGCCGTTGGTTCTTCAGATGGTACCGGGCTTGAGCGCAGGATGGCTCTTGGGTACTTATTCGGTTTCGCGTCCGGAAGAAGTAATGGTTGTTTCGCGGGGAGTGGTGGCTGCTGCGGCGGAGGAGGAGGTGAAACGTTTGTTGTGGTTGGCAAGCTGCCAGCAGGGCGTGGTCGTGCGCCAGGATAATTGCCGCCACTGGCTTGTACCCCATTGCGGTCGTTGGCTTGTTCCATTAGACGCAAGTAATCTTTCGAACTCATCCCATTGCTGGGTGGTACTTGGTTGACTTGCGCGAGGAGAGTTGGCGAGAGCGTCAGCAGGAGAAGCGACATGCAGGGAATGAGTAGCTTGTGCATGTCTCGATAACTTCTGGCTAGAACTTCAGAGGATTGAATCGCTAGAGAAGTGGGAAGGCAGATTTCAGGATCATGCCTTCCGAGGTTCTATTTTTTTGGAATTAACGAATCTCCAGTGCGTCGACGACTGGTACGAGTACCATCTTGCGAATGGAGCTAACGATCTTCTTGGCTTGTTCTTTTGTTTCGACCATGCCTTTGACGAGTAGGCTACCATCGGCTTGCGGTTGTACTTCGACGTCAGCATCGGGGACAAGGTGGCTAACGATGGAAGCTAGTTGGTCAACTGCAACGCTAGATTTGCTTGCTTGCTGCCATGGTTTGACGACACAGACTTTAACGTAGGTTGGTTTAGCTCCGTTGTCTGTGGAGACTTCGACGAGCGTTTCACCGGGTTGATCTCCGACGACAAACAAACGGTTGCCATTGGCGACGACTCGGCAGACGGATTCGTCGACGATATGGATTTTCGAGATGCTACCTTTGGTCTGCAGGGCTCGCATCGCTTGCGATTCGACTTGCATTTTCTCGGCGCGGTCGGCATCCATTTGGGTGCTACCGAGTGTGATCACCAAAGGTCCGGTAGTCACGGGTATTCCACTCGAAATTTGTGTGGCGCTTTGATTGGGATTAGCATCTTCCGCTTGGGAGGGGAGGCTTGATGGGAGGCCGGACATGATGGGTGCTGCGACCACTGTATTGGTCGTCGCGCTAGGTGCTGGTAGCGGATGCTTGGTCGGGAGTGTTTCGATGATTGGTGCGGGCGTGTTTCCGACTTTGGAGCTCAAGTCCTCGGTGTTGGTCGGAACAGGTTCTGCACTTCCCGACAAGGCAGTGGGGAGCACAGGTTGCGCGAGTAGCGGAAGCGGTGTGAGGTTTGATGGAAGTTCGGGTGCGGCGGTTGTTTCGTCGCTGCGTTCGTTTGTGTTGGTTACTTGTGTCTCGACGTTTTCGGATTCATTCAATAAGTCGGAGTCTTGCGCAACTGATTCGTTTTCAGTGGTAACTTGTTCATCATCAGTGACGTCTTGCTGCATTTCTGGCGTGAGCGAAGGGGTCTCGGTTGCGAGTTCATCAACGGTGTTAACGGTTGGTTCGTTTGGGAGATCGTCGGATGGAGACGATACGGGTTGTGATGAAGCGGGTGTTGAGGATGCTGGTGGTGTTAGGGTAGGTAGTTCCAGGGTTGGAAGTGGAACGATGCTTGGTATTGAATTATTTGAGGAAGGGAGTGTGTTGATCGTATTCGTGACGGTTTCTACCCGAACGGGGATTTCGATCCCGGATTTTGCGTAGGGGCTGTTTGCGCTTGGGAAAGCTGGCAGCGCGACGACTTGGTCGGCATTGAAGCTTAGTTTCACGGGTGTTTCGGCTGTGATGTCGCCGGAGCGAGTGACTTTGATGTTCGCCGAGTTGGATTGGCCTGGGAGGCTAGCGACACCGGAGTTGACGGCATCGCTAGTAATGAAGCTTCCTGCGCTAAGGCGGACTTTTGCGCCGATGCTTCGGGAGGTTGCCATGTCTTGGGCTGTTTGATTTTGTACGACGGGCAGATCGACCTTTAATGCGGGTATTTTGACGATGCTGGGTTGTCGGTCTGCGGAGGTAGCGATAGCGCTAACAACGGAATTTGGTGCTGCATCATTTCCGGAGGCGAGTTGGATGGCAGTCTCGAACTCTGGCAATTGTGCCGGCATCGGTGTTGGGAGTGCCAGCGGCATAGACGCTGGTGGTTTGATTTGTTTTGGTTGCAAGCCGATAGCTCGCATTGGGCCGGATCGACTCCAGTCGTGTGCTTGGCGCCCGTCTTGGGCAACTGCTGTTCCGAGATGGCAGTTTAGCGTTCCGAGGGTGCAAGCGGAGGCGAAGAGGGTGTTCAGTGCGATGGAGTTGAGCAAGTAGGATCGAAATTGCGATCTTCGGTTTCTGGAACGATGAATTTTCGACGAGACCATGACATAACCCCCCGGGTCGAATACGGCTTTGCATTTCGAATGAGCGACTTCGCTCCTTCTCGTGGACTATCGGAAAGTGCCGGGTATAGAGTTGAGGGTTTTTAATGATTCTGATGGTTGTAGCTACTGTGACGATTGGGGGTCTGGTGTGGGTGTTCGGTGCGGACTTTCGGGGGTGATTTTGTCTTAAATTGAGTAGGAATAAGAGTTTGCGCGTTTGAAGGGTGTGATTGTGGGATGCATAATTGCACTATGCAAATCCTTTGTTGGGGCTGACAATTCAGGTTTTTGCGATTCGACAAGAGTTTTCCCAGCGTTTTTCTTCTTCGTTTTTTCCTCCGACAACGGAAACCTATCGCGTGGAACGTAACAACCGTTTTCTGGTTTGGCTTCTTTTGGGCTTGGCGATCTATTTATTTGTATCGAGTCTACGTCAGCAGCAAGCGATGCAGGAGTTAGCTGAGCAGAAGAAGCAGCAGGAGGTTCAGGGGTTGCAATCGAAGCGAGTCGAGGAGTTCAAGGCTCGGGCGGCGAAGGTTTTGGAGGAGAACCCAGGTTTAATGGCACCGCCGGAGCCGTCTCGAACGCGATGGACGTTGGGGACGATGAATCCGAAGGACGGATATCGCTTTTTGGTGACGCTGGATAATCGTGGTGGGACGATTGAGCGGATTGAGTTGGTCGAGCAGAAGGAGCCGGGGCATTTCAATTTTCGTTCATTGCAGACCAAGAACATTGGTGGCTATTTAGGGTATTTGGCCCCTGAGGAGCGATCGGGTGGTGGAGTGATCGTACACAATGTGCCGTCGGGATCTGCGGCTCACTTGGCAGTTTGTCAGCAAGAGCAGTTGACGGGACTTCAAGCTGGCGACGTGTTGGTTGGATGGGATGGATTAGAAGGTCCTGCAACGTTGTATCAGTTGAGCAAGGTCTTGAATCGGCTTAAGCCTGGAGATGAATTGCGGCTGGAGGTTGAGCGGGGAGAAGCGGGTGTAGCAGCGAAGACGTTTATTGCCAAGTTGACGGAGGAGCCGGCGGCGATATTGCGAGCGGAGGATGACTTTACCATCGAGCAGGTGGTAGGCAATATTCCTAAGGGATCGTGTGGACTTACGTTTGCGAAGATTGATGGCGTTGAGATATTCGGTAGCGATCGCGTCATTGCGGGGCTTGAGGGGACTTTGGATTCCAATTGGGAGGCGAGTGAGTTTCCTGTAGAGGGTGGAATGGGGGTCGAGTTTCGGTTGCCGCTTGCGGAGCGTTTGAAATTAGCTGGGATCGATGCGAACTTGGAGTTGATCAAGCGTTATCGATTGCTCAAGGGCAAGGAGGGTGAGAGTGAGCTGAAGACGCCAGATGATTGGCGATATCATTTGGAGTTATCGACGATCGTTCGAAATTTGGATGACAAGCCTCATGAGGTTGCATTGCGGCAGGAGGGGCTCAATGGGATATCGTTGGAGGGTTGGTGGTATCCGACGAAGTTATCTCCGCATTTCTTTAGTGCGCCCGGGGCTCGAGATGTGATATTTGGGGATGGGCAGAACAATCATGCGATCAAAATGACTCGTGAGTTAGTTGATTATGCGAAGAAGAATCCTACAGATCCGGACATGCAGTTATTTGGCCCTCAGGATGCGCCGAGCCAGCGGAACATGGCGTACATAGGGTTAGACACACAGGTGTTTGCAGCGGCGATGCAAAGCGGTGGCTCAACGCCAGAATCGATGCAGAATTTGTACAAGGCGAAGGCGGGGGTGATCAACAACACTGTGCAAGACGCCAGTAAGTTTGATCGTTATCGTCAGCAGGCATACAACACTGAGTTTTGGTTTGTTACACCGAGCAAGACGCTGGAGCCAAAGGAAGAGTTTGTCTCGGACTATCGGATTGTAGCAGGTCCGAAGTCCCCTGAGTTATTAGCGGCTTATGGGATGCAGGAAGCGATCGAGTATGGCTGGGACATCTTCGGGTTCTTTGCTGTGCGTTTAGGATGGATCTTGCACTTCTTCTACTACATCATCGGCAACTATGGGTTGGCGATCATGATGTTGACGGTGATGGTGCGTTCTTTGATGTTCCCGGTATCGCGGCGGATGGC
>JBEICB010000366.1:0-3193 GCA_040373655.1 Pirellula sp. | reverse complement strand
GGCCCGACCAAGCCCTTGCGGTTATCGACCAAACCTGCGCATGGATGCAACGTTGTTTAAACGTCCAAGGCCTCTCAGATGACATCGAGAAAGATCTCCAATTGCGCATCGGCGCACTTCGTAGCCACCAAGCGAACATCGCAATGCAAAGCAATAAGGTCGCAGTGGCTATAGCCGCAGTCGATGAGTCGATCACCAGACTCGCTGGGTTAGTAGAATCTGGGTTAGTAGAATTCGATAGGCTCAGTGTCGAAGATAAAAAAGAAGCCATCGCGGCCCTGGTGCAATCCTACACCGCGCGGTCCTCGATCAACCAGACCAAAGGAGAGATCGACAAAGCCACAGCGGACCAACTAAAAGCATTAGAATTTATCGATAGCCAACAGCCAGAGACTTTTACAGCGGCCATGTCCAGTGCACAAGCACATTACGGGATGGCGATCCTCCACATTCAAAGTCAGGAACCTGAACAAGCCATTGAGCAGTTTGAACTAGCTTCCGATGCGCTCGTGCTAGCGGAGAAACTAAACCTTGAAGCATTGCCCTTGGAGTTCCTCGTTTATCGATCGCAGTTGGCTTACAATCGATGTAATCTGCTATTCTCTCAGAATCAATCACTTCGCGCGATCGAGATCCTCAAGCACCAATTGCAGGCTGACACCCAAGCCGTTAGCGACTTCCAACCGAATCAAATCGTACTGGAAGCCTATCATCGCAACGCAAACTTCTTACACGCACTCTACATTCAATCTGGCCGACAGGCCGAAGCGGTCGAGGTGTGTCGCGCATGGATCGAAATCGCAGAAAGGCTCCTGAGTGATTACCCACAAAGCGAACCTATCCTCCATTGTGCGATCCAAGCAAACCACTTTGCTGGTCATCTAGAGCAGCAAATAAACCTTAGCGACGATGCACGAAGTAGATACGGCAAAGCTCTCGCGATATATGACCAAGCGACAGCGATCGAGATAACAAGTGCGAGGCTTGTGTATCAAAAAGTGGAATTGGAAACGCATCTGCTAGACTTGCATTACCAATTCGGGTCTGATGACCAAGCCGAATCCATTTTTGAAAGGGCCATGGATGCAGCCCAGCGACTTAAAGGAATGAAACAATCCGACAGTCAGGAACTCACTTCAGCGATCCAGCAATTGAAGCGTTGCATCGATGCTATGCGAAATGGCAGTGATTTAGATTTGGCAAGCAGGTCAGAGGCAAAGCTGAAATCTGCTGGCCTGTGGATGGCTCGCTAATTCGTCAGCATTTGGCCTCATATTGCAATCGGCTTGGGGTTGTCCCCCTAACGTCAGAGCTCGCCTACTCGCACTAGCTCGCAACGGGGGAGTTGTCAGGTGGAACGCTTTGTTAGACGATTGAGTCTTTGACGAAGGGCTTTTCCGAAACGAGCCGGTTCTCGGAACAGTCGGAATATGGTAAACACAAATTTTTTGAAGCGTGAATAGTTTCCGGGGTACCTTCTAATGTAACTTGGCAGCGGTTGCATTTTCGATTCTTTCAACACCATGCCGTGCCAAGGCATTTTACAGGCACCGCGCAAGAAGAGTTTCCCGTCATATCCCAAGAACATATAAGTGATAGCGCTAAGATCTGTGCGAAGAACTTGCGGTGTGTTTGATTCTAACTGAAACAGGTGGAAATATCGTTTTCTTACAAAGAAGGCGTTGAATGGTAATACGCAGATCAGTTCATACCCCTTTTCTTTTCCTAGTTCGACGAGCGACAATAGGCTCGCGCCTTGGTTTAGGGCTGGATTTGCCTCTTGGACAAATTCCACTTCCGTTGGAATGGTGGGATTGAATTCGATAACAACCACTTTGGGCTGATAATACTCAACTCGCTTCCATACATGATAGTCGTTTCCATCGATGTCGATTGATAGAAGATCGAAATCGTGCGGGATAGGCGTATCGGAAAGTATGCGATCGAGATTATCGTGGTCTCCAAAACCGACGAAGCGATTCATTGAAATCACCCTGCTTCCTTGCTGAGCGTAGTTGCGCTGCAGTTCTCGGAATTTCGCTTTGTCAGCTTCAATCATGACAGCTGAGTAACCCTTGGAGAGAATCAGATGTCGGGTGTTGGTCAAAAAAATGCCATCCCACGCTCCAAACTCGACACACCATTTGTCGTTGCACGGTAGGACCTCAAGAATTCTCTCGATGATTCCGTCTTACCCTGTTTGCGAATGCACATCTCGCTTGAAGTCGAGTAGCCAGGTAGGTGCATTCATACGGTTTTCTTGTGTCATCAAAAGTCCTTGTTTACTTATCAGCCCAGTCCTGGTGAACGGTACCAAGACAACGAATTACTGAATACAGCCTCGGTCCCAAGTCGCGTCTTATCCAGCTCATTATGAAATGATCAACGTTTCGAGGATGTAATCGGCTGTTTACTGTACCAATCTGCTAAAGGCTAAAGGGAACTGTTTTGCACTAGCTGAATTTTTAGTTTCGAATTGATCGAGTGATTCTAGGCCCAAAGGAGGCTTTCGATATGACCCGATCCCGAAGAAACTTTACACTACAAGAGAAAGCTGCGATTGGATACGTGACGCCTCATACAAAGCTTGCTGGCAGGGACAAGAGCTCTTTGCCCAGCGAGATGAAAAACTCGAAGCCGCGTGGGAAAGAAGAAGGCTTCGGCGAGCCGAGGCGATACAAAACGTTGTCTGAGTGTCCGGATTCGATTAGATTCAAATTTATCTGAGCGGAGGATAGGGCAATGCTGGGAAGCAACCCCCTGTTGTTTGATTACCGCGCCGATTCATGTCCAGGATCGAAGGGTTGCGTCGGTCGATCTGACATGACGCACTCCTTCCCTTCGACTCTGGTTAGAATGCGATAAATCCAAACGCTGGGATCTTGAAGATCTCAAAACAAATTAGTGACGGTTACCCATTTACAACTAACGCCGATCAGAACGCAATCCATTTCACGCTGAACCAAAACACAGGAACGGTCATCTTGGAAATCGACCTAAGCAGTTCTCATTCCCGGCGGGGCTCGGCAACAAAGATCCGCAAGCGGATCCAATTCGCGAGGCAGTTCATGCACGACGTGGTCGATTGGAAGATCATCGACGAGCACCCATTCTGCAAAGTTCGTACACCCTCGGAAACGCTGTCGCTAAGATGGGAAGACATCGATTGGGAAATGAATCGAATGAGCATTCC
>JBEICB010000047.1:0-27029 GCA_040373655.1 Pirellula sp. | reverse complement strand
GGGGTAACCTGACTCATTTATAGTTAGTCAGAGAACTTTTGTAATTAAATGCTGTTGGCGTAAAATTACTCCGCACAAGTAGGTATCATTTAACTTCAGCTACTTGTAGGCAGTGGTTTGCTGTTTTGACAATCTGAAATTTGGCAGGCGCAGTGGGGTAGGATCCTGCCTTGTGCTTGGCATTTTTCTTTCTTTGTATCCTCTCAGTAGTAGGTCCTAAAATGCCCCTCTAGGAGGCTCAGCATTACTGAATTTAAAAAATGAATGCCTCGCTGAGCAGCCTGGTCAAAACAGGCGTTAAGGCTTAAGCATACAATGGGTTTTAAAAGAAGATCAGCTACAGGTGATCCAAAACAAAATAATATCTCACGCCATGATTACTAGGATGCTGAAGCAGTAACTACCATCGCTACTTCTACTTCCCCAAGAACTTTTCAATCTAACAAACAATTCCGCCGAAGGCTTTCTAATGTCAGTTCAATTCCGCTGTCCATGCGGTGCCACGCTTCGTGCCAACTCTTCCGTAGCAGGGAAGAAAATATCCTGTCCAAAATGTGGGAAGCAACTATTGGTGAAACCTTCCCAATCATCCAGTAGTGATGACGAAAGTGCAGAAGCTGAAGACGAGGATAGTGCAACGCTCCTAACCGACACAAGCATGTCGAAACCCTCTCCTAAGCCTGCCCATTCGACGACGAGATCAACTGCTTCCCCACCGTCGCCAACATCCTCTATTAGCTACCATTCACCCTCGATCGATTTTCCGAAACCAGCGCGAGGCACACTATCTGGAAGCCACAAGAGTGGCACTAGTACAGTGCCATGGCCCTTGATCATTGGCATTTCGGCTGTTGGGTTACTTGGTACTGCGATGTACTTTTGGATGAATCGCAGCCCATCGATTGCAGATACATTCCAACCAACGGAAATCAATCCGCAACCAAAACAAAGTGAGACATTATCCAACGTCCCCGCAACAAATCCATCGAACACCATACCCTCCGGTCAGCCAACCTCATTCCTACCAACTGGAGGATTAGGCGCAGAAGTCACTTCATCGAATAAAGCAGCAATTCGACTTGCAGAGGAATTCGCAAGCTTTGGACGACAAGGGAATGCAAGTGCAGCACTGCGTATGATCTCGGATGAGGACTTCGATCAACGACAAAAAGACGGGCCGACCGCTTCTTGGGAAGCGATCGTCAAACTTTTAAAAGGCCCCGACGTCCTCAAACACATGTCGAGCAAAACACTTGAAAGCACTCCTCTCGACGAAGGCTTCCGACATTGGCGCGTTTTAGGTGAGACGAAGTTTGAAGGACAGGATGCTGTTTTGTTGAGATATTATTCTGACCCTGAATATCCCCACCAATTAATAAAAAACAGCGATGCATTGGGCGAGCTGACCAAGTTGATGACTTTCGACGAATTCCAGAGTGCTGCACCGGAGATGATGTACGACGGAAAGGATCGAGATCGCATACCTCCTCCAAACTTTCCGGATACTATCGGATTCCTCCCACCGCGCTTCGGGTATTTGATACTGATCATCGAAAACGCTGGGGATAAGCCTAAAGTCGTCGATGTTGTGAATGTACTAGGGCAAATTCCAATGAGTCAAATTGCTGGATCCATCTACTTAGTAGATTGGGATGTAATCCAGATAGGAATTGGATCGGAAAGTGAATTCAAGCAACGACTAGAGAAAGCCAATGCAGCCGGACGGAGAGCATTTTCGCTCTACGGAACGATTCCAGAAACTCCCGATATCACTTCGGGCTTCGAACGTATCCCAGTACCCCCTCTCTGGTTTCTTCGTCCAGACTACGTCCCCTCGTACGTTCCGGCGGATTCACCCCTGGCGAATGTGGCGGAGAATCGCAGAAAAGCGAACCAAGAAATTGTCGACTGGGTAGCAGCGCAACCCGTCACCCGCACAACACGATTGGTTAATCTTGCACGAGCCTTACAATACGAGACAGCAATAGTGCCAGGCTTGATGCAACAATTCCGCAACGAACACCCAAACGATCCCGGCGCAGACTTAACAGTCCTAAGCTTCGCAATGACGCCGGTCGATCCATATCTGCCAGATGAGTTGATTTCGGTGATCGACCAGTCCGCATCCAAGCTACACACCACATTCAACGATCCCTTCATGTTGTATGTAAGAGGTTTGGTTCAAGAGGCGAAAGGGGATCTAAATGGAGCGAACAATTTGTTCATGCAGGCGAACAAAGATGGATTCATCTCCATGAGGATGTTGCGCAAGCCCTTTGAGCAGGCTGTGAAACGCGTGGACAAACAAGCGGCAATCGATGCATTGAAACAAATCAACGCCTATTGGGCGAAAGGGACTTTGGATAAGTCGACCGATTCCAAAGGGAAGCTCATGCACGTATGGGACAATGCGAAGGATAAAGCAAACATGGTCAACAACAATCTCGCGCAGCGAGATGCGGTCAGCGGCGGGCTTGGTCGTCGCGACCCGACCAATGCACCTGACGGAGAACCTCGTGGAAGCATGGCACCTGAAGGACTTCGGATCCGAGGGAATCGCGAAGAACAATCCCCTGCGGGCTTCCCGAATGCAGCCTCGGGGTTCCCTACTGGACCGGACCGCCAAAGTCCTGGTGCAAGAGGTGGCCCCGGTGCTCGCCCCGGTTTCGGGCCGCCACCATCGGCTCCCCAAGGCCCCGGATCGGTTCGGTTTGTGCTTCAATCCAAGAGTCCATTCGACGCTAATGCAATTCTTCAAAAACTCAAAGAGAAATTGAACTCAGGAAACTTCCAAATGTCGACATCTGGAAATTCCGCCACGATCACCCTAGGATTTACTGGTGACTTTGCACAAGCAGTCACAGCAGTTGACTTCGGAAAGGTCACCGCGAAAGACGAAACCAATCGCACGATAACAATCGAACTACCGTAATCGCCCAATACTTGTGCATCCAATTTCACACAGGACGCCCTTCCAAATTGTGGCTACAATGATGTCATCTCAACGGTTTCATTCCACAAATTCGATGGAGCCCTTCGTGAAACTTGTGGTAGTTCGTGTTTTACAATTCTGTTTTCTGTTCATCCTAACTAGCTTCGCTTTCGGTCAACAAGCTGAAACGATCTATCATAATGGGAGTATTTTGACCATGGTTGGTGATTCGCCAACCTATGTCGAGGCGCTCGGAGTCGCGAGCGGGAAAATTCTCTTTGCAGGCACAAACGAGGACTCAAAACGCTACCAAGGTGAATCGACCAAATTCATCGATCTAGGTGGAAAGGCGCTTCTACCTGGCTTCATCGATTGCCACAGTCACTACATCAACTCGCTGGTGGTCGCCAATCAATGCAAACTCTACGCGCCTCCTTCCGGTCCCGGTAAAGATGTACCTAGCATCATCACCACTCTTAAGAACTACGCTGCAGCGCGAAACATTGCCAAGGGAGAATTGATCACCGGATACGGCTATGACGATAGCGTGATGCCGCAAGGTCGACTGCTTAATCGCGACGATCTCGACGAAGCGTTTCCGGATAATCCAGTTCGCGTTGATCACGTTTCCATGCATGGATGCGTACTGAACTCGCTCGCTCTGAAGAAATACGGGATCAGCGCTCGGACAAAGACTCCACCAGGAGGTGTGATTGTTCGCAAGCCGGGTACCGATGAGCCTTGGGGACTCATCATGGAAATGGCTTATCTACCTATTTCGCAACAGTCGGAGACACTCACGGCGCAGCAAGAGATTGATTGGAGCTACGCAGGGCAATTGTTGTACGCGGAGGCGGGGGTCACCACGGCCCACGAGGGAGCAACGCACCACTCACAATTCCAAACCATACGTCGAGTGAGCGATGCAGGTGGTAATATCATCGATGTGGTTTGTTATCCTTTTATCACCGATGTCGATAAAGTCCTAGCAGAAACACCCGCTAGGGAATGGGGTAAGTATTCCAATCGATTCAAAATAGGTGGAGTGAAAATCACCCTCGACGGTTCGCCCCAAGGCAGAACTGCATTTTTTACATCACCCTACCTGACAGGAGGTCCGAGTGGAGAGAAGGACTGGAAAGGGGAACCTACATTTCCTCAAGAACTAGCCAATGCAATGGTTAAAAAAGTACACGATATGAATGTCCCTTTGCTCGTGCACTGCAATGGCGATGCAGCAATTGATGCTTTCCTAGAAGCCTATCAATTTGCTCGCAATGGAGATGACAATCGTCCTTGGAATGTAACCACTATACACACGCAGTTTATGCGCAAGGACCACATCCCGAGATTCGTCGAACATAAGATACGTCCATCCTTTTACACTTTACATACGTATTATTTCGCCGACGCGCACATAGCAAATCGCGGTAGAGATCAAGCAATGGAAATCAGCCCCATGCGGGAAGCGATCCAAGCTGGTTTACACCCCACCAATCATACCGACTTTGTCGTTGCCCCTCTCGATCAACTCACCATGCTCTGGTCCGCCGTAAATCGAATCTCAAGGTCAGGGGTGATAATCGGGGAAAACCAACGCGTCTCAACTTATGAAGGTCTCAAGTGCATGACAGCTTGGGCTGCTGAGCAATACGATGAACAAGATCGTAAAGGGACTCTCGAAACTGGCAAACTCGCAGACCTTGTGATCCTCGATCGCGATCCATTAAAAACGGATCCGATGGCGATCAAAGACATCAAAGTGCTTCAGACCATCAAAGAAGGACAAATCATCTACCCAGCTCAAAATGAAACCAGCAAACCGACTGCAGCACCAGACCGAGCCGGAATGACCTATCGCTGGAGGATGCATGTTTGCGACATGACTGAAGTCAATCAAGCTGCCGGCAAAGACTGGAAACTCAAGTCCCTCGAGGGAGTACCCATCGAAACGGAAAGCCGTCCAACGATGAAATTTCAACGAGGCGAACTAATTGTTTTCGGAGGAGTCAATCGAATTGTGGGCTCCTATGCATTGCTTGAAAATCGTAGCGTAACCATTGGGAGGCTGACCGCTACCGAACGCGCCGGCCCACCAGAGCTTCAAGCTCTTGAAAATCGTTTTTCAAAGATATTAGCTTCCGTAGATGGCTTTCACGTCGAAGGCAATCGGCTCGATCTGCTAAGCGGCATTCACGTCGTGGCCGTATTTACAACGGAAGAATGACACTGAATGATGAACGCCCCATCCGAACCCAAACGACCTGTTTCCATTTGGACCTCTCTCCTGGACTTTACCACCTTCAGTGGTCGTGCCAGTGTTTCTGAGTATCGACGTTTCACGATAACTACCTATCTGCTTTGCTTTATTCCGTTTCTCATTTTCGTCGTGAGTTACGCATATATTCTCAAGCAGCGTGGGCAAAACTCCCCTGATTTTGGGCCAATTCCATTCCTTTTCTTCCTGCCGCTGCCTTTTCTCTTTCCTGCGATCGCTGTCAGACGGCTACATGACATCGGACTTTCAGGGCTTTGGCTTTTGTTAGCCTTGGGGCTCGGCATCGGTATGATCATCTTAATGCTGATACTTGAACGACCAGGCATGAAAGGTCCGAATCGATATGGCCCGGAACCGTAGGGGACCTTGCTACATGGCTCAAACGCAATGTAGCGAAACTTGCACGCAGTGGAATTGACTATTTGATCGTTTCGAAGAATTGATTTTATTGCTGCGCAACGCGAGTTGCGAATAATCCATGGATCGCTAAGTGGTCTCACGGACACGGGAAGGTATCACCCTTCGAAACGGGATTACTAACGATGCAACTGAACGTCTGTCCACAGTCCCCAATCCGCTCCATTGCCATCCCCACCTTCTTCAACAATCAGCTCCAACTTGGACACATTCCGGACGTTCACACCGAACGATGCTAGCTTCCCTTGATTCATCAGTGGTGATCGCCAGAGTTCCTTCCCATCGCCACGCAAGACAAACACACAAGTTCCATCATGTCCATCCGCAAGCCCCACGTTTCCAGTGATGCGGCTCCATTTCGTCATGAGGTTGTAGGTGTATTTGCTCGGTGCATGTGCATAAAAACCGTGTCCAAACAATTTGCCTCCAATACTCAGTGCAACTTCGTCGCCCGGAACACGATCTACCATGGGTGACTCCCAACCCACCTTCGCTTGCTCCGGTAAAGCATCCGACAACCAAGAGGGATTGGAATCGATCGAAGCAAGGGATCGTTGGGTTGAACCTTCAAGCTTCCGAATCAATGAACGAGCGACGGCTAGTATTGGGACGGGCGGTTCAGACTGACCGTAGCGCGATTCAAGCTCCTGCAAGTGAACCTTCGCCTTTTGAAGATCCATTTCCTGAATTGCACCAAGGAACGGTTCAATCTCTAGCTTCGACCTGAATCGTTCGATATCCACTTTACCATCTGGACGAACGGAATACGGGATGGATAGTGATTCATCCTGAATGCGTCCACCATTCGCTTGGCAAACTACCACTCGTAACGCTGCAGATTCGACAGGGCTAACGGGATCACATCGCATCACAAAATCTCCTTTGTGATCTGGAATTGCTACTGTTGTGGTCGCGTCGTAATCACTTCCACCAACTGGGTCTAAATAGCCGATTACGGCGTATGCGATAGGATCAGCCGAAACCTTGCCTCTCAAAACAAATGATTGCTGATCGCTAGCTAACTCGATCTTCAGTTCAGTGATCTTTGCGTCTTGTTGCAAGTCAATCCCATTGATCTGACGAGTGAATAATGGGTGCGCGGATAAACGCAATCCGTCTGATAGGCTTAACTGGGATCCTTTACCTTCTCCGCGTCGATCTTCGCCATAGGTTCGATTACCACTTCCCATCAATGACGTCCCGAGTACTTTTGTTTCTTCAGGTCGTTCACGATTATGGGGTAGTCCCAAAGCATGTCCTAATTCGTGGCAGACACCTCCTACAAAAATACTGTTATACCTTCCTACGGAGATACGACCGTATTGCCCATCGGTTACCATTGGCTTCTTGTCGGTTAATCGTAAAGGATCAAGCAACGCGGAGTCGACTTGCCAAGCTGTCCCTTGGCGGATCCCTCCGGTTGCGTAATAGGGACTGTTTTGGCTAATTGTCATCGCCGTCGGATCCCATTGACTCATATTGCAAAAAAGAACGATTGTTTCCAAATCCGCATCGATACCGGCGTCACGGAGCACAGGCACGCACTCTCGTCGAATCGGTCCACCACTTTGTACGTTGTACTGGGCGTACGGGTATTTACCTCGCACCAAATGAATTCGAACTTGTTTGTCACTTTCCATATCGAGGGAAAATGTCATTGGGCCGAATCCCAATCGCTCCATCTCGGACCTATAGAACTCTTGAATATCGATCATCACACGAGAGAGTCGTTCGCGATATCCATCGAGAGGTTCCCGGTCACTAGGAGTCCATAACACGACATGGACTGTGCGATTCGATTGCAAAGGATGAACCTTTAGATAGGAATCCCGTAACTGCATCGCTCGTTTCACCATCTCAAGGCGTTGCTCTTGCGAAGTTTCACCCAATACTTCACCGATACCGATGCTCCAGAAGAACAAGGTACCTGCGAGCAGGCTTAAACCACCAATAAAACGATTTTGCATAAGAATTCCGGGCGAAGACAAGTTTCAAACCGAAGACGAATGACGAAGTCCAATTGCAACTTCGCTGGATTGCCAATGATCTACACTTTAAAGTACCCTGTCTATCTATGCAAACGTGTGTTATGCATCAAAGGAGTTACCCTTTGCCGATCAAACGTATTCGAACTAAAGCGTGCCAGAACTGCGAACAGGTTAGCGATGTGCTCTACCGCGTTCGCTATGACGCAACGCGTAATTGGTACTTCGTTTGCCCTAAATGCCTTGAAAAAGTCAAACCGGGGAACCCTCATTATCAATACGGTGGGACTTGGAAAAGCAAGAAGCGGCACTAAAGGTCAGAGGTCGCTTGTTGCGTAAAACGCTCGGTGAGTTCATTCCACTTCTTGGATAATCGATCGACTACCTCCGGATGACGACTCGCAAGATCTTGGGTTTCACTGCGGTCATCATTCAAGTTGTATAGTTCCCACTGCGCATCCTTTCCGGCTGCGACGATTTTCCATTCACCCCAACGCAGCGCTCGATTTCCCTCGTGCTGCCACCAAAGTGGTCTTTCATTCACCACGTTCGCGTTCTGAGCGATGTCGGTTTGTAGGTCCGCAAGAAAACTCTCGCCTGCAAACGCAGGAGATTGCTGTGTTCCCTCCGCGACCGCTTCGGTCGGCAAACTCAGAGCATTCTGTTTCGGCCGTGCCGCTAACTCTAAAATCGTTGGTACCACGTCTACCACATGCCTCGGAGTTTCGATTGGCTTAGCTTGCGGTGTAATCCCCTTGGGCCAGTGGGCGATCATAGGAGTTGCTATGCCACCTTCGTGATTCCAAGTCTTGTGGCGACGAAATGGTGTGTTCGCAACAGTTGACCAACCAGGCCCGAGACACAGGTAACTCTCTCCTGATCCAGGTGCTGCTTGAGGGTCATGGCCGTCGCCTCGAACCATAATCTCAGCACTGGCGCCATTATCAGAGAGAAAGAGAACTAGCGTATTCTCCCATCGACCTGGTCGTTGCTTCAAGTGAGCGATGATCCGACCAATTGCACGGTCCATTTCATCAATCATGGCAGCATGAACCGCCATCTTTGCAGCTTGAAGTTCTGCTTGCTCCGATGTCAGACTATCCCATGGAACGGGACGATTAACTTCGGCAGGCCCAAGTTTCTTCATCGCTTCGGGAAATGCGTAGGGAGGCCCGATCTCCTCTTCGACTTGGCTAAGGCGACCGACGCCAGCTCCGAGACCGAGTTGCTGCATTTTTCCCCATCGCTCTGTGCGTACGGTCTGCCACCCCTTTCGATATCTCGATAGGTACTTCTGGATAGTTTCCTTGGGAGCATGCAATGGGAAGTGCGGAGCGGTGAACGCGACGAACGAGAAGAAAGGGCTATCGCCATAGCGCTCTGCATGGAAATCTAACTGCTCTACGGTTCTATTCGCGATCTCGTGGCTCGTGTAGTACTCGCTACCCGAATTGGATTCAGCGGTCTTGCTCACCGCAGGAAGTGGCTTATCGTCGAGCGTGTGGTTGTTCGGGTAAAAATGACGATCATGGTCTTGGAGACTGTAGGATTTTTCAAATCCATTTTTCGTGGGCAGGCCATCGATATGCCACTTGCCAGAATGATACGAGTGATACCCAAATGGTTTCAGGCGATCCGAAAGCAGTTTCGCCCATGCGGGCCGTTGACCTTGCCCGCCGCTCTTCACGCCGACAACACTATCGCGACGAATCTGCTGTGCGTAATAGCCGGTCAACAAAGCGCCACGAGTCGGCCAACAGCGGGCAGTATTATAGAACTGCGCAAATCGACGACCTCGTTGCGCTAGTCCATCTAGGTTCGGGGTATCGATCTCACTTCCGTAGCATCCGATGTCGGAGTACCCAAGATCATCGCATAAGATAAGCAGTACGTTAGGAGGTACTGAATCTTGCGCCTCAACGCGACAAGACATCACCAAAGCAATTACACCGACAATCGCCGCGACAAAAAGTCTACTTGGGTTAATCTCATCCACGATCTTTCGAAACGATCGGATTACTTCAACGACTCGAATCGTTGCGATTCGTGA
This sequence comes from Pirellula sp., assembly GCA_040373655.1. GTDB lineage: Bacteria > Planctomycetota > Planctomycetia > Pirellulales > Pirellulaceae > JBKCUI01. Next base: position 17,367 of record JBEICB010000047.1, on the reverse strand, counting down.
TACGATGGCATCAGAATGCATTTCATAGACCTTTTGGGGAATTGGTAAAAGACAGTAAGGAACGCACAACCGGCAATGATAACGAGTTGCCGAGCAAGTGCCACAATCGCCGATCCCCAAGATTTTTGGGGAGACAAAAATCTTCTGTAAATCCCAGAAGGTGTGCGACTTCTCGAGGCGAAAACCGACGCCAACCCTGCTCTTGCCAAACAACTGAGCCGGAGCGAATCGCCGAGGTTCCATATCCCGATCCAAAACAAGCTGTCAAGCTTGCGCCCCCTTCGACACCCTGCAAGTCGATTTCATCGCTGTCCGAAAAAGGCATAACACGATGCATTGCATGAAGAAATCGCTTTTGTTCGGGATCGATCCAAAGATGAGGTGAAGTCTTACGACATATCTGTGGATCAATAAAATCGCGCAAGTCTACTACCGACGAACTAGGCCACAGAATCTCGGGCTTACTGCAATCTAATTGGCGAGCCAATATGTAGATGCGAGGTCTACGATTTGGCCAACCAAATTCGCTCGGGCACTTTTGAACAACGTCCACGATATAGTTCGATTGCACCAGTAATTCTTGGACTCGAGAAGCCGTTCTCGATGTCTCAAACCCAACGACATTCTCGATAGCAATCCAACGTGGCTTAATATGCGTAGCTAGATACATAAGATGCAAAAACCCGTGCGTGCGAGGATCTGCATCATCTCTATGCTGCCCCTTGCGAGTAAACGGGGTACATGGTGGACTCAACCACCAAAGCTCTGCTTCATAATTCGCTAATTCGGTGGCGCTGACCGATGCCAATTCGCGAATTTGATATTGGTTACTGAAGTTCGCCTGATAAACCTCTTTTGCATCTCGATCGATATCGAACGCGCAGCGGACATCCAGCCAAGGACAAGCGGCGTGGAGTCCGCCGATTCCTGCGAAGAACTCAAGCGTCTTCACGACAAGCAGATTGGTGCTCAAGGATGCTTGCAACCAATGCGGTCCATCCCGTTTGATGGTTTGCTCCTAAACCTTGACCATTGTCACCATGGAAGTACTCGTAAAAGAGAACTAGATCCTTCCAGTTGGGATCATGGATAAAACGTTGATCTTGTCCGTGACAAGGACGCCGCCCTTGCTCATCCTTCAAGAAGAGTTGCACCAATCGACGTTCGATCTCATCAGCGATTTGTTTCAGGTTCTTATGATTGCCAGACCCTGTGGGACATTCCATGGTGAAGTTATCGCCGTAGTACTCATGGTACGAACGTAGCGATTCGACGATTAAATAGTTTAGCGGAAACCAAACTGGCCCCCGCCAGTTGCTATTCCCTCCGAACATGCCAGAGTTGCTCTCCCCTGGAACGTAACCAACCGAATTCGTGCCACCGGCATGTTCGAAGACAAACGGCTTCTCTAGATGTGCAGCTGAAAGTGATCGAATCCCATAGGGAGAGAAGAATTCTGCTTCATCGAGCATGTAAGTTAGAAGTCGGCGCAAACGATCCGTGGAAGGTATGGCCAAGAGGCGCATTCCACCACTGGACTCGACACCTGACTTGCGTTCCAAGTACATCATGTAGTCCGACATTTGCGATTTGTTCTTTAGGAACCAATCCATTCGGCTTTTAAACCCAGGCAGTTTGTCGATCACAGAGTCGTGCAAAATTACGTTGGAGCACAGCGGTATCAGGCCAACAAGCGATCGCACTTTCAAAGCGGTACTCTTTCCGTCGCGATAAAGATGGTCGTAGTAGAAGCCATCCGTTTCCTCCCACAGACCGGTACCGTGCAACGAGTTCATCGCTTCTGAAATTGCAACGTAGTGCTCGAAGAACTTACTCGCCATATCGGAATAAGCTTGACTATCTGCCGCCAACTCCAACGCCATCTGTAACATGCAACCGCAGTAGAAAGCCATCCAAGCAGTCGCATCTGCTTGATCGAGTATTCCTCCGCCGGGCAATGGTGCACTGCGATCGAACACGCCGATATTGTCCAATCCTAAAAAGCCCCCGCTGAAAACATGTTGTCCGCGGGTATCCTTTCGATTGACCCACCAAGTGAAATTTAGCAGTAACTTTTGGAAAGTTCTCGCCAGAAATTCTCTATCGCCACATTGCTTGTAGATCTGCCAGCAAGCCCAAGCGTGAACGGGGGGATTTACGTCGCTTAATGCCCATTCATAAGCAGGTATCTGCCCGTTGGGATGCATATACCATTCACGCAGAAACAAGATCAATTGATTCTTAGCAAACTCAACATCCACCCGAGCCATTGGAATCATGTGAAATGCCAGATCCCAAGCGGCGTACCAAGGGTATTCCCATTTATCGGGCATGCTGATGACATCTCGATTGAACAGATGTTGCCAATCGCTATTGCGACCTTGCAGTCGCGACGAGGGTAGTGGGCGTCCTTCAGGATCACCCTGCATCCAAGCATCCACGACGTAGTAATAGAATTGTTTGGTCCACAACAAACCCGCATAAGCTTGTCTCGCGACGAGTTTCTCGTCGTCGGACAAATTGTTCGGGATCACCGCTGAATAAAATGCGTCCGCTTCTGCTTTTCGAGCTGCGATGATCTCATCGAAGTCGCTATCGATTTTTGCCAACGGGGCATACGATTCTGGAACTTTACCTTGAACCAATGGCACAGAATTCGGAATCGCATTCTCGCCCGCTCCGGTGAGACGGCATCGAAGTACGGTTGGTCGAGATGGATGGATGATGGCCATATAATGAGCGCCACACTTTGTGCCGAATGGTTGCGACTGCACCTTCGATTTATCACCCTGAACGATGTACTCGTGAAAAGCATCCTTGAAATACTTGCCGTATGAGAGTGCTCCTGGGTGCTTCTCAATGTTGGTTTCATTTTCGGTGAACAACCAAACCGGAGGCTCATGATCCAATTCAGGCTGCACGCGAAACTGAAAGTGTCCGAGAGTCTCGTGATCACATAGAACCACTCCGGAAGGTTCATCGGAGGGGTAGATCAATCGCAACCGGGGTTTCGCTGCACAACCATCGTGCGTACATCCCCAAGTCCACGAATTATGAAACCACAGTTGAGGCAGAAGGTGTAACACCGCCGGACGATTACCACGGTTGTGGACCGTCAATCGCATTAAAAGATCGTCTGGCCCTTGTTTGGCATACTCAATTTCACAATCAAAGTAATCGTTCTCGTCAAAAACTTCCGTATCTAACAGCTCGAATTCAGGCTCGAAACGGGAGCGAGAACGGCTCGTCTCGTGCAATCGATCGTAAGGGAAACGCGCATGAGGATACTTGTAGAGAGCCTTTGCGTACGAACAAGTCGGCGTAGCGTCGAGGTAATAGTAACACTCTTTGACATCTTCTCCGTGGTTCCCCTCGGGACCAGAAAGTCCGTAAAGTCGTTCTTTAAGAATCGGATCGCGTGTATTCCAGAACGCAAACGAAAAACATAAACGCCCTTGCCGATCACAGATTCCGTGCAGTCCGTCCTCTCCCCATCGATAGGCTCTCGATCTCGCATGATCATGCGGTAGAAAGAACCAAGCCTCTTGATTGTCGGAGTAATCTTCACGGACTGTGCCCCATTGACGTTCCGAAAGGTAAGTACCCCAGCGTTGCCAATTCGACAACCGCAAGGTCGACTCCTCTAGTCGTCGATGTTCTGCTGTTGGCCTTGAGGTATTCATCGGAATGGAATTAGGACGAGAGCCATTCCCGCTCATATCTGCCGATTCCTCTCGGACTCAATGTAGTAATCGAGATGGGTTAGTTCGCTCGCAGCAGCACGATCAACAATCACCGTCGCATAAGGGTGGAATTGTAAAATCGATGCGGGAATCATGGCTGTAATCGGTCCTTCAACTGTATCTCGAATCGCTCTGGCTTTACCAGGCCCTGTTGCCAGCAAAAAGATTGATCGAGAACTCATGATCGTTCCCAACCCCATCGTCAATGCCATGCGGGGAACTTGGTCGATCGATTGAAAAAACCTTGCGTTGTCTTGCCTTGTGCGATGGGCCAAGGTCTTAACCCGAGTCGGGGACGAAAACGAGGAGCCAGGTTCATTAAAACCAATGTGTCCGTCGCTACCTATCCCTAAGATCTGCAAATCAATACCACCCGCTTCCTCGATCATGGCTTCATAGCGTTCGGCACTTTGAGACAGATCTTCGCATGCGGTAATCGGTACGTGTGTCTTTGCCGGATCGATATCGATGTGACGGAACAAATTCTCCTGCATAAAAGCGTGATAGCTTTGCGGATCACTCGGGGGGACGCCGCAGTATTCATCCAAGTTAAAGCTTGTCACGTTCCGAAAACTGATCTCGCCAGAGCGATGTCGTTCGATCCATTCGCGATACAACCCCAGGGGAGTGCTGCCGGTCGCTAACCCCAGAACACAACCAACCGCCTCGTCTGAGTCTCCAGCACCCGTTGCAGAACGACTAGGGGCAAGTGCCTCGCCAAGGTACTCGATCGACTCTACCGCCGCTCGCAAAGCCACTTCTTCCACCGAATCACATACAATTATACGCACATCGTCCTCGCGTCGGGTTCTTTTAGAAATTCAAGAGCGAACAGACTTACTCGCTGCGAAATCTCGCTCCGCAAGCTTCCGAACCATTCTAAAGCAATCACTTGCCCAGTAACAGATTCAATCGATTCTTTTCAATCCGGCGGAGTCGGTTGCTAGCAGTTACCCCCGACGGTACGGTACACTAACGCTTGGAAACCGCTCGCGCTTCGCCTCATACTGGTGTCGTGATCCTGTGGTTTCCGAATTTGGTATACGCTCCTGTTGGGGCTGACGCTGTTTCATAGTAATTTATCCTTCCTTCCTAAATCCATCTCACCTTATGAGTGCACTCCCTCCTTCCCGACGCGTTTCTCGACAAACTTTGGCATTGTGGATTACGTCCCTTTCGATCGGATCGTTCTCCCTCGGAGCATTCGATTTGCTCTCGAGCGAGGCTTTTGCCCAAGACGCAAGCAAAATTTATCGTCAAACCCCTGAGCTCGCCGACGTGCAGGGGGTGCAAAAACCAGAGGAAAGCTCACAACGCGATAAACTTCTAAAGGCCGGGGAGCGACCTCAATGGATTTGGGGGGACAACCCAGATACCCGCTACATCATTCGCAAGTCGTTCAACGCCTCAAAAGCGACGGAAGCGTGGCTTACCGCCTCAGCGGATAACGGCATGTCGGTATCCGTCAACGGTAAAAACGTTGGGCGAAGTGATTCTTGGGAAGAGGGAATGACAGTGAATGTCACCTCCGCATTAGTCGAGGGAAGAAACGAAATTGTTTTCGAAGCCTGGAACACCGGTGGCGTGGCAGCTTTGGTGGCCAAACTTGGATGGCTTGACGCTCAAGGTCAAGTACAGACCGTCGTTACGGATGGATCCTGGCAAGTTGCCCCGAAAGATCGCCCTGGGGAAAGCAAGGCACCGAAGAGAATTGCTGGCTACGGGGATGGGCCTTGGGGTGAAGTGCTCAATCAATCCGGTGGTGGCGAGCGAGGTGCTTTCGCGGTACAGCCTGGATTCGTAATTGATCGCCTTTTCACAGTTCCACGCGACGAACTTGGCTCGTGGGTCTGCATCACGACAGATCCGAAGGGTAGGTTGATCGTCAGCGACCAAGGGGACAAAGGGCTATTTCGCGTCACTCCACCTAAACCTGGATCGAAGGAAGAGACCAAGGTAGAAAAAATTCCGGTCAATATTGCAGCCGCACAAGGATTGCTCTACGCCTTCGATAGCCTTTACGTCTGTGTCAATGGTGGGGTTGGTAGCGGCTTGTACCGTTTGAAAGACACCAACGGAGACGATCAATTCGACGAAGTAACGAAACTCAAGGAATTTCGAGGTGGTGGGGAGCACGGCCCACACGCTTTGCGGCTTTCTCCGGACGGCAAATCGATCTATGTTTGCAGTGGAAATCACACGCTACCTCCAACGGACCGAACCACCAACGCACCTCCACAAACGATGGGTGGAGCTAGAAAAGAACAGCTGATCGGCAAACTTCCAGAAGGTTCAACGAGTCGGATCGCTCCGAACTGGGACGAAGATCTCTTGTTGCCCCGTCAGTGGGATGCCAACGGACATGCCGCCGGGATTGTTGCTCCGGGCGGATGGATTGCAGTGACGGACCCAGATGGAAAGACTTGGGAAATGTTCACCGTCGGATACCGCAACCAATACGATTTCGACTTCAATGCTGCCGGTGACATGTTTGTGTACGACGCAGATATGGAGTGGGACATGGGCACTCCGTGGTACCGCCCAACCCGCGTCGTGCATGCCACCAGCGGAAGCGAATTTGGTTGGCGAAGTGGAACGGGCAAGTGGCCTGGCTACTATCCAGATAGTTTGCCGACTTTGGTCGACATTGGTCCTGGGTCTCCTGTTGGTGTCGAGTTCGGCACGGGTGCTAAATTTCCAGCCAAGTATCAAAAGGCGCTTTACATCTGCGACTGGACGTTTGGGACCATGTATGCGATTCACATGAAGCCCGAAGGGGCATCGTATTCGGCAACCAAAGAAGAGTTTCTTTCGAGAACTCCATTGCCTTTAACGGATGTGACCGTATCCCAAGACGGCTACATGTACTTTACCGTTGGTGGACGCGGCACCCAAAGCGAACTCTATCGCGTTCGCTACGAAGGAAAAGAACCGACGATACCGGCCGCTGCCGACGTTTTACCGAGCGAGAGATCGATTCGAGAGTCCATCGAAGCCTTCCACAATGATGCTCCGAAAGACGCTGATACCGTCAAGAAACTAGTAGGACACCTCGCCAGTGCAGATCGTCACGTTCGATATGCCGCACGCGTCGCACTCGAACGAGTACCGACCAACCAATGGGCAGAGAAGGTTCTTGCAAGCTCCGACGCAAACACCATCATCACAGGAACTGTCGGACTTGCTCGCGTCGGAGATTCGAGCATGAAAGAACCACTGCTGATGAAACTCGGGACGCTTTCGCCAGCATCTCTTTCAGCATCCCAAAAGCTAGAACTCGCTCGAGCCGTACAACTGATTCTGATTCGACTTGGCGAACTGGACGAACCCCTTCGAAACGGGCTCTTAGGTGCAATCGAACCGTTGTTCCCCTCGGGAGACGACATGCTAGATCGTGAACTGGTGATTCTGCTTACCTACCTGCAATCGCCAGTGCTTGCTCAAAAAGCGTTACCTTTGCTTTCGAAGGAACGTCAAAAAACAGAAGCGGATTACGCTGAGATTCTTCAACGCAACCGTGGCTATGGTGCCTCCATCGCTGCGATGTTGGAAAACCAACCGGACCTACAGCAGTTCCACTTGGCCTTTTCCATGCGAAACCTCAAAGAAGGCTGGACCGTCGATCAACGTAAAGCCTTCTTCCAATGGTTCGAAAAAGCCCAGCAGTGGAAGGGTGGAAACAGCTACCAAAAATTCTTGATCAATGCCGCTAACGATGCTTATGCATTATCGACCGACCAAGAACGCTTTGTTTTGGAAGCCTTGGGAGTGAGAAAGCCGGCTCCCTTGCCGACCAAACTTCCCGAACCTAAAGGACCAGGGAAGGCTTACAGCACAGAAGACATTGTCAAGCTAGCCTCTGACCGCATGAAGGGGCGAAACTTCGAGAATGGCAAGAACATGTATGCTGCAGCACGATGTGTCGTTTGCCATCGATTTGGCGGTGACGGTGGAGCCACTGGGCCGGACTTGACCCAAGTCGCCGGGCGATTTGCGATTCGTGATTTGATCGATGCAGTTGTTCGCCCAAGCCAAGTGATCTCCGATCAGTACAAGACCATGGTCTTGCAGATGGAGGACGGCACCGTTCACACCGGACGAATTGTTAACGATGTTGGAGGTAAGGTGACCATCGTCGTCGATCCAGAAGATGCGACCAAGACCGTAACGGTCGACCGCAGCGACATCGCACAAGAAAAGACCTCTGCGATCTCATTGATGCCTGCCGAACTACTCGACAAACTCAATGAAGATGAAGTGCTTGATTTGCTCGCGTTCGTCCTTTCGCGAGGCGATGCAAAAGCCCCGATGTTTCAATCCAGATAATCCTCCAGGTGAACGCCCCGCCGAACGCCTGATGGATTAACCAACACTGCGGATCGATTTGCCGAGAGTCGACCGACCAATCATTCCTAGAGAGCCTCATATACGATGACTTCTGCCCCCAAGCATTCTAAAACTGATAAGTCCTTCCGCGTCTTGTTGAATAAAGAGCAATTGGTCTTTTCTTCTGCTCACTTCATCACGTTCGCGGGAGACATCTGCGAGTGCTTGCACGGTCACAACTACGGACTGCGCGCGGAGGTTTGTGGAGCCCTCGATGAGAATCGATACGTCATCGATTTTATCGCTTTTCGTGACGCACTCGCGGAGATCGTTCGCCAGCTCGACCATCACATGCTTGTCGCACTCCACCACCCGATGATCAAGGTGGAGGTGCAAGAAAAAGAAGTGGTGGTACGATTCCGCGAAAAACGCTGGATATTCCCTGAAGAAGACTGCATGTTGTTACCTATCATCAACACGACAGCCGAAGAAATAGCCGGCTGGATTGCCGAGAGCATTCGAGCCAAACTTTACTCCAAGATTGGTGATCGTTTGGAGTGGATCGAGATTGGTGTCGATGAAAACAACGGCCAATGGGGTTACTGTCGGATCCCTTGGACTCCTGCGTAAGGACTCCTGCGCAAGGACTCCTGCATAAGAACTGGGGTAGATACCATGGTAGCCGTAGAGCAGTACCTCAAACCAGAGCTAGCCTCTCAGATCAAGCGACTGGATTTGCGCGCTCAAATGGTCGTAAAAGGCTTCCTTCAAGGGATGCACACTAGTCCATTCCACGGGTTTTCAGTTGAGTTCAGCGAGCATCGCCGCTATTCACACGGTGATGACCCCAAAGACATCGACTGGCTTGCATTCGCGAAAACCGATCGGTACTACGTCAAGAAATTCGAGGCCGAAACGAACCTGACCGGCTATATCCTCATGGATACCAGTCGGTCCATGAATTACACGTATCGACAACAACTTACCAAATTCGATTACTGCATCTGTTTAGCCGCAGCGCTCTCTTATTTGATGCTCATGCAGCAAGACCCCGTCGGTTTAGTTACTTTTGACGAGAAGCTCAAGGCGAGCATTTTTCCGCGATCGCGCCGAAGTCAATTTGCTGCCATTCTGAGCCAATTAACCAAGTTAAGGCCGGGTGGAAAAACGAGCTTGCGCAAACCCATCGAACAGTTCATGGCGATGCTCAAGCATCGGTCGCTGATCATGGTAATGAGCGATTTGCTTTCGGATGCCGAATCTGCCGCCGATACTTTGAGAATGCTACGCCATGCAGGCCATGACGTCATTGTATTTCATGTATTGGACGAAGCAGAGGTAACATTCCCTTTCCAAGGCCTAGTGGAGCTAAGGAATCCAGAAAACGACGAGTTAGTTTCCGTAAACGCGGACGATATTGGCGAAGAATACCGGGCGAACGTCGAAGCATTCCGAGAGGAACTCAAGGCATCTTTTTTGCAATCAAAGATCGACTATGTTCCACTCGATACCAGCGTGCCATACGATAAAGCACTCATGGAATACTTGATCTCGCGAAGAAATCGGTTCTAACTCAAAGCAATCCGCCAACTGGCACTTTCCCAACGGACAACGGTGGAATCCGATGACCTTTCTCCATGTGTCGCTCTTGCTCGGAAGCTTAGCGTCTCTCGCGCCGACCATATTCCACTTGCTCGGCCGCAGACAACCTAAGACGCTGGACTTTCCTGCAATTCGGTTTGTGCGCAAAACGGCAGTAGAAGCTCAGCGAGGCTGGTCCGTAAAACGCTGGTTGTTGCTGCTTTTGAGAGTACTTATGGTTTTGGTACTCGTCTTCGCCCTCGCATCACCTCGGGTCGCCTCCGGCCTGTTCGCCAATGCCACCCTCGGTGGACTTCTTGGTCTACTCGCAGTTTTGGCTAGTGCAGCAGCCTTGGTATTGTGGGGAAAGAGGCGAGGACTATTGGCAATTGCAATCCCAACAGTGCTCGCACTCTCACTCTGGAGCGGCGCTGCGTACTACGGTTGGGCAGTGCTGAAACGCTCCGACCAAAGCCCCCTTACGAATACCGACGGCCCGGTCGCGGCGGCATTGATCATTGATACATCCCCGACCATGAACTACAAGTACCACAACCATACGCGGCTTGAAGAAGCCAAAGAAATGGCGAGGTGGCTGATGGATCGTTTTCCGATTGGTAGCCAAGTCGCCATATTGGGTAACGATGGAAGCAGTCGGATGAATCAAGATCGACTCTCCGCCGAGCGACAATTAGACCGCATAGTTGTTGAAGGAAAGGCTGCCGACTTGACGGAACGCATCCAAGCCGCCGTCACAATGGTGCGAAAAAGCGAATTAGAACGCCGGGAAGTGTATGTTTTGTCGGACATGCGGGAAAGAGCTTGGAAAAACATCGCTACTGCCGATTTGGAATCTTCCATTTCCGGAGAATCTAAAACAGACGTAAATGCAACAATCGAACGTCAACCTAAAGTACTCCTGCAAGTCATCGATGTGGGTGTGCCGGATGAGGACCTGAGGAATTGGGGGCTTGATGAACTTAAACTCTCTTCTGAGAGTGTCATTCCTGGAGGTAGTGTCACCCTCGATGTTTCTATGGGTGCCTTAGAGGGAGAGACGAAAGAGCAAGTCATGGTGGAATTGCTCGCCGAACCTGTCGACCGAAGACCAACGATTTCTCGTGATGGCAAGTGGGTAGTTCCCGATCTAAAACTGCTCGACCGACAAGTCGTACAGCCAGGTAGCACGGGGGGAACTAACCTGCGGTTGCTGTGGAAAGATCTTGCAGAAGGCACTAACCACGCATTGCTCCGATTATCCAGAGCGGATCCCCTAGAAAGCGATAACGAATTATTTTTAACGGTAGAAGCCAAAGACCAAGGCCGATCTCTAGTCATTAGTGACAGTGCGGTGGACGGCCAACTCGTCGCCCTCATGCTTGGCCCTCCGGCAACAAACTCTTTGGAATCCAAAGAGAGCCAGATTAGCGACAAGCAAAATGGAGTGGACGTTGAGCCTCGTTCGAGAATCGCACAGCTCGACTTAGCAAAATACTCCACCGTGATTTTGTACGATCCGTCGGAACTAAGCGGTGACGACGCAGACAAATTATCGAGTTGGGTTCAAAGTGGCGGTGGGCTCATGGTCGTACTAGGTCCGCAAGCCAAATGGAATCCAGACGCAGGAAGTGCCAACGGCGAGGCGGAAAGAAACAACAATGTCGGTGGACTTGCCAATCTGTTACCCGGACGGGTTCGCGGATTGAAGCGTCTACAGAACAACGCGACGAATGAAAGTGGGGGGCCCAAGGGTGGCGAAGAGACGGTCGTTTTGACTCCCGTACTCGAATCCCATCCCCTTTGGAATATCTTTGAACGTCCAGCCAAAGAGATTCCTTGGGTGAACTACCCCATCAACCAATATTGGCAAATCGAGTCTCTCGAGGAGTCTGCGGCAGTGATTGCGAATGCTTCGATGACCGAACATCCAATCCTCATAGAATCACTGCGAGGTGCAGGCAGAATCATTGTAATGACCTTGCCCTACCCGGAACCGAACCCTCGTGAGCCATGGAGCGAACTATACACAACCAGTGCCGACGCATGGCCAGGTTTCGCACTTTTCTTAGGGACAGTTCAGTATTTGGCAACGCAGAATAAACATCCTCTGAATTACAACGTGGGAGCTACTGCTGTCTTAGAAAACAACCCTAAAGAGTTCCCGAAGGCCTACGAGTTACTCCAACCGAACGGGGAAGCAATCCGAGTCGAAGCGGATGATGATACATTGCAATACACCTACACCCAGCAACCGGGGCAATATCGACTCAGAGGGGTACGAGCCCGGGGACCGTTAGTCCGAGGCTTTAGCGTCAATATCGACCGCGACGAGCTCTCCCTAGACAAAGTAAATCGGCTTGATCTAGAAGCAGGGATTGGAAAAGATCAATTATTGATCGCGAAGAACAAGGAGGACGTACAAAGCTCGATTGGAGAAGGACGATATGGCCGCGATTTATCCCCGTTCTTATGGGTGATCTTGGCGATGATGGTGATGGCGGAGCAAACCATGTCCAGCCGATTTTACGCTACCCGAGCGAAAGGAAAGTCGTAATGGATTGGAGCCTGTCGCCCGTTTTTGGTAGCTACGCTCTGGTGGGCTTGATCGCTATCGGATTGCTTTTCGTTTGGTTTGTCATGACGGACTCTCAAGGTTTGACGAAGGGCCAACGCTGGATCTTAGGTAGCTTGAGACTCTTAATGATTCTAGTACTGTTATTAGCCATCCTCAAACCAGGGCTAAGCTGGACACAGCAACGCGAACCTAATGGGACGGTTGCTGTATTGATGGATCGCTCTTCAAGTATGCAACTCGGTGCCGGTGAAGGTCCTAAAACCCGTTGGGAACAACAACTAGAGCTTTGGAATACACTCTGGAGCAACCGCAATCAACTCGGAAAACAGATCAAACTCGCACCGTTCCTCTACGATACGCAACTGCAAGCCCTCGGCGAGGTCGAGAATACGGAACAATCCGCACCTGTCGCATTGCCTGCGAAAGCCGAGGGAGCAAGTACAGACATTGGAGGCCCATTGAGCGGGGTTGCCAACGGCGCATATTCAAACCCACTAATGGCAGTGATCTGGATGGGGGATGGAGCCCAAACCTTAAGTCCCGCAAAATCCGATCCACAACAGATCGCTCGGCAGTTCGCAAGACAAGACATACCGATCTACTTTGTGGGTATTGGACCTCGAGGGGATAGCGAACAAGCACGCGATTTGGGACTCGAAGGAGTTCCCGAGCAACTCGAAGCATACACCAAAAATCAGCTCTACGTCCGCGGAATGCTTCATGCTCGAGGAGCGGCAAATCGCGATGTGGCAATCAATATGAAAATCGTCGCCAAAGACGGCAGCAAGCGATTGGTCGAACAAACGATCGTTCGGCCGACCAAATCCGACCAAAGTCTCGCCTTCCAAATTCCACTGATCGCACCCGACGTAGGTTCCTACGAACTCTGGATCGAAGCACAACCGCTCGAAGGTGAGGGTGTTCTCGAAAACAATCGAATCACCTCTTACCTCAATGTCCGTGGAGGTGGAGCACGCGTTCTCTACATCGAAGGCGAACCGAGGACCGAGGCCAAGTTTATCGCGAATGCACTTCTCGAATCCCCTGATATGCAAGTCGATCGCCTGTGGATCGCCCGCGAACCCGTACAAAAATGGCCAGTAGATCTTGCTCAACGCGTCGGTAACGGCGTGTACGACTTGTTCATCCTAGGAGATCTCGATGCAAGTGCGATTGGACCTGCAGGAGCGAAAATACTCGCTGATCAAGTTACCCGGGGGGCTGGCCTGATCACGCTCGGCGGATTTCACACCTACGCACCTGGGGGTTGGAATCAGACAGCACTAGCGGAAGTCTTGCCCATCATGATGGGTGATCGAACTCGACAACCACTCGATGGCCCCATCGATCTGCGCAATCACTATCCAGGCCCACTGCCGCTTCTACCGGTTGCCAGCGATCGGCTTCTACAACTCGGTGAACCCGGGGCCGATACCTCCACCATCTGGAGAGAGTTCCGCCCTTTAGCGGGTGCCAATCGTTGGGAAGGAATCAAAAATGCAGCGGGAGTGAAAGTCCTACTTACAGGAAACGCATTGCAACCTCTGATGGTCACGGGCGAAGCCGGCCAAGGTCGAGTAATGAGCCTCGCATTCGATTCTACCTACCAATGGTTAAGGCAAGGGAAAGGAAAAGAATTCAAACAGTTCTGGCGACAAATCGCACTCTGGGGGCTAAGACGCGAAGCCGTCGAGGAAGGCCTGCAGCTTTCGATGAGTCGCCGACGATTGCTCTTGCAGCAACCCGCTGACGTCATCGCAACTTGGATCCCAGGTAGCCAAGACACCGCCATGCCCAAAAATGTCTTCCTGAGGCTCTGGAAATTTGAAGAATCCGACCAAGAAGACATGCCTTCCAAGGAAGTAGAAATTGGCGAAGTTCCGTTGACCCCGCGCGATGCCACGAGCATGCGAGCCGCGTTCAATGGTCTTCCAACTCCCGGACGCTACGAATGGCGCGCAACGACCATCGGCTCAGGCGGCAAAGCTCTCGAATCGCGTCTACCCTTCGTAGTAATCGACCAAAGTGCTGAAACCCTTCAACCTCTCCCAGACTGGCAACTCTTAGGACAACTTTCCAAACTCAATGAATCCGCCGGTGGAGAATTGCTCCATCCCGACCAAGGTGCCGAAATAATCCGAAAACTCCTAGAACGCAGAAGACAAGCAACGGAAACTGCAATCGAGTCCTTCCGTCTCGGAGAAACCGGTATCGACTCATGGCTCCAATTCCTAGCTCTTGGTGCCCTGTTCATCTTGCAATGGGGACTAAAAAAGAAATGGGGAGTCCCCTAACGCTAATTCCTGAAATCAATGAAATTTTCGATTTGATAGTTTTGGGTGTAAGTCAGCCAGATGCCCGGACCGAAGACGGTGCTACAATTCATACCGTCGATTCCATCGCAGATAACCACTGCTCAGGCAGGTACGAGGAAAGGCAAAGGCAATGTCCGACAAAAAGACCCTTTTGCTACCATTGCTTCTAATTGCGGTCGGAGTCGGATGGCTCCTGAGTGCGCTAGGAATTGCACCTTCGATCGACTGGGTCTGGACCCTGGGATTGGCAACAATCGGAATCTTGGCTTTTCTGCTCGGCGGAATAGATAAATTCACAGTGGTTGTCGGCCCACTCTTTCTTTTTGCCAGCCTTTTATCCGTCCTGCGACAAACTGGAAAACTAGATTTCAACGTCGAAATCCCCATCCTAGTAATCTGGACAGGGATCCTGTTCCTCCTCGCCCGACTAAAATCCATTCCCGTACCCGATTGGCTGAACGACACGAAATAACCGATAAATCCCAAAGATTCAGCCTGTCCCATCTGTTAACCGAGTTGAATTCCAGAGATTCAACCAGAAAACCAACGGCAAAAAAGCGTTTCATTCCAATTTTTGACCCTTGCAGAACTCCTGGTTCGTTGGGTACACTTCTCCCCTTCCTAGACTGTACGTGGGAAATATCCTTGGCATTTGCCAGATTCCACCTGCGTCAGTTCCTTATTTTTTCGTTAAATCCTGTCTGGTTAACGGTTTAGAGGTAGGCAAGCATGCCGCGATTGCTCGGTGTTGACATTCCTAATGACAAGCAGGTCGTTTACTCGTTGCAGTATCTTTACGGCGTTGGACCATCCATCGCTAGACAAGCCTGCGTCAATACGAAGATCGATCCGACTAAAAAAGCAAGAGAACTCGATGAAGACGAATTGAGCCGATTGGCTAGTTTGCTCGAGCGAGATTTTACAGTCGAAGGTCCTCTGCGTCGGCAAATCGGACAAGCGATCCATCGACTTCGCGAAATCAAATGCTACCGTGGCATGCGGCATAAACTCGGTTTGCCCGTTCGCGGACAGCGAACGCGAACCAACGCTCGGACACGCAAAGGTCCTCGAAAGACGGTGGCCGGGAAGAAAGGGGTCAAGGACCTTCGATAGTTTTCAGGGGCTGTGGAATGCTTTCTTCATTCCACTCTGTCCCCTCAAGATTGTCCCTCCGAAGGTAGCTTGATTCTGTTCCGAAAACCAAGCTGGATTCAAAAGGTTATTGGGCATATCGGGTCAAAAATTCGATAGCCTGTAAACCAAGTATCCGCGTCACAAAACTGATTCATTTTACGACGAGACAGACGTTCACCAGATTTAAACGGCTCTGAAGTATGGCAAAGCAGCAAGCAAACAAAGACGCAAACAAACGACGTAAGGTACGACGCAACGTCAGTTCCGCAATCGCTTTCATCAAAGCGACGTTCAACAACACTCAAGTTACCATTACTGATACACGTGGTGACACCCTTTGTTGGGCAAGTGCAGGCACTTGCGGCTTCAAGGGTTCGCGGAAAAGCACTCCTTTCGCTGGTCAGATGGCAGCCCAACAAGCTGCTGAGAAGGCAGCAAAGTACGGTGTCAAGGAGATCGAAGTGCGAGTCAAAGGCCCAGGCTCAGGCCGCGAATCGGCGATCACTGCCCTACAAGCTGCAGGTATCACAGTAAAACAAATCGAAGACACCACACCGATTCCACACAACGGTTGCCGTCCTCGTAAGCGACGTCGGGTCTAAGTCGTACGACTCAGATCCCTCAGGTCCTTCAAGGTCTTGAATTCAACGGTTTGGTTTGTTTCGGGAGATTTAGATATGCACGTAAGATGGCGCGGTTTAGAGTTGCCGAGTCAAGTCTCGGCAGAGCGATCGACACTGAGCTCTACGTACGGCAAGTTCACTGCAGAGCCCTTTGAACGGGGCTTCGGTGCAACAATCGGCAATAGCCTCCGTCGCGTCCTGCTTTCGAGTCTCGAAGGCAGTGCGATCACCCAAATTAAGATCCGTGGAGCCCAGCACGAGTTTAGCTCAATCCCCAACGTTCTTGAAGACGTTACTGAGATCGTCTTGAATGTAAAAGCTTTGGTCGTTAAAAACCACAGCGACAACACTCGTGTTCTGACCGTAATGCGATCCAAAGCCGGTCCTATCACCGGCGCTGACGTACAAACCGATTCCGACGTCGAGATCATCAATAAAGACCACGTGATTGCAACCCTTACGGGTGATGCAGACTTCATGATGGAAATGGTCGTCGAGAACGGTCGTGGATACGTTGCTGCTTCCGAGCAAAATACCGGTGACCACGAAATCGGTATCATCCCTGTAGACGCAGTGTACAGCCCAGTTGTTCGAGTGCGCTACACCGTCGAGGAAACCCGCGTCGGTCAAAAGACAAACTACGACCGCTTGATCATCGAAATTTGGACCGACGGATCACTCGCTCCTGAACTGGCCATGGTTGAAGGTGCCAAGATTCTTCGCAAGCACCTCAATCCGTTCGTTCAGTCCGGTGAGTTAGGACGACAAGTTCATGCAGTCGCTCGCGGTGGGCCCGGCAGTGCCGAAGCTCAATTGGAAGCGAAGTTGAACATGCTGGTCAATGATCTGAAGCTTTCTGTCCGTGCAAACAACTGCCTGGAAAGCGAAGGAATTCGTTACGTCAGAGACTTAGTCCAACGTACCGAAGACCAATTGCTTGAGGTGCGAAACTTCGGCGAAACCACTCTGCACGAAGTTCGTGAAAAGCTCAGCGGAATCGGACTACACCTCGGTATGCGAATCCCGTCGTCCATGCGATAACCGCCTGACGCGGTCAAACGCGTCATCCC
>JBEICB010000087.1:0-20385 GCA_040373655.1 Pirellula sp. | reverse complement strand
CCGGGAAAGACCATATTCGGCTATGCGAGTACATCCTTGAAACGCAAGCCAGAGGTCGCCAAGACTTTCGAGACTGGTTTATCTTCGATGAGTCCCTCGAAGAAGCATCAAAGCTTCAATCCTCAGATCCTTACTTAGTGGAAAAGCCTTGGCTGGTAGACACAGTCGGACTCGACTCCGAAGTCCTTAGGGCAGATCCCAACAACCTCGATTTAATCAAGTCTGCATCCGCCGACAAACTAATTGAACTTAATGCTATATACCCCACCGATATCGAACTACAACGCTTCGCCGTCGAAAGACTTAGCGACTGGGGATTCGAACAGCAATCTCGAGACATGCTCACAAAACTTGAAGAGCGTGCCCCCAACGACATCGGAGTCTTCCTAGCCAAAATCGACCGCTTGCTCCGCGATGGATTTCAAGAACAAGCCGTCCAACTCGTTGATGAACGAGTGAAAAAAGATCCTGACAACGAACAACTTCAGCAAGCACTCGTAAGAGTTAACTCAAAAAACACCGAAGTTGGCGACGTCTTTAACCAGAACACCTTCCTGACAAAAAACCTCTCAGCACTTAAAGAAGCAGGTAGACTCGTTCTTGTTCGACCAATTCAAGTCGACGAGGAAAACGATGAAGACAAAAAAAAGGCAGCGATCGAAGGATGGTGTAATTCCATCAAAGAGATCGAGGAACGATTAAGAGAAATCGAAGGGAAAGAGGGTACCGAATGGCGATACCTACGAGCAAGACGCCTACTTGCTAAAAATCTAATAGACGGCTTCGATGACTCCAATGAACTTAAGGAACTTGCAAGCTACCTCGATCGACAACGTCCGCTCTGGTCTTCTACTCACCTGGTTACTGCCATGGTCGAAGATACCTCAAAGAATTACACAAAAGCTGTCAAAGATTATGCTCGTGCAATCTCTCTCGGAGATGACGATATTCATACCTTTGAACGACTGGCAGAACTCTACATGACTCAAGGAATGATCGCAGAAGCCAGCGCGCTGATCGATCGACTCGGTGAAAGATCAAACCGCTCCCAGAGACTTTCCTCCCTAGCAATCGGTTTGGCTGGCAGAGATGAATCAGAAATGCTCGAAACTGCCAGATCAGGAACCCTCGCTCGTCCCAAAGACCCTATGGCCTGGGTATGGTACGGACAAATCCTTGAACTCTCAGCTAGAGCACTTCCTGATAACCTAAGACCCACCGAGTTAAACAAAGCAGAAGACGCAATATTGCGCGGATTGGAACTTGCCGAAGAAAAATCCATCGCCGTTTTCAACGCCGCCTTCGGTTTTTATTTCCTTACGAAAAACCCCGCAAAGGTTGAGGAGATCATTGACCGTATCAAAGTTAGCAACGTAGAGGCAACCGAAAAATGGGTCGCTGTCTCTCAGGTTTATCAAGTTCTCGGAAGAATGGCAGAAGCCACCGAAGCTCTTCAAGAAGCCAAAAAGACCGCTAAAGACCAAGTCGATATCGAACTCAAACTCGCTGGCCTGCTCATCACACAGGGCAAACAGGACGAGGCAATTGATGCTTACGAACGTATCTGGAAATCAGCTCCAGAAAACGCAGACGCTCGCCGCGCTTTTGTTGCGCTCCTAGCCTCGCGTGGTCAAGACAAAGACTGGGAAATGATCGAATCGATCTACCAATCCAACTCATCAGCCGATACCCCAGACGACCGACGCCTACGCGCCGAACTCTTCGCACAACGCGGTACATCCCGAGACCTAGCTCAAGCCCAATTTCTACTCGAAGGACTCGTCGAAGACCCATTGAATAGAACCCAAGAAGACCGCTTCCGCTTAGCCTCCGTCTACATGCGAAGCGCCAAACTCATCGCCACCCAAGTCCCCGATGATCCTCAAATTGAAAAATTATCAATCGCCGCCGAACGAAACCTCAAAGCGGCTTGCCAAGGTGCGGACACGCCAGCGGAATACCTCTACGGCTACGCAGACTTCCTCATCGACCGAGAAAAAATAGGTGAAGCGAACGTCTTGGCAGACCGTATGGAACTCATTGCCCCAGACGGATTCTCGACTGTGCTACTGCGAAGCAGACTGCTCAAACTCTCCGGAAAATCGGAACTGGCAATCCAAAAAGTCGTCACTTGGAAAGATAGTCAACTCAGTCAATCCACCGTGAAAGGTGACAGCCCCCAAATCGCCAAAATTCTGGTTCAAGCAGGCCAGGCTCTTAACGAACTCGGAGCCAGCCAAGAGTCGGAGACCATCCTACGCGAAGCTTTCGAACTGGATATCCGCGCAGGGATCGATTACGTGCGTGCATTGGCTCGCTCAGATGATCCCGTCGCACGACAAAACGCAATCCGGTTTCTAATTGATCGAGTAAAGCGAGACCAATCGCCTCAAGTAGCTAGACTCCTCGCAGGAATGCTCTCCGTCGGAAAACACTCCATCGACCTAGTTCAGGAAGCCGGAGATGTCCTCGAAAGCGTAGAATCCACAAACTCCACGGATAGCGAACTACTCCTGGCCATGGCTGATATGTGGCTCGCACAAAACAAATCCGATAAAGCAGTCCAAGTTTACCGAAGAATCGTCGAACTGCGCCCCAACGACGTCGTCGCCTTGAACAATCTCGCAAATCTCCTCGCCGAACAAACCGGACAAACAGAAGAAGCCCTCAGTTACATCGAACAAGCTATTCGGATTGCTGGTCGACAACCATTGCTCCTCGATACCAAAGGGGTGATCCTACTTCTTGCAAATAGACCCACGGAAGCCATCCCCATCCTAGAAATCGCTGCCTCAGGCTCGCAAGACCCGCGGTTGACTTTCCACCTCTACATCGCCCTTCGCCGCGCAGGAAGAGATCAAGAAGCCTCGAGACTACGCGAAAAAATAGACGCAAACCAACTTCGCAAGACCCTTCTGACCCCAGAAGATCAACGGGAACTTGAAATTTTCGAAAGCGAAGCCCAAAATCTATAAGTTCGTTCCCAAAAACGCCTTCATTCCGAGGACCCCTGCCGTGGCACCCAACGATCTGCAAACACTGAGCGATAAACAACTGGATAACCCTGTATCCACTGGTAATCTCGACGGCCGCTTCGACAATTCGCAACCATTGGAGCACCCAGAGTCTCCACGGATGACGAAGTTCGAAATCGTTCCCGATGCCACGCCCGATGATGACTTGAAAAAAGAATCAGACAGCAATCGAGGTCCTCAAGCTGGAACCAAAGAAATGAAAGGCTGGTGGCTAGGACTCGGAGTCGCTGTCGGCCTGATCTTCTTCGGTGGCGTACTCCACGGGCAATGGTCCAACCGATGGGGAGTCAAACCCGATGTCATCGCTTTGGGCGAAAAACTCAAGACCATCCCTATGACCATAGGAGATTGGGCTTGCCAAGAAGAATCCGTACTCGACAAGAACGTTGAACAACTCCTCGAAGTAGATGAAACCAAAGCTTACATCAGCCGTGTCTATATTCATCAATCGACGGGAGAAGCCGTGAACGTCTTCGTCATCTTTGGACCAAAAGGTCCTGTTGCTGTGCACACACCCGAAGTTTGCTACAGTGGAAAAGACGTTCGACAAATCTCCAACCGAGATGCAGTTGGAATGGATATCGATGGAGTCCCTGGTGAACTCTGGAAACTCGGCTTCGAAACCAATGGCTTCGACAAACGAAAAATGGCCGTCTATTACGGATGGTCCGACGGCGGCGCTTGGACCGCGGCCGTTAACCCTCGCTTCTGGAGAACGGACTACCTCTACAAAATTCAAACTGCATGTATGGCTAGCGGAAACAAAGAAGACTCAACCGACGAATTCTTCAAAGTCTTCCTGCCCGAACTGCGCAAGCAAATGCGGTCAAAGGGCTAACCCCTGCAATTCTGCAATAGGCTCGAATTGCTATAGATTTAGAACACGGATTCTGAGACGATCACTCTTAGCGCGTGCTTGAATGCTCAAGCACCTCCTGGATCAGTGACGCTCTACTTCGGGGCTTGCACCACAAAAAGGTCCACCACTGCATCAAGCCTCAAAGCCGCCCTACCGTGTAATATTGCTAGCTCAGTGAGCGACCTATGAGAGCACTTGTCTTCGAACCTCAATTCGTCGGGCATAACCTCGCCTACGCAAGACATGTCATCGCTGCCTTAGTCGATCAAGGTATCGAAACCACCTTTCTTACAAGCCGTCAAGCTACAGAGTCTGAAGAATACAAATCTCATCTCTCTTCCCTCTCACCGAACTTCAAACTCGCAGTCTCGCAAGCCTTTGAAACAAGGAAATCTGCCCGTGGCGTAAGAGTCCAAGGCCCCAGCGGTCTCTTTGCTACAATGCGATCGCTTCTAGATGGCCTAAAATCCTCCAAACCAAATCATGTCATCGTCCCCTTCGCAAATCCACTCGCGCACGCTCTAGGTGTGCCGAACCCCATCTCTGCGTATCTGCGAAAAATGAATATCGAAATCGAAGGAATCCTTCTCTTCGGTCGATACGCTTATCCCCACACCGACCTCGCTTCCAAATGCAAACAACAAATTGCACTTAGAATGCTCGACCGCGGGCCATGGTCCCGCCTACACCATATCCTCCCTCATGCCGTTCGCAAGATGGAAAGCCATTCCCCACATCTGCGAGACATCGTTTCTTTTCTACCCGATCCCATCGAATCACCCATTCGCTTTTCACGCCAATCCGCTTGCGAAAAACTCGGACTCAAACCAGACAATCGATACGTCTCACTCGTCGGGCTAATCGAAAAACGTAAAGGTGTCTTCGATCTCCTCAATGCCGCACGTTCACTCGATAAATCTCTTCCAGAATCTACCAAGTTCCTGCTCGCAGGACGCTGCACAGAAGAAGTTCGTTCTGTACTTCAAGATGAATTCCAACCTCTCATACTGAAACAACGAATTATCGTTCTTGACAAACACCTAGCCCAAGACGAACTCTGGGCCGCTTGTTATGCCTCATCTCTAATGACGCTTCCTTATCCAGAACACCAATACTCGGCGAGCTTGCTAATCCGTGCCGCTGCAGCGGGCGTACCCGTTTTATGCAACGCCATCGGATGGATGCATGAAACCACTCAGCAATTCGGACTTGGATGGACCTGCGATACTCGCAACCCAAAGTCATTCACTTCGACCCTCCAAAACTGCCTGCCAATCTGCCAGACGTACTCGACAACCCCACTAGCAACTCAATTCGTCCAAGAACATGCACTGGAGAACTTTCAAGCAAAAGTTACCCAACGCATCCGATACCGACTCACGACTCAACGCTCTGCATATTGCTGATTAAATCAGGCTCTATAACACGCTTGTGGCGCCAACCTCCTTGCAGATACCTCCCCGTAAATAACACGGCCAATACAACCACCCAGATGCTTATCACCCCCCACCAGTAATAAAGTCCGTCCCACCCAAATAGCCAGTGACCCAATACCGCCACGCCAACCGTTCCAAATCCCGCGACGGCATGACCAAGCAACACCATCAAGGTGTCTCCTGCCCCCTTCAAAACACCTGCGAATATTACCTGAAACGCATCGAAAACGCAGTACGCAGCAATGAAATACAACAATGGTCGCAACTGAGGTCGTATCGCTTCAAACCTCCCAGGATCGTTCCCTATCGAATAAATCTCTATGACTAAATCAGGGAACAAACCATAGAGAACCGCAAATACACTACTGTACCCAACACCTATCATCAGCGCCGCCTGAATCACCCGCTGCGCTTTGTCTAATTGCGACTGCACGAGGTACTTGCCAACCAAGACCCCCACCGCAATCCCTAATCCAATCAATGGAATAAATGCCAGTACATTTACCCCCAATGCTAAGGTAGTCGCTGCGGCCGCTTGCTCTCCAAGATTACCCACAATCATCATAATGATTGCGAAACTCCAAGCCTCTGCAACAACAGACACGCCAGCCGGCCAACCAAAATACATCAATCGAGCCATTAATGGCCTGTCAAAGGTCAACACAGATCGAAACCATACCGATTCACTGCGACCTGACTCAACTTCAGATGGCCAAGCCCCAAAGTCTCCTCGCCGAATCATTACATAAGCAAACAATACCAACAACAAACACTTCAATGCTAAAGAAATACTCGAAGCTAACGCCGCACCCTTAACCCCTAACTCAGGAAATCCAAGATTCCCAAAGATCAGGACATAGTCCAACACAATGTTCGTCAACGTCGCAATCGCATCGCAATACAGCAAGACTACTGGACGCCCACCACCCGCAAATAACCCCACCAACGCAGATCCCAAAATGGTTGCACAAGCCCCAGGAACTAACCCCAAAAAGAACTCGTACTCAAACTTTGATAGCTGTTCCGAGTGACCAAAAAATCGAAACAGCCTGTATGAGTATACCCCCAACAAGACCAACAATGGAACTAAAGCAATTGCAATCAAACATCCCTGCCACACTACATGCAAAGCTCGATCCAATCGCTTTACCCCTAAATACTGAGCAACAAAAGTACTCGTGTATCCACAAATCCCTGCAGGCAAACAAGTCACCGACCAAAATAATGTGCCCGCAGACATTGCCGCTGCAGCCGCAGCATCTGAATACTGAAACAAAAACAATCGATCAACGAACATCGTGATCGAAAAAAGCCCCGTCGATAACATCAACGGCCAAGCAGTTTTCAGTAACTCCGCACAGTCCCTCAATCGAGTCTTATCCAGCACGATTCTACTCTCTGCATTCGTTGATTGTTACCTACTAGCTCAAGACCAAACACTTCCTAACCAATAAGAAGGTAGAATCAACCCGCTGTATAGGCCTTGCCTGTCTTCGCGAAAAACACATCCTCTAAACCCGGACGCCCAATCCTAACACTACGGCATCGTAAAACTAAGGCCTGTTGCAAGCTCCAAAATCGATCACTTCGCTCCCTGACCAAGTACCGCAACCGATTCCCAATCACCACTCCACGCTCGCCCAACTCCTCGAATAACCAATTCCCAATCGATTCAAGATCATCCCCCTCAAGCTCCAAAACGCACTCTCCCGTCTCACCACGCAATAACTCAGGGGTATCCCAAGCCACCAATCGGCCTTGATCCATGATCGCAATCCGATCGCATTTCTCCGCCTCGTCTATCAAATGGGTCGTTAGCAACACAGTCGTCCCACGCTCGCTACGCAATTTTTCAAGACATTGCCAAAGCTCTAACCGAGATACCGGATCCAAGCCTGTACTCGGCTCATCAAGCAACAATACCTCCGGCTCATGCAACAATCCCTTAACTAGTTCAACCCGACGCTTCAAACCTCCTGATAGTTTCTCCGTACGCTCCGACAAATGTCCCTGAATCCGAAACCAACTCGATAACTGCTCAATCCTCGATGACAACTCCCGCCGTCCAAGCCCCACCAATTCCCCTTGAAATGCAATGTTCTCATACGCCGTTAGCTTGCGATCCAGACTCGGCGACTGAAAGACCACCCCCAACAAACCACGCACTTCGTCCGTTTTATCACTCACATCCCTATCTAAGATCCGAATCGTTCCCTCCTGAACCGGTACCAAGGTCGACAACAACCGAAACAAAGTCGACTTGCCACTACCATTCGGACCCAAAAACCCAACGATGCCACCCACCGAAACATCCAGTGTCAGATTCTCAATCGCAATTCGCTCACCATATCGATGCCGCAACCCGCCGATCGTTACAGCCGCTGACATCTAAAAACATCCCCAACGCAACACAACCAACAAGAAAATGGCCGGTAAGAAAACAAGCGAAGCCCTCAACAACCGCTTCGCGTTCGGATTGTCACGACACCTTAGAAAGTCAATCGCTACGCTACCCTGATGACTAGCCAACAATACTCCTAAAACACCGGTAATCCAACTCAATACACCGTCCGGCCGCAACACGAACAACACCAAAGGAATCAATGCTAATCCCGGAACGACTGCATGCCAACCCGCAGCAACCCCAGTTGGCTCTTCCCGAGTTAACATCCTAAAACCAGCCTGTGAATACTGATCCTTGTACAACCAAGCGATCGCCATAAAGTGCGGGAACTGCCAAAGCACCACTATACACGTTAGAGCCCAAGCCTCCCATGAATCTAGCCGCCCACCCGCAGCAGTCCAACCGATCATTACAGGCAAGGCACCCGGCAATGTACCAACGGCCGTGTTCCACCACGACCAGACCTTCATCGGCGTGTAAACCCAACAATAAACAAACCACGTAACGAAACTGACCGCTGCTGCCGTAGAGTTTGCGCCAAAATACAACAACGATAATCCTACGATTAACAACACCCAACCAAATACACTCGCCTCCACACTCGTCAATCGACCGCTCGGCAAAGGACGCTTCTGGGTCCGAGCCATTCGCGAATCTCTGTCCCGCTCAAACCACTGATTCAGGACACTCGCACTTGCAGCCACCATGCTAGTTCCAAGCACCGCACTGATCCAAACCATCGGTGAGACCGACACAGATAACAATCGACTCGCGAAGACAATTGCAACCGCCACCGTCAATAAAATCATCACGGTAATGCGAGGCTTCGCTAAAACAAAATAGTCCCTCCAGACCGATCGCTCCCATAAAACGCCGGTTCGAGGCGATGTAGTATCTGCTGTAGTCAAAATATCGCCTCGTTGAATGTCGGAAAACTAAATGACAACCAATGGAAAAACGGTACCGCCCCGAATCGCATCCTCAAAATCTAACCATTCATACCACTTCCCAACATGGTAGGCAAACCATCTGTTTGAGCAAGCGGCACGAAACGACGACCAACACGACAAACCAACCAAACCGACATACTTATCAACAAAGATCCCGTCGCTTGATGTGCCGTAACTACCATCGACTCCCAATACCCCTTCGCCGCAATAACATAACGCGCAAGTCCCGGAAAAAGCTCACTCCAAGGCAAAGAATAGTTTACAAACCAAGTCCCAATTCCCAAAACCAACTGAACCACCAAAAGCAACAGCAACCAATTCGCAGGCTTGCGAACCCCACCAAAAACTCGCCTATCTGCCAACTCCTTGCGTCGTACAGCCATTGCTACCCAAATAATCAACACAGAGACCACCACAGCAAATGTCAAATGCAAATGAACCATCGCCATAAACGTTGCCGGACGCGTGTCCGGCAATGCATGACGCAACTGCGCACCCAAAACCAACTGTATGATCGTCGCTACCAGTAAACACCACGACAATCTCCATAGCCCCTTACCAACCCCGCCAGTCGTATCAATCGATACTCCCTGTCGCTTCCAATCTGCAGAAGCCGCGGTAGCCATAAATGTTGCATAAGCAAACACCAGTGGACCGCCACATCCATGCAACATCGCTATGGTCCTCTCGTCAAACACAACTCGAAATCCACCCAACAGCCCCTGAGCAATGACCGCCAATAATAATCCGACACTCGCCCACCGGTACCATCCGCGCGGTTCGTAAAGCCAAGCCGCACCGCACAAGCCAATCGCTAAAAAACCAACCCAAGACCCTAAAAGGCGATGACCGTGCTCAATCAATAAATCAAACGGGCCATACAACCAAGTCGCTAAAGGATATAGGAAGAGATTGTAACCGTAGGTTCCAGGCCAATCCGGTACCGCCATACCCGCATCATGCGTCGTCACCAACCCACCCACCCATATCAGGGGGAAAATAAAAAGCATTGCCAAAAAAGCCAACCAACTGACAACCTTGCCACCAATGACCTTCTCTTGCAAACCGGTTTCCATCGTCATCACTCCCCTCCTCCTACCGGCTTCGAAGAATCCTCGCTGCCCAAGTGCATCACATAGCCTACCAAACTCCATATCTCGTCATCGGTTAACCCAGGATTTCCATTCAACGCACGAGCAACCGGAGGCATAGGCGTCCCCTCAATTCCTAAAACAATCCTCCGAAAAATCGAAGCAGCATCCCCTCCTCCATGAAAAGCTCCCCACTGGAAATTCCTCGGCTTGACTGTTACAGGCTTCAAGGCACCAAAGGGCTTCATCTCTTTCCAAGCCCCACGCTCACGCGGATCAATTCCCGCCAAAATCGTCCAATCCTTAGTCCACTCGTCGTAGTCTTGAGATTTCCCATCACCCTGCCCATGCTCTCCATGGCACTTTGAACAAGCCGTCAATTCGCTTCCAAACAATTCCCTGCCCTTTGCAATTGCCAATTCCCTCGCTTGGCTATGCTCCTCCTCATCCATCCAACTCGGCATCCGAGGAACCTCTAATTCCAACTCCTCCGCCTCCTGCCACCTCTGCAAAACCGACTGCACAATCTCCCGCGGCCATTGAGAAGTAGGTTCAAGCGTCTCGCCGTCGCGCTGGATCTTGGTCAACATCCGCCTCTCAACCTCCCCGCGAACCGAAAGAAAGCGAACGTATTCGACGAGATCTTCCACGTCCTCTGCAAACTCTTCGGATTCCTCCAAAGCTCGATACGAAGGCATTGCAGTCCCAGGAATCCCATGCCGCAACGTACGGACCAAGTCCGCTCGAGTCGGTTTACTCCCCACAGGTGTCGATTTGTATTTGAATGTACCCCTACGAAAATCTCGCGGGTAAGGCTCCAAAAACATCGCTGACTGCCCCTTCCCGTCCCCCGAAAGCCCATGGCACACCACACAATGTTTTCTATAGACCCCCCGCTCGATCTTGTCTTCCCTCCGACCAACAGGTCCCGCACACCGCTCGATGGCTTGAATGTCGAGCACCCCCGCTGCCACCTCTACATCCGGCAACATCGGTGCATCCAACGTCCCAAACATGCCTTCCAAGTACCTTGCCACCTCAAGAGAGACCGCTGAGGCTGATTCCATATCTTCCTGAGAATCCCGAGCTAAACTCGCAGCATGCAAGCCATTCGGACTATAAGAATATCCATGCGGCTTCTCCACCGTAGGCCCGCAACCTACCAAGGAAATCAAAGCAACCAATTGCAATCCGCATTTTCGAATCAATCGCATGGTCGGATTCTGACCTGGCTTTCCGGTTCGTGACACTCGACAACTTCAACCTTCCATTGAAGTCTACCCGCAGGTTACATCGTAATTTTCGCCCAAAATCACAAAAAACCGAAGAGTCAAAATGACGCACAACAAAAGGTCAGCAAAGCTCGCTCAACAACAACACAGCCAAGCACCTACTTCTTCGCCAAAGTCACAAGCAACCAACCGCGCACCCCAGAGAAGAAATCGCTCGATAAGATTAACTTCTCGTAAAGCGTCCCAATATAATATAGAACCGGATTGAAGGTCAGATATGCAGGATGCTGGCCGAGATATTGAAAGTCCTTAATTTCAAACCTATTGTCACTGCACAACTTGCGAACCTGCGACTTGCTGTTGCATCCGTACACAGTCGGAAAGGTGTCCTCTTCCGGACGCCCCTGCACATATTTAACAACCTTGCCGTGTAAATTATTAGGTATCATCCGCGAAATCACCGACACATAATCCCACATGTTCGGGGTCAAGAAAACCCACACCCCACCAGGCTTCAGAACGCGATAAGTCTCGCGGAACGCCAAATCGGGTCGCTCAACGTGCTCCATCACGCTTCTCGAATATACCAAATCAAATTTTTCATCTTCAAACGGAACGGAGGATATATCCCCATTCACCAGGTGCAAAGCAGGATGGTCCCCACGAAACTCCACAAGATCTAACCCATAAAGATCTGCACCCTTATCTATCATCTTACTAAGAATCGGGGCCGTTCTTCCACAACCTTGCTCTAATACCGCCATCCCTGGCTTGATCAATGAGGCAATCTTGTCATTGAACATGTGGAACGGGTGCTGATGCTTCTTCCAATGCCGATCATAAATCTTCCGCGTCAAACCCTTCATTGAGCACCTGTCCCGATTTTTCACAAAAGTCCGTGAGAATATTAGCCGTAAAACACAGGGAGGGCCATCGCCACGAACGGATGAGTCTAGACTCTAACAGTGTCGATTATTTTGTCAACTAAATCGCGTATTCCTTGTTCATTGAAGCAAAATCAATCGCACGCGTAGCCTTGCAATTCCTGCACCTTGCACCATAGTGGTAGCTCCCCCCGGTCCAATCCCTACTGCCTGCACCCACGGATGAAACTAAAAAGCTCCCCCGAAGATTTCCGGGTCGAAGAAATCACGGATGTAAAACCATCCTCAGGCCCCCACGCCCTCTACAAGCTGGACAAACAAGGTCTCGGCACCCCAGAAGCCATCGCCGAAGTCCTCAGTCGCTGGAACATCGCCCGACACCAAATCAGCTACGGGGGACTAAAGGATCGACACGCCTCGACCACCCAATACTTCACCATATTCAATGGTCCAAAGACAGGCTTCCAGGATCGGTCCATGCGGGTGGAATACCTCGGGCAAATCCGCCATCCATTTCACGCAAAAGACATAGCGGCAAACCGCTTCGAAATCAAACTTCGCAAAATCGAGTCCTCCCTCCGCTCCATCCTCGATCAACGTGCCGCTTGGCTGCGGTCTTTCGGTGCAATGAACTACTTCGATGACCAACGCTTCGGCTCCCTCGGACTCTCCGGAGAATGGATCGGATTGCATTGGTGCAAAGCCAACTACGAGCGCGCTCTTTATCTTGCACTGGCCGAACAAAATCCCCACGATCGCCCTCGCGAAAAGGAACAAAAAGAAATACTGCGAACGTATTGGAATCAATGGGAGAAATGCAAAGCCATCCTCGATCGTTCCCACCGTCGAAGCGTTGTAACCTATCTCGTCGATCACCCCACCGATTTCAAACGAGCCTTGGCACTCGTACGCCAAGATCTTCGCGGTATCTACATCGCAGCCTTCCAAAGCGGAATCTGGAACCGCTGGCTCAGCACCCTTATCGATGCTTTCAACGAACAAAAGACCCGAATCTACCTCGATTCAAAATGCGGCCCCCTCGCTCTACCGAACCTCTCTGATGCTGCGAACCAACAGCGATGGCGCAACGCAATCCCCGAATCCCTACCTCTTCCCTCCGCTCGACAACACGATTGGCCCGAAAACACCCTCCCCGCCCTCGAATCTGTCCTCGCCCCCCTGGACATCACTGTTCGCGAACTGCGTTTAAAATATCCGCGTGACACGTTTTTCTCGCGAGGGCAACGCGCAATTTGCCTCCCAATCCCCCGCTTCGAACAGACTTGGCTACCCTCCCAAAACTCCTCTAAACTCGACTGGTCTCTGAAATTCCAACTCCCCCGAGGTAGCTACGCCACAATGGTCATACGACAACTCTTCACCGCTCTCGACGACGAACCTCTCGACCTCTCTGCTCTAGATGACCCAGCCAATGAAGAGCCCCACGACGAGCTCCAAGCAAGTGAAGCCACACCCACCCCATCCCCGGACCAAAACGAAAATCCCTAGCATCAACTTTGCATGAAGGACTCGCGATTATGACTAAGTTCGACGGCGTCATCTTTGATCTCGATGGCACACTTCTAGACTCCCTCGAAGATATCGCAAATGCAGCCAATGCCACCCTCGCAAAACGAAACCTTCCTACCTGGCCCGTCGAAAACTACAAACACTACGTGGGCGATGGCGTACGCGTACTCTTCGAACGCGCTCTGGCCCCCTCCAATCCGAAGTCCCCAAATACTTCAACAACCGAACTTCTCGACGCTTGCCTTGAAATCTATCAATCGGAATACGATCGCAACTGGGACCGCTGCAGCAAACCCTATCCCGGCATCCTCGAAATGCTGCACACACTCCACAAAGCAGGTCTAAAGCTTGCCGTTCTGTCCAATAAACCAGAACCGTTCACCCTTCTTTGTATCAATCGATTCTTCCCGGATATCCCATTCGATCTAACCCTAGGGGCTAGCGACCGATTCCCTAAAAAACCCGATCCAACCAGCGCGACGTGGATCGCATCTCAATTCTCATCCAACCCACAACGCATCGCCTACGTCGGCGATACCAACACTGACATGCAAACCGCCGTCGGTGCAAACCTCTTTGCTATCGGTGTCTCGTGGGGATTCCGCTCCGAACAAGAAATCCTCGCCGCCGGAGCAAAAATCATGTGCCATACGAGCGAAGATCTCCAACAAGCCCTCCTGTCATGATAATTATGGCAATGCGCAAGCACTCCGTTCAGGGCAATGGTATGCTCCGCAGTCCATCGTTTGAACCGCTCGCATTAAATGAATGACGCTTGGTGGATCGTATGTGGCGGATCACCCAGGCCGCTCCATCTGAAACAAATCCCTACTTCTACACCAATGATCTCCACCTAACCGCGCGACAGCTTGCAATTTACTTGGATCCACCTTGCCATCCTCTCCCAAAATCGACGGATCCAAGTGAATCATCAATACCTCACCAATCACTAAATTCGCCGATATCGGCCCCTGACCGATTGGCACTATCTGTATCAACCGACACTCCATCGCAAATGAACTTCCCGCCAATCTTGGAACCCCAACGCGAACGCCTGGCAATGTCTTCAACCCCAATAACTCCACTTCACTCTTGTCCCTCGGTAGCGTCGCACTCGAAGCATTGACATCCTCCACATCCCGCTCCGTCGCTGCATGAATAACAAACTCTTTGCTCTGCTCGATATTCAACAACGTGTCCTTCTTCCCTCCCGTCCGCGTCAGCGTCGGTGAAAACACCACAACCGGAGGATTCGCACCAAAGGTGTTGAAAAAACTAAAAGGTGCTAGATTTACTATTCCCTCCCGGGAAACGCTCGTAACCCAAGCTATCGGACGAGGAGCGACTAACGAAACCATCCACTGGTAAGTCTCCTGTACCGTTATCTTCTTAATGTCAATCTGCATTCTCGTTTCCATTTTCCTCAAATCAACTTCGCAACCGAAGAGAATCCGTCATCCTACCGAATCGAAATTCCCAACTAGGCTTACAACCAAGAAGCCGGATACCCTGGATCATCAAACTCCGAACCGTTGCTCATCACCTTTAGGGGCCGAAACGTATCGATCATCACCGCTAACTCATCTGTACGCGCGGCTCGTCGACTTGCTTGAATGGTACCAGGATGCGGCCCATGAGGTATCCCATGCGGATGCAATGTCATCGAATCTATTTCGATCCCTCGACGACTCCCAAAATTTCCCGCAACATAGTACAACAACTCGTCGGACTCCACGTTGCTGTGCGCGTAAGGTACCTTCACCGCATGCGGATGCGTGTCGAGCATCCTCGGGGCAAAAGTACACACAACAAACCCATCGGTCTGAAATGTCTGATGAATCGGTGGTGGTTGATGGAAGGTACCGGTGATCGGTTCAAAGTCCATTGCATTAAACGCAAAAGGATAAACACATCCATCCCAGCCCACGACATCGAACGGATGATGCGCTAAGACATAAGTACCCCAACGCTCTCGATCCCGCAAAATCATCTCGCACTCCCACTCGAGATCTATCGGCTCGATCCATTGAGGGCCGCGCAAGTCCCTCTCGCAAAACGGTGCCCCCAACCGAAACTGTCCATCAGGATTCAAATACCGATTCGGAAAACCAATGGTCCCCCGAGATTCCACTACCAACAATTCGACCTCTTCTATCGCATCGAATTCCAACCTGTAAGTCGTACACCTTGGGATCACCAAATAGTCAAGTTCGCGAAATGGCAACTGACCAAACATACTCAACAACCGACCTGTCCCACGCCTTACGAAAATCATCTCGTCATCCGCCGCGTTGCGATACAACTTGGACTGTTGCTGCGACGGTCGACACCGCGAAATCCTAACGTCGGTGTTCTCAAACAACCCCATCCTCCCGAAGATCACATCCGAAACTCGCGGCATTGCAGCTGTTTTCAAATGCACCGGTCGCGGTATCTGCTGTGCTTCGATCGAATCGCCCCCATAAGCAGGGCGCTCATCAACGCCCTCTATTCTCACTATCCGCGTAGGTGGACGCAAATGATAGGCAATACTATAAGCCCGGTGAAATCCTTCGGTGGTAATCACCTCCTCGTAATAGATTCCCTCTCCCAAATAGCCACCCGGCATCCGTTGGTTCTCCACTCGAAACTCGATATGCCGTTTCCGCGGAATACTACCTAAATGCAAATATCGCGGCATCGCCTTACCCTTAAAAATCGCCAACCAAGTTCTCTAAATCACCTAACCGCTCAACGGTCAATCTCACCCGATCTCCCGCCTTTAGCCACCCACCTACTGTCTCAGGGGTCAATTCTAAAATACAACCCGTCCCAACAGTCCCAGAACCCAACACATCACCAGGATATAACCGTACGTCCCGGCTCGCATGCGCAATTAACTGCGGCCAACTCCAATACATGCTCGCAGCATTCCCCCGCGAAACACACTTGCCATTGATCGATGCCTGCATCTCTAATTGAAATCGCCCGTCGCGATAAGTATCCATTACCTCGGCCAATGGTACCCACCTTGGACCAAACGCATTCGCAAAGTCCTTCCCCTTCGCAGGTCCCAACCCAACCACCATTTCTTCTCTCTGTAAATCTCTCGCCGACCAATCGTTGTAAATCGTTATCCCGGAAATGCACTCCATCGCCCGGTCATCCGCCGGCAAGTCGATACACTCCCTGCCAACCATCAAAGCAATCTCTAACTCAAAATCCAATTCCTTGGTCCTGCGCGGGGGAACTACGACGTCGCCATGTCCAATCACTGAGTTGGGATTGGTAAAGTAAAACACGGGGATCTCGTACCACTGTGGCACCATTCCCAATCCTCGGTGAGAGCGACAAGTTCTGACGTGCTGCTCAAACGCGTAAAAATCACGAATCGTTCGAATCGGTGGCATCGCTGTAGCCCCTAGCGTTTCATCACAAAGTCATCGAAACACATAAGCATGCTCGCTATGACACTCCAAGCAGCCAAGTCGACATGATCGACTTCTCCCGTGACCTGCGTCTCTCCCAAACTCAAATACTCTCTCGCCCCCTCAGGATGCTGCTCAAAGTAAGCTCGCTGTTCCTGAAAACTAGCCCGAAGTATCTCCGACTCAGCCGACACAAGCGGACGGTTCAGGATCCTTATCGCCATCGTTTGCAATCGATCCTCTAAGACTTGAGCCCCAGTCACTTCCTTCTTCTCCCCCGATTTCGCCTCCCTATTGGCAGTCTCAATTACCCCTACCGCCACCTGCCTGGCTGCTTCTAAATACTGCGGATCATTCAGTAACACCAAAGCTTGTAATGGAGTAGTCGTCGTCTCGCGACGGGCCGTACAAGTTTCGCGACTCGTTGCATCAAATGCCAACATACTCGGCGGGGGTGCTGTGCGTCGCCAGAATGTATACAAGCTCCTGCGATACAAACCCTCTCCCTTCGCCTGCGAATACGACTTCCCTGTCCCCGCCTCCTCCCATACCCCTGCCGGCTGATAAGGCATCACAGAAGGACCACCGACTTTGCGGACCAATAACCCCGATACCGCCAAAGCTGCGTCTCGCACCTGCTCAGCACTCAAGCGATGTCGCGGACCATGGAAAAGCAATCTGTTCTCTGGATCCTTTACCTCCCACCGCGACACACCACCTTGTGCATCTCGCGGCGTAGAAGACTGCTGGTAAGTCTCCGACAACACAATCGACTTGCACAATCGCCGTAAATCCCACCCATGCTCCACAAAATCTCTCGCCAACCAATCCAGCAGTTCCGGATGACTCGGAACCGCACCTTGGGAACCAAAATCCTCCAAAGTCGAAACGATTCCGCGCCCAAAAAAGATCGACCACCAACGATTCACCGCTACCCTAGCAGTCAATGGATTGCTATCCCCTAGCATCCACCGCGCCAAGTCCAGCCTCCCCTGCCCTTGGCCGAATGACTCAGTTAGCTCCGTAACGCCATCGCCCTGTAACTTGGTTAAAGGACTCGGCGAAACTAACTCGCGTGGCGCATCATAGGCACCGCGTTCCAAAATATGCATATCCCGCTTTACCAATGCAGGTGACATCGTCATCACATACTGCAAGGAAGCATCAAAATCGGTCTCCGCCTTCCTCCTCAATTCCAAGTCTTTTAGCAATCCTCGCAACTCCAACACAGTCGCCGAATCCCCCCCAAGATAGCGACTTGGATGCAAATCGGCCAACGCCGCTTCCATCCTTGCTTGCTTCTGCAACTCTACATCCCCCTTAGCCATTTGCAGATACACCAAGGCAACTTCCCAACTCGACAACTCGAAATCGTAGACCTTCAACTCATCCATCGCTCCATCGCGAAACCCTATGTCCCGAAACCTCGCGCCGAGCGAAAGCTGTACCGAGCCTGCATTCGAATCACCCCACTCCCCTCGATATCGACAATCACGATTAAGTTGATCTCGCTGTGCCTCAGTCGCTACTTGTATTCCATTTACAAAAACCCTAACCCCATCCGCTCGTCCCGACCCGTCATAACAAACGGTCAAATGAGTCCATTCCTTGACCGCGATCGCTTCCAATGCCTCCACACGTATCGCATCACCCGGCCAAAAGTGAATTAGCGAAAACTGCGGTTTGCCTTGATCGAGAACTAACTGCATTCCCCGAAAAGCCGAATCCTCAGCCGCCACCGACTGATGCAACAACACTTCCCGATCGGCGTAATGATCCGGCTTGACCCACAACGAAATACATAAAGGACTCTCACGACCAAATTGCTTCTGTACCGTCTTTCCATCCTCCGTAGGATGAGGCTGATTCAAAGCAAAACTGACGGCATCATCGCCGTTAAAGACCGTCCCTTGCCCAATGATCCCCTCGACATTTCCTTCCAACGGAAACTCCCAAGTCCCCTTCGGAGCCGAAATTTCAGCCAACCGCTCCTGCGTCAACGCGGGTTGTTTTGCGTACCAACGAGCTAAAGTTTCTTCGGCAACTAAGCGTGCAGCACGAAGCTCCTCACGCTTGGCCTGCTGTTCCGCCGTTAGCAAGGGCATGGCCGGAGTCGGGACTGCCCGTGTGAAGTGCGCGTACAAGCCATGTTCATCGATATCTGCAAAGTAAGCCGCAAACGAATAAAATTCCTTTTGCGAAATCGGATCATACTTGTGATCGTGGCAACGCGAGCATTCCAAAGTCAACCCAAGGAACGCCGTCCCTGCAGTTACCGTTCGATCCGCTACATAGACCTGACGAAACTCTTCCTCAATACTTCCACCTTCGTTCGTCTGCCGATGCAAGCGATTAAAGGCAGTAGCCAAGCGTTGGTCTTGCGTGGCATTAGGAAGTAAATCACCGGCGATCTGCCAAGTGACAAACTGATCGTAGGGAAGATTCTGGCGGAAAGCCCGAATGACCCAATCTCGCCAAGGCCAAATATCCATATTCACATCAGCTTGGTAGCCGAACGTGTCCGCATAACGCGCGACATCGAGCCAAAGGTTTGCCATCCGCTCAGCATAAATATCGGAATCGAGCAACGCATCGACAATCCGCCCTTTGTTCTCCTCCGATACGTCCTTCTGCAGTGATGCAATCAACTCTGGGGTTGGGGGTAGACCAGTCAAGTCAAAGCTAACTCGGCGGAGCCAAGTCAACGAGTCGGCCGGGGGTGCGGGCAACATGTCTTGATCTAGCATTTTACGCAAAACAAATGCATCGATCGGATAGCGTCTCCAACGTGCAAGTTCATCGCTTGAAAGGTTCTCCGCAGGACTGGGTAGCAGATCCAATTGCGGCACGGAGACTTGTTTAGGCACGGGAACAAAAGCCCAATGTGGTTGATACTCAGCGCCCTGGTTAATCCATCGGGTCAAAAGTTCGCGTTGTTCGCGAGTAATCGACTTGCCGGTTTTGGGAGGCGGCATA
Organism: Pirellula sp.; assembly: GCA_040373655.1. Taxonomy (GTDB): domain Bacteria; phylum Planctomycetota; class Planctomycetia; order Pirellulales; family Pirellulaceae; genus JBKCUI01. The sequence goes on along the minus strand of JBEICB010000087.1, from coordinate 581 downwards.
ACCAATTCTGGATCGGTCGAAACAATCCGCTCCAAGATCGAGCTGCCATCGGCATCGTTCGGAACAATCGCATTGCTATCGATCGCCGCTTGCCGATCATCAAGCCGCAAATCGGCTTGGCGAGCATTCTTATCCGGGCCGTGACATGCAAAACAGGCATCGGAGAGAATAGGGCGAATATCCCTATTGAATTCGATTTCCGCCGTAGCGAAACCCGCTTCTGGGTTGCTCTTGGAAGAAACGACAGCAAGCGTCTGTGCGACAACGGAAAATTGCGAAACGGTGAAAAAAACGACGGCGACCTGAATGGGTAGCAGTTGAATTTCCCGAAGAAACCTGGAATGCGAAGGCATAAATTCGGATGCAGATGCGAGGAACCGAGCGAAAGCCAAGGTACTCCTGGAACAACAGGAGCCTTTAGACCAACGTATTTTAGCCGTTTTTTCATCAATGAGGCCAGCAGCGCGAACCGGAAAGAGAGGATTGGGTCTTAGAAGGAGACGAAAGTGCCCTAGCGAGAAAAATCGGGATCGGGTAAAAACTACGTCCGTACGGGGTGTAGCGCAGTCTGGCTAGCGCAT
>JBEICB010000235.1:0-6911 GCA_040373655.1 Pirellula sp. | reverse complement strand
CCAATGCCCTGCGGTTTTCTTTGCGTCTTTGCTTCTTTGCGTGCGAAATAGGTTTTTGATTACGAGTACGCCTCCGGCTGACTGCTAAACGAAATCGCTGCTCTCTGCGAGATACCGCGGACTTACGCCCCCGGCAGAGGTTGTGTCGGCCTTCCAGGCCTTGGGTTCTAAAGTGTTGACGCAGGGGGCTGTTCCTTGGGCTCGTCAGGCGTTTGGAGAAGTTTCCGCAAGATCCCAGTGAATGTTAATACAACCGCTAGCCCAAACACTGTGATCGCGATCGAACCAAGCAATGAATAACCGATTACTAAGAGGATCCCGGCTGTTAACTCCGGAAAAACTCCGCGAGCGGTTCCGTAGATGATCAAGTAAATGCACGCTGCTGCATTCGTTAAACAGTACCAATACACAATCGACGGTAATCGCTCTGATGCCCTCGCTCCACTGCGGCAGCTTGCGGCAAACCAATAACCGAGGAACCAGCCTTTGACCATTAACATCACCGCGTAGAGCACTTGCCCTGTCTCTAACATCGGGCACCAAAACGGAAAAAGTACCCACGCTAATATCACTCCCCCAACTATCTCGTCCCATCGAAAAGGACTAGACCCCAATATATGGGGGCCAAAAGTGCTGACGAAACCCATCGCTGCTCCCATCAACAGTAACACAACCCCTGCTTGTGCCGCCAAGAGCTCTTTCCAATTGTTGCGCAAGTAATCCATATAGCTACCCTCGGCGGTCCTGTGGTGCTTGGCCGTTCGTGTTGAACTTCTGTTTGCAGTGTAGCAGACCTTTGTGTTGACTACATGGATTTATGACAGAAGCGGCGAGCAAACCAGTGTCTCACGCAAAGGAGCAAAGATGCAAAGAAGACAGGGGTAGCGGGAATAGTTTTTGGGGAGCTTGATATTTGGTTTTGTGTTGGTCTGTACCTCTTTTCTCTGTGTCCTTTGTGTCTCTGTGTTTCCATTTTTGAGCGCATTTTTAAGACCGTTTTAAAACACAGAGTCACAGAGAGCACAGAGCAAACCAGTGTCTCACGCAAAGGAGCAAAGACGCAAAGAAGACAGGCGCAACGGGAATAGTTTTTGGGGAGTTTGATATTTGGTTTTGTGTTGGTCTGTCCCCTTTTTCTCTGTGTCCTTTGTGTCTCTGTGTTTCCAATCTTGATCGCACTTTTAGGACCTTTTTAAAACACAGAGTCACAGAGAGCACAGAGAGAGTGGAAAGGAGAAAATTGAGAGTAGATATGCTAGGGTCCAATGCCCTGCGGTTTTCTTTGCGTCTTTGCTTCTTTGCGTGAGACTTAGGCGCACTGGTTTGTTCTGTGTGTTGTGCGAAACGGATGCAGCAGGACTAGACGCTTGGGGATGACGTGAGATATTGCCAGTCGGCATCGGTTAACGTTAATCCAAATCCTCCTGATAATTCGTTAACTTGGTCCTCGCTGCGGATCCCAACAATCGCTCCCGTAACCGCTGCGTTTCGCATTACCCAAGCTATCGCGACCGCGCCTGGTGTTACACCCAACCGCTTCGCAACTTCTACCACTCGATCCGCTATCCCTAAATTCCTCGTCAATAAGGGCTCTTGGAAGTGTACGCTGCGACTTCGCCAGTCGTCTTGCGGGAATTGCTCTACCCGAGCCCGCGTCATCGCTCCGGTTAACATCCCCGAACCCATCGGTGAATACGCTATCACCCCGATCCCCTGCTCTCTCGCATACGGTAGTATCTCCGCTTCTGCCTCGCGTCGGATCAATGAATAGGGTGGCTGCAGAGATGTGATCGCTCCCAATTTGCGAATCCGCTCCATCTGGGCTACGTTGAAATTCGATACCCCCACCCAACGTACTTTGCCTTCCCGTTGCAAATCGATCAAAGTCCCCCAACCCTCTTCGATGTCTTCTTCTGGTTCCGGCCAATGGATCTGATACAAATCGATTGTGTCTACTCCGAGCCGCTGTAAGCTCGCTTCGCACTCTCCTCGTATCGATTCGGATTTCAAACATTTCACAATCTGTCGATCTGCGTCCCAAGCCCTCTCGCACTTCGTAAATACATACGGCCTGGTCCCTTGGTACTCCCGCAGCGCCCTCGCGACGACTTCTTCTGAATGTCCTAACCCATAGACCGCTGCTGTGTCGATCCAGTTGATGCCGTGGTCCAACGCCGCGTGAATCGCGCGGACGCTTTCATTGTCGTCTTGGACGCTCCATCCAAATGCCCAGCCACCTCCACCAATGGCCCATGCGCCAATCCCTACCGGGGTGATCTTCAAGTCGGAGTTGCCTAGTGATTGTGTTTGCATCTGAATGTCGGGTTTGGGGATGAATGACAAAGAACGTTGGCGTTGTTTTGGCCGATGAAGGGGGTGGATGCAATGCCCCAAGGCCAGAATTTTTCAGTCCGTTACACGTGTGGGCAATAGAATAGGCGGTGGTCTGGGATACGGGTACGCCTACGGCATGTCCCAGGGCGGCGCTCCGCTTTGCCTTGGGCTATCTCCTTGGGCCCCGTTGGCTTGAGAGAGTTGAAAATAGAAAGTGGATAGTAGAGGAACATCTACGCACCATTACAAGCACGAACAGCGCGGCAGAACATCAATGAATCGGTTGCCGGGTGCGTAGGTGCCTGTCCCAGGGCGGCGCTTCGCTTTCTCCTTGGGCCCCGTTCGGGCAGCGAACGAATAGATTTGTGATCGATGAGGTGTGGTTTTGGACGAGTACGCCTGCGGCTGACTGCTAAACGATTTGGGGGATGGATGAGTACGCCTACGGCTGACTGCTAAACGATTTGGGGGGATGGACGAGTACGCCTACGGCTGACTGCTAAACGATTTGGGGGAATGCCTAAAGCCATCGCCTAGTGCCTAAAGCCTTCTCCTGGCTTCTTCTCTTTGCTGCGATTTCTGCAAGAATATAGACTCCTCGTCTATTTGCCGTATGCCATCGTTTCCGGATCCCCTTCCCTTGGTCAATTCGCGTACCAGTTCGACGATCCATGAACTGCGCTCGGCGCTGCAAGCCGTCGAGCCTTCGGCTTTCTTGGTCGAAAGCCGCGTTATCCGCCGTTTGATCCGCCACCGCCTCGGACGGGCTAACTTGGCCGTTCACTTGCCTCATACCGACTCCCAACTCGCGTCCCTGGGTGACTTGCAAGGCCTCTTGCACCCCGATGAATTGGGAATCCCGAACTGGGCGAATTTTCCCGATTCGGCCATCTTGATCGAACAACCGAAATCGGAAGAACTTGAACACTGGCCTCTGGAAGATCTAAAACTACAAGTCTGGCGTCGCTTGTTCCATGGCCAAATCGATCGTGCTTTGCTCGCTTGGCGCAATTCCGAACGCTTCAGCGATGTCCAATCCGCCATCGCGCGGTTGGGCCAAGTCGAATTTGATGAAGCTCACCATGTCTTGCGGCTTGAGCAAAAGCTAATCGCGCCGGACTCTCGCATCGAAGCCTTCCTCGAATGGGTAGCTTTCTATTGGGAGTTTCGCAAATTTGAACCCGATAGCATCGCAAATTGGTTCCCTTCCATCGGTCAGCGCGATGACTGCGATGATGCATTGAGACTCGATTTGCAGATCGAAAATCTTTTCACCGCTAGTAAACTGCCCGGAAGCGCTGCGCCGGAACTAAGCAATCATGAATCGCAAGACGAATTGGTCTTGGATAACGCGCGGCGGATCTGGTCATTGGATTTCGGCCATTCCACTTCCGAACGCCACTACCATTGGTACATGCGCCGCCGCGATCGCGCGATGGAACGTGGCAATACCGTCCGCGCGATCACTTCGTCGCTCCGCGCCGCCCGCGCTGCGACTTCACGCAGCAAACGCTCCAAGGCGGAGACCACCGCCGAGTCCGATTTGCGAGTTTTTGTCAAACGGCTGCGCGAAGCGATCGGGTTCTCCCAGCAAGACGCTGCGACTTGGCATCGCGTGCTGTTAGATCTCTCCCGCAATGCCATCGAGGGATTCTGGAACCCCGAAAAACGACTTCTGTACGATCTTCAAAAAGTATGTCTGGATAAAGAACGGATCGTCTACCGACTCGATCTCCTCCGCTGGATCGCTTCGGGAGGCTCTCGCCCCCTGCGCACCCCGCTGTTGAACTTGCAAGAAGTTCAAATGGCGAAACACTTGGCCAGCGCCGCCTCTCGCTTAGTATATGTGCGACTTAGTGGTGCAGAACGTGAACAGCTGACACACCTGCTTGAACACGCTTCGGAGCAAGCCGAAACCCAGATGCGCAATCGGATTCGAGAGCCCCTGCGCAATACACTTCTCGAAGTGGGGATGGTCCCATCGAGTTATCCCGAAGAAGTCGCACTCAATAAGCTGGTCGAAGATGCACTCGATTGCATTTCCGAACGTGGCTATATCTCGATGGGCTACTTCCGCGATGCGGTCAGCAAGAACGATTTGAAACTTCCTGATCTACTCGGAATTCAAGAAGCTTGGTCGGGTGATCGATTGCTCAAGGCAGACGATCGTTTGGATCGGGAACTGGAAGGGGTTTATCGGCGTGGTGATTTTTATCTGCGCTGGGTGCAAATGTTTTCGGCCTTGTTTTTCGGCACGAAGCTTGGGCGTTTCGCGACACTCTTTTTGATCATTCCCTTCGGTGGGGCATTGGTGGTAATCGAGAGTATTCGACACGTTTGGCATACGATAGCCCATTGGACGGCCGATCACGCAGAGGGACATGAGCAGACGACGGAAACGGCCGTAGGGCGTGCTGGAGAATTGGATTCGAAACCGGTAAATCTACTGGGGGGGAACAGTAACGACAGTAAAAAGAGCGAAGGAGCGGGCGAAGAAGTTGGGTTTAGCGTACAAGACCCGACCGAGTTAGCAATGGCAGATCAAGAACCAAGCAACTGGACTCGCATCGATGCTTTTGGCTTGCCCGATATCGATGACACAGAGGGGACTGTCTTAGTGCCGCCGAAGACGACCGATCAAGCGGTCGATCAAATCGTCAGCAATCAGTTGAACATCATTCCATTGGTGTTACTGCTGGGTTTTTTCTTGATGGGATTGATCCACTTACCTGCATTTCGGCAGGGGTGTTGGAAGGTTATCCGCTGGGGGGCGCTGACGGCTTACGCGCTCTGTATAGAGTTGCCTCGCAAGTGGCTTCCTTGGAGTTGGCTTGAGCGTGTGCTGAGTCATCCTTGGACAACCGAAGTGTGGCGTTATGGAATCAAGCCCGCTTCGATTGTGCTCGTCGCTGAATGGGTCTTTGCGGGTGGGTTACCGAAAACCAGTTTTGGCATGACTCGATTGATCGTCGAGGGGGCTTTATTTAGCGGACTGGTCAATACCCGATTGGGTCGTGATATCCAAGAGTGGGTATTGGAGGGACTAGTGCATGTTTGGACGTTGCTGCGAGCGCGATGGTTTTGGACGGTGATCGATTGGATCGTCGATTCGTTCCGATGGATGCTGTTGGCACTTGAACGATTTCTGTATGCGGTGGACGAGTGGTTGCGTTTTCACAACCAAGAGAGTGCATTTTCGTTGATGACCAAGGCGGTAGTTGGTTTTGTGTGGTCGATTGTTTCGTTCTTGATCCGCATCTATGTGAATCTGCTTATTGAGCCAACTTTTCACCCGGTAAAACATTTTCCGGTGGTGACCGTTGCGCATAAGATATTTCTGCCGATGTTGGTGATTTTGGCGGGGAACATGGAGTCATTGTTGATTCCTTATTTTGGGCGACCGATGGCGATGTCGATCACTTGGTTCCATATCTTCTTCTTGCCTGGATTCTTTGGGTTCGCAGTTTGGGAATTGAAAGAGAACTGGAGATTGTTTCGAGAAAATCGACGAGCGACTTTAGAGCCAGTACCTATCGGTAGTCATGGAGAGACGATGGAGCGATTGTTGCGACCGGGATTTCATTCAGGGACGATCCCCAAGCTTTATCGCAGGTTGCGAAGACTTGAGCATCAGCCAGCTTCATTTCAGAGGTTTACCAAGCGGAGGGCGATGCTGGAGCAGTTGCATCACGTAACCGAGGCCGTTCATCGGTTTGTTGAGCGAGAGTTTTTAGCTTTGCTTAACCAGAGTTCCATTTGGCAGGGAGAGAAGTTGCGTTGCAAAGAGGTCACGGCCGCGACGAACAGTCTTACCCTCCAAATAGTACGTGGGGATGGTGCGAGTGGGGTGTTGGAGTTATTGATGCAAGAACAATCGGGGCGCATTATCGCTTGGATCTCCCAGCGGGGATGGTTAGAGGGGGGCAAAGAACCTTTAACAGAGTTGCAACGCGGTGCTTTCGAGTTGGCTTGTGAGGGGTTCTTTCGCAAATGTGGGGTCTTTTTCGTTCGGAGCGATGTCGAGTCAAAGTACACCCGTGAACATCCTTACGACGTGCAAGATCATGGGTTGGTAGTATGGGGAGATGCTCGTTGCCGGGAAGAGTGTATGGTAATTTTGGAGGGTTCGAAGGTCACGGAAATTCGTCCAGCTCGACTCGGGGAGCAGTTCGGATTATTCCCGGTGGCGGATCGGGATTGGATCTTTGCGGCCGGGGAGACGAGTTGGGCCCAGTGGCAGGAATCTTGGCAAAATCTGCAGGGAGAGTCTCGAGGCCTTTCCGGCGGTTCGTGAACGAACTACCATAACGATGGGTAGAAATTGCTGTGTTGAGGCTTCCTGCCCAGTGTCGCTTGTTCGCTTTCAAAGCCCGTCATCGAGGGCATCCTTGAGTGGGTGCTAGATTTATGCCTCCAGTATTTGTTGCTCTGAGCGCTGCGGCGATTGTCATCGGGTTGATTATCGCTTTGGTGTTTTTGGCGGTTTTGTCGCGTTACTTTTGGTTGTGGATCCAGTCGGTGATGACTGGTGCAAAGGTTGGAATTAGCGATTTGATCGGCATGTTGTTTCGCCGGGT
>JBEICB010000221.1:0-7692 GCA_040373655.1 Pirellula sp. | reverse complement strand
TCGTTGTACGGATGAATTTAAGTGGGTATCGAGGACTATAACTGCGTTCGCGATGTTGGGCTTTAGAAGCATTTTTGCAACCAATCGTAGGGTCGATCGGACGGTATTGGCTCCGGGAGTGAGGGCTTGGCCGATTGCAGGTTTTTTGGTTCCGGCGAATAATTTTTAAGAATTTTGAAATGGAATGTGTTGTGCGGTGACTTACTGGTAGCAGTTGTTGCGATGTCGATCGATAAGTCAGTCGATCTATGGCACAAGCACGTATCTACTCGAAATTTTAGTATCCAGTGACACGCATCGATGAATCTGAACTCGTTCAACTCGTCGCTGAGGCGGGTCCGGCTTTGGTTTTGTTTGCGCGTCAGTGGACTTCGTATCCAGAAGATGCATTGCAGGAGGCGCTGATCGAATTGTCGATCAAAGATCCGGTACCGGTGTGGCCGAAGGCTTGGTTGTTTCGAGTCGTTCGCAACAAAGCGATGAATTTAGCACGGTCGGAACGACGCAGAGCAAAACATGAATCGCTCGTTGCGATGCAGACCGGTTGGTTTGAACCCAATTTGGAAAATGAGGTTGATGCCAAGACCGTTTCAATTTGGATAGAGCGTCTACCGGATCTTCCAAGGCAAATTGTGGTGGCACGTATTTGGGGTGAGTTGACGTTTGAGCAGATTGCGGACTTGGTTGATCGGCCAACCGCTACGGTATTTCGGGTTTATCGTGAGTCGCTTGAGGCGATTCGCCAGCAGATGAATCAATCGGAGGGGAGCAGAGGATGAAAGATCTAGATGGGCAGTTCGGTACTGGGGAGTCGGACGCAGAATTGGTCGACGCATTGCGGTCGCTACAGCCGCTCGCACCACAGGTGAATTGGGTAGCAATACATGCGGCGCGGAGCGGTTCTGAGGAAGAGGCTATTGTGGCGTCGGCGGGAGTGGGGAAAACGTCGAATTTTGGATCGAACTCGATGTTGTGGTGGTCGGGGGTCGCTTGCGGAGCAATTGCGGCGGGCTTGTTGATGCAGTGGTTTGTGATCAGTGATTTACAATCAAAGGTGCGTAGCTATGAAGAAAAGAAGACAGGTGCGCTAAGCACGTTTGCGCCTCATTCAGCAGCGATAGCTAGGGATAGTGATAAAGATAAGGATACTCGGGATGATTTCAAACCCGTTCGGATCGGTCCATCGTTGACTGTAAGGTCTTTGCGTGCTGGTGCATTCCTGACGGGATTGGATCAAATAGATCAGTTAGAGTGCGCGGACATTGGTTCGAGCGAAGATCGAAACGACTCATTGGCGTTTCGAGGTAACTTGATTGATGGGGCTGATGAAGTTCCGCCGGTGGTCGGTCGGTTGGAGTTACTCGAGCAATTGTTGAGCGACATTCGCTAGGAAACTTGGATCGCTAGGGAACTTGGTTCAAATACAACATTTCATTTACCAAAGGGTTTGATTGATGAGAATCGAATTGTGCGCACGGGGGGGCAGGGCACTGTCAGGGAAAAAGGATGCCGTGATGCGTGTGCGGCGTCTTGGGGGGCGGATGATGGTCATCGGGATGCTCGGGGGTGTGTGTCTTGTTGGATTGGCGAATCAGAGTGGGGCGGAAGAGTCGACCAAAAACGGTACGCAGACCGAAGTAAAAGTCGAACCCGAGTTGATTCGTTTAACGGTTCATCCCAAGGGGGCACCGACACCGGCACTAAAAATTCGGCTTGTGCCTGATGCTGCCGAGCAATTGCACGGGAATTCCGCGATTTACTATCTCAAAGCGATGGGGTTTTTTGAGCAAGACTATGTTCGTGATCGATTGCGTGAAGTGATCAAGAAAGCAAGTGAGGACGCGAAGTCTACTAACCGGGAAGCGTCCGAGTTTCCGCCTTATTCTTATTTAGAATTACGACCTTCGGACTATCCGAAGGAGGAGGTACGGGAGTATTTGAAGCTTTTGTCGTTTCAGGTTCCAATCTTGCGAGAAGCCAGGCGTTATCGAGATTTTTCGATGGATCGCAACATTCATCTTTCAGAAAATCCGTTGGGTTATGTTTTATCAGAAATGCAATCCTTGCGCGAGTTAGCTCGCAATCAACGGATTCGTTGTAGGTTGGCGATTGCAGAGGGGCGAATTGACGACGCGATCGAAGTGATTGGTCAGCAAGTTAGCATGAGTCGTCATATCAGCATGGACGACTTTCTGGTGAGTTATCTGGTCGGTAGTGCAGTGTTGCGCATGGCATTGGATGACTCTCTTGTTTTGCTTGAGCATTCTGAGTGTCCGAATCTGTATTGGGCTTTTTCGCAACTGCCAGATCCACTTATGAACATGGAAGCTTGTTTGGCGATGGAGCGTCAGTTTGTTTTTCTCCAGATACCTCGTCTCAGAGAGGTAGATTTAGATCCTAAGGGAGAGGAGTATTGGAAAGAATTCATCGTCGAATTCGCAGAGCGAACACGTGAGATCGATGAATACAACAATCAAAATGAAAGACCGATTGTTTCTAGGGAACTTGGAGAGAACCGCGTTGCCTCGATCTTGAAAGAGATCGCCGCGAATGCAGATGAAGCCAAAGAGTACTTAATCGAGCGAGAGATACTCTCAAAGGAGAGAAGCGATGATTATTCTGACGCCCACTTAGTTTTCTTGGCGATGAAGGACATGGTTGAGGTTTCGCGAGACGAACCGTTCAAGTGGCTTCGGTTACCTTACAGTGATGCCAGAGAGAGATACATTCGCGTAAACGAGGAAATGAAGCAGATTCGGGAGAGATTTGGGTGGTTTACGGGAATTCCACAGGGACTGTTACCATCATTTGATGCATTTCACGAGTCGGTAACACGGTCAAAGCAGCGACTAGCTTTGGTGCAAGCGATTGAGGCGATACGCTTGGCTGGTTTTGCAAATCAAGGGAAGCTACCGGATACGCTGGACACTCTTCCCGTACCCTTTCCACGAGATCCCTTTACTGGGAAACCATTTTTGTATGAGGTCGATGGTGAAGTGGGGGTTATAGAGTCTGAGTATCCGACGCGTGCTCCGGTACGAGTGGAGATTCGATTTGAAAAATAGGGTCTCAAGAAGAATTTCGGGCCATCGTTAACGCCGTGGGGTAAACTGTTGATGCGTAAACCCTACACGAGGTGCTAGTGATGGAATTCCGAAGAGTCCGAAACCTGTTTAGTTTGTTCGTTGTGGTGTGTATAACGTTGCTCGTTGGTACAAGCTTTGGGTGGGGGGAATTGAAGGGTGAGGGAGCTGATCGTGTAGTGGGGCGCAAGCTCCTGGAGAAATACTGCTTGGATTGCCACAGCGGGGCAAGTAAAGAGGGGGATTTGGACCTCGCTGCCCTCACGGAGCGCGAGCGTTTCAATGGATTGTTGCCGTTTGAAAATGTCATAACTGAGCGTATGCCCCCTGAGGATGCTCAGCAGCCAACAGCCTCGGAACGCGCGGAACTATTGGCTTGGTTTGCTGAAGCGACGAGCGGGAGAGAAGTTCCAAGTTATCGACGCCTAAGCCGACACGAGCTAACCCATAGTTTGAATGATTTGCTTGGTGTTGATGTGGATATTGCGAATGAAATTCCGGAGGATCGCGGTACCTACACGTTCGATTCAGATCGGCGAATTAAGCTTTCCAATGAGCAGCTTGCGGGTTCTTTTCGTGTTGTAGAGTCAATGCTTGAGCATGCGTTTCCAAAGGCTGGTTTTATGGAGGAGAGGGTTTGGACGACGAGCACGGTGAAGGACAGTCATGAGACATACAACATCTATGTGCGAGATTATGAAAAGGGGCTGTTGTTTTCGTGGACTCGGGCGAATAACGGGAATAGTTATTCTTACTTTTACGATCACTTTGAACCTCCGACTTCAGGATGGTACGAAATGACCTTTGATGCTTCAAAGGTTGGTGAGTTTCCCGGTGATGTAAGCATTTTGGTTTACGCCGGTAAGTATTACTACGCGGATGATCGTCCGCAGCCGCAGCGATTGTTAGGGGTTCTTTCGGTTGGAAATAAAGATGTGCAGCCGAAGACGCTGCGTGGTTTTTTACATCCGGGTGAAAACGTATCGGTTCATTGTTATTCCCCGCATACGTGGCGTCAGCAAAACGGTAACTCGGGAGCCTACATTGAAAGGCTACAAGTACGCGGTCCATTGCAGCAGCAATGGCCTCCGATTTCCTTTCAGAGGAACATCGAGGGAGTGAAACTTAGGGTTCCTGAACGCGTTGCGAAACGATTCGACCAAGGTTCAACGGTTCTAGAACGCATTGGTGGGAATGTTTCCGTGAGCAGTTTTCAGGTGGGGATGGAAAAAGAGAAGATGCTGGATCGATCGAGCAAGACCTTTTGGCACACTCGATTTACACCGGACGTTGCAACACCTCCTCACTTTGTGATGATCGAGAATCCACGCAGGGAACGAATTGCTGGGCTGTCTTATTCCACTTGGACGGGTGGTAATGGCAATGGGCAGCTCAAGTCCTATCGTGTTTTAGAATCTGACGATGGGGAGGAGTGGAGCAAGCCGATTGCGGAGGGGCGTTTGGAAGTGATGCATGCGGCAGAGCAAGAGATTCTTTTTCGGGGATCGACCGATAAACGGTTTCTTCAGTTGCGTGTGGAGGATGCGGTTTCATTAGATGGAAAGTCATTGGCTTCGATTGGTGGCCTCGATGTGATATTGGAGGGAGATTCATCAGACGAACAGTCGTCTCAGTTGCTATCGATTTTGGTTGAGGGCGGGACGCAGGAGGATCTCACGCGAGTGGTTCGCAAGTTTGCGCAAAGGGCATTTTGTGCTGAGTTAACAGAGCAGGATCTCGAACCCTATTACAATGTTGCGATGGCGACTTGGACGAAACAGGGGGATTTTGTCGCGGGTGTTCGGGCAGGATTTAAGTCGGTGCTTTGTTCGCACCGGTTTTTGTTGGTTTCCGGGGTTCCTGGGAGCAGTTCCTACAGGATCGCATCGTATTTGGCGCGTGTCTTATGGCTTTCGGTCCCCGATGACGAACTTTTGCGGCTTGCAGAGCGGGGGGAGTTTCAGAGGGATCGCATTGAGCAAGAGCCACAGCTGCTTGTTGCGCAGATTGATCGAATGCTGAAAGATCCCAAGGGAAGGCGGATGATCCATTCGTTTTGCGATCAGTGGCTCAATTTGCGAGGGTTCAACAAGATTTCCCCGTCGCTGAAGTTGTATCCTGATTACAACGATTCGCTGAATTATTACCTTCCCTTGGAGACCGAAGAGTTCTTGCGTTATGTCTTGATCGAGGACCTACCCGTATCTAGTTTGATCGACTCTGAATTTGCAGTGTTGAACCAACGACTGGCAGAGCACTATGGGGTGGATGGTGGGATAGATGGTATCGTTGGCCAGGATTTACGAGTTGTTGCATTACCGTCGGGAAGTCCACGAGGTGGACTGTTGACGATGGGGAGTATTTTAAAAGTTACATCGGATGGATTTCAAACATCACCAATTCTTCGGGGGGCTTGGGTTTCCAGAAATATTGTAGGGAATACTCTTTCGCCACCACCAGCGAATGTGAAGGCGATCGAGCCGGAAGTGAATTCAGGGGCGACACTCAAGGAGCAAATCGCCGAACACAAAAACAACCCCGCTTGTTTCGCTTGCCATAAAAGCATAGATCCTTATGGTTTCGCGTTGGAGAGTTTTGATGCGACTGGAAAGTGGCGAGAAAATTATCGTGAGGAGTTACCTCATCAAGGTACATTTTCTTATCGACTCGATGGCTATTTTCGCACAGGCCAGGCGATTGATGCCTCGGGAGAGGTCGGAGGGATTGAGTTTAAGGATATCCAAGGTTTGAAACGATTGCTTTTGCGGAACCACAAGAAGATCGCTTATAATTTCGCGAAGAAGTTCTTCGAATACGCAAACGGCTACGAGCCGACATTGAAGCAACGTCTCGATCTTTTTGCGATGATCAAAGATGATCCCGAGAAGTGTCGGCTTGGGGATTTAGTGCGTAGAGTACTCGTATATTCCATACTCGATTCGATACCGGAAAGGCAGCCATGAGTGGGGAGCAACAGGGAGAGATACTCAGACGCAAACTCTTGCAATTTGGCTTAGCGTTGCCTATCGCGATTCAATCGTTGTCAAGTGTGCGTACGCGGTTGTTTGGAGATGAGAGAGTGCCGGATGTTGGGGGACGGAAATCGCCCCCTCGCCGAGTATTGTTCATTTGCAATTCGCTGGGATTCCATGCGCCGTACTTTTTTCCGGTTGGTGCGAAGGACTTGAGCAAGTCCGAGTATCTCGGAGGGATGCGGTTACAAGAGAAGATGACCGTGTTTCGGAATCTGTACCATCCGGGGATGGATACGAGCAATCACGATTCAGAGAAGTCCTTTTTGACGGGCAAGCCTAATCCTGAGGCCTCCAACTTCGTCAATGGGATTTCGTTAGATCAGGTGTTAGCGAATTCGTTGGGTGGGCAAACACGATTTCCATTTTTGAGTTTTAGCATTTACAACCGTGGGTGGGGGTGTAGCTGGAATGATCGCGGGGTTGCGATTCCTCCGATGCATGATGAGGAAGCGATCTTTGACATGTTGTTTGGTGCTGAGGATTTACAGGCCAAACAGGAGTTGATTGCAAAGGACATGCTGGTTGTCGAGGCTTTGCGGCGCGATATTGACTTGTTGCAGGGAGGCAGCACATCGACAGAATCTTTGGAGACATATACGACAGTGCTTCGCGAGTTAGAAGGTCGACTCGAGAGGGAAAAATACTGGCTGAGTACCAGCAAGCCGAAGGTTGAGAAGTCGCTCCGAGAAGATCCGGAGTTCGAATTTTCTGCAAAAGTGCATAACTTGTTCGAGTTAGCCAAATTGGCCTTTCGTACAGATTCAACTCGCGTGATATCTATCTCGTTGGATTGGATCTACGGAGCTATCAAGGTACCTGGAGCGACTGGGGGTTGGCATACCTTATCGCACCACGGAGGAAACCCGGAGGTGTTATCGAGTTTGAGTTGCGTCGAACGCGACATCCTCAAGCATTTCGAAGCATTGTTATGGGGGATGGATCAGATTCAAGAGGAAGGTGGAAGTTTGTTGGATCACACAACCGTTGTGTTAGGAAGTAACTTCGGTGACTCCTCCAATCATACGTGCAATGAGTTACCTATGTTAATCGCGGGGGGCGGGTATCAACATTACGGGTATCGTTTGTTAGAGCGAGCGACCCCGTTGTGTAATTTGTACCTTGAGTTGCTCCATCGCCATGATATCGATGTTGGAAGATTTGGAACGAGCGAGGAAGATAAGCGTCTCTTGGGTGGGTGATTGATATCTGTTACTTAGGTTGCTTCGCCGATTTTCGGTAAGTACGAGATGTGCTGACGTAGAATGATTGGAATTGGCATGGAGTGTTTTCGATTGAGGATTGAGGATTGAGGTAGGTGTCTTTCTGGCGATGGTAGGGTGGGGAAGTGCCCAAGAGTTCGATTCGGTCGAACGCCGAATGTTTTGGATAGGTTACAGTGAAGGAAGGAGTGATTTGCCGGAGGGGCCAAGCGTATCACCAATGTATCGGATTGCTATTGCGCCATGCATGGAATGTGGCGGAAGGAACCGGATGTGCCGTGATGGATTTATCTAGCTTGGGGCGACAGGGGAATCACGCTCTTCATGATCCTTGTGGTTGGCCGTCGTCGTTGG
>JBEICB010000391.1:0-2465 GCA_040373655.1 Pirellula sp. | reverse complement strand
TTGTTTGCAATTATTCTCTGCGTTGGCATCGGTAGCTGAATTGCAAGCTCGGTTTGCGGATCCACGGTTAACGTATCGCACAGAGTTTCGAAATATTCATCCTGATGTGAAGTATGTGGGAGATAGTGCTTGTGTGGACTGTCATGCGTCGTTGTGTACATCGTTTCATCAACATCCGATGGGGCGTTCAGCGATTTTGGCGGGCAGTGATGACTTGGAGCGTTATGGCCCGGAGGCTATGAATCCTTGTCAGATTGGGCCCTACGAGTTGGGGGTACGGATGGAAGATGGGCAGATGGTTCATGCGTTAAGTGCGCTTGGGGGGGATGGGGAGAAGTTACCTCAGATGGACATGCCGGTAAGCATCGCGATTGGATCTGGAACGCGTGGGAGGTCTTATTTGGTATTTGATGGGGACGCGGTGTGGCAGAGTCCGGTGAGTTGGTTCAGCACGGCGGGCCGATGGGATGTTTCGCCGGGATTTGATTTGGGTGGGGCGACGCAGCGGCCGACGATTTCGAATTGCCTTTTCTGTCACATTCAAGATCACACGTTGGTGGAGGGTTCGATCAATCGTTATCAGATGCCTTTAGCGAGGACACAGTTATCAATTGGATGCGAGCGTTGTCATGGGCCGGGTGAGTTGCATGTCCGAGAGAGGGTGGAGGGGAAGGTTGCGACGGTAGAGGAGGTTGTCGCTGGGGTACAGGGAGAGGGCGCCGCGTTGGGTGACGTTGTAGGGGGGAGGAAAGAAGTCAAGGATACGAGTATTGTCAATCCAAAGCATTTGCCGGGAGAGTTGCAGATGTCGATCTGTGCGCAGTGTCACTTAGCAGGCGAGGCTCGAGTGGTGCGTCAGGGGCGTAAAGAGTCCGAGTTTCGACCTGGGATGCCGATGGAGTTATTCATGAATGCGTACGTAGCGCATCCTGAGGCGAAGTTCAAGAACAAGGCGGTTGGTCATTTTGACCAGATGTTACAGTCGAGTTGTCGATTGCCCGATGGAGGCAAGTTATTGTGCACGACTTGTCACGACCCGCATCAGAAGTTTGCGCCTGCGGAGGCGGAGAGAAAGTATTTACAAGATTGCAAATCGTGTCATAGCGAGCGAGGTTGCAGTGCGACTGTGGAGGTGAGAGCCAAGCAGGAAGATCATTGTATTCGGTGTCACATGCCGACGAACGCGAATACGAATATTGCGCATACGAGTCTTACAGACCACAGAATATTGAGAGACCCAAGTCAGTCGGTAGCGGTCAGTAATGAGTTGGGGGAGGTGTCCGTGTTGGTTCCTTATTTCCAGAGTGAGTTACTCACTGAACAGGAGCGAGGCAGGAATTTAGGGATAGCCCTTTCAAAGTTTGTGGAGAAGATGCCAGCGACATTACCTTTGAAACAGCGGACTGTGGCGATGTCTCGAGAGTTGCTTGGGGAGTCTTTACGGGAGTGGAAGGACGACACGGACGGGTGGTTGGCGCTGAGTAGTTTGGAGATGGGGGCGGGGAATGGCCAGGGAGCGGTCAATGCGCTGCAATCGGCGATGCGAGCGAATCCTAAAGATGAAAATGTGCTGAGTATGTTGGCATTTATGGCGGAGAGTACTGGTAGGATGGAGTTGGCGTTTGGAGCGTTAAGTGACTTGGTAGCGTTCAATCCGTCTAGTCAGGATTACCGGCTGAAACGGATGGTGATGTTTATGTCTGCTGGGGATTTCTATCAAGCGGAGGCGGAGAGTCGCGAGCTTTTGCGTATGAATCCGATGCAGCCGACAGCTCGTTTGGTTTTAGGGATCTGTTTGTATGGTGCGGGTGATAAGAAGGGTGGGCGAAAGGAAGTGGACACTGCGCTGAGTTTGGCGACTTCCGCGCAGCAACGTGCTGCGATTCAAGGGTGGTTTGATCGCTTTATCGCTTGGCAGGCAAAGTCAGAGTGATGAGAATTCAGATCATTTCGTGTCGACAAGAAATTTTGAGCAGGCCTGATTGGAAGTAGTTATACTCTCGAGCCGTTGCACGCCTGATAGGCCAATTTGTATATGGGCGTGGACAATAGCAGATTGATGACTATAAGCCTAGTACACACAGAATTAGTTAGAAGAGTAGTATGTCTGAAGTTTTCAGTTTGGGGAGTGGAATCGCGAGCGTCGGCGGATTGACTCAACCTGAGGAAGGGTTTGTGCGGGATCCGTTGCGATGTGCTTTGGAGTCGATTCGTCGGTATGAGTGTTGGCGGTTAGGTCGATATCTGGAGATCGGTGACAGAACACGGGGAAGCATCTGTAATTTTGATGGTGCCACATCTTTGTGTTTTAATGACGTGGGTTATTTCAACCGCGTGTATGACTTTGGTGCTGATTCTGTGCCGATACTTCCTGAGATCATCGACAGTTATTCTCGTTGTTGGGGGCAAGCAGGCCGTTATGGAATTGAATTGATTGCTCGCCAGGGGGTTGAGCTTGCGTCGGT
>JBEICB010000020.1:0-38307 GCA_040373655.1 Pirellula sp. | reverse complement strand
GTGAACTCCGCTTCCAGCTACCACGGTGCTGGGGTTCACGTCTGCTTCGGCGAAAACAACGTTCGGTTCATCCCGAAATCCGTTGACGCTGGTGATGCAGGCCGCGATCCACCGCTGGGTATCGACGGTGCTCGCTCAAACGACCCAAGCCCTTACGGAGCTTGGGGTGCAATGGGCTCCAAGGACGCCGGCGACCGCTGGGATGCTGCTAGCATCGAATAGTCCGTGATTTCAATGAACCACCCGGTGCGGAACCCCCGCACCGGGGCGGTTCTTTTCCCTCAATCCTTGCAAAACTCTTCCTAACGGAGACACTTCCATCGCCAGTTTTCTAACAAACCAGAAATAAAGGCGCAGATTCCCCCTCAAAGGGTCACGCCACCCGAAAAAGATCAAGTATCCGGATTATTTTCCCGAAATCCACTCGGTTATCTTGTGCATCTATTGCCCGGTAAGATCACCGTAGATAACAATAAGGGATGGATCCGGCGCAATTGCGACCGATACTTTTTCCTTTTTCACTTTTCCTTTTTTGAGGGGTTCACATGAAGCGAAGGAATGTTCGCGGCTTTACCCTTGTGGAACTCTTGGTGGTTATCGCCATCATCGGTATCCTCGTGGGTCTGTTGCTCCCAGCAGTTCAAGCTGCTCGGGAAGCTGCACGACGTATGTCCTGCAGCAATAATATTCGCCAAGTCGGCTTGGCGTTTCTGAACTATGAGTCAGCCTACAAGAAGTTTCCTCCAGGATGGGGCGGGCCAGCTCCCGGCGGAACAGGGACTGACCAAGACGCAAACGTAGGACGCGTCGGGATCAACCGATGGTCGGGTACGTTGATGGTTTTGCCTCAAATGGAACAAAACCAACTCTATACCCAACTTTTCACCATCCCTTACCGTCACCCAACCAACGGCACTGTCATCAACGCATGGCTCTGGCCTTGGGATATGGGTCCTGGCGGTAACTTCCTCCCATGGCGCACCCAAGTTCCTAACTTGCGATGCCCATCGGACCCAGGCAAGATGAATCCAGATGCAAACTGGTTTGATGACGGTTCGGCTCGTACGAACTACGTCATGTGCTACGGGGATACCACCCAAGACAACCACGTTGCTTGGCACCCTGCTGCAAACCGCGGGATGTTCCAAGGCCGTTACCAACGACGCATCGCTGATGCGACCGATGGTATGGCTTTCACCGCTATGCTAGGCGAAACCGGAACCACACCTAGCCAAAACCTCGGCTGGGGTGCTGGTAAGTTCCGCGTTCAAGGTGGTGTGATCGTTAACGTCGGTGGCATGAACACCGGCGCTGGGGTTACCACCTGCCGTAACACCGTCCGTGGTGACCGTTACGTCAACGGCAGCCTCGGCGGCCACTGGCGCGGTATCCGTTGGGGTGATGGACACCCAACGTTCAGCGGCTTTAGCACCATTCTCCCACCGAACTCCGCAACCTGTAACGCAGGCGGCGGCGACTGGGACTGGGGTGTGTTCTCCGCATCCAGCTACCACGGTGCTGGCGTTCACGTTTGCTTCGGCGACAACAACGTTCGCTTCATTCCTAACTCCGTTGACGCCGGCGATGCCGGTCGTGATCCCCCACTCGGGATCGACGGTGCTCGCTCGAACGACCGAAGCCCTTACGGTGCTTGGGGTGCGATGGGTACCAAGGATGCTGGCGACACTTGGGATGCTGCTAGCATCGAGTAATCGAAATCGATCTCTCGCTTGAACGCGAGCGAATTGCCTTCACAGCAACTGCTAACGAAGGCTATCGAATCAAAGGCCGGGTTCAAAAATGAACCCGGCCTTTTTGTTTTCCCCCATCCTCACAATTTTCCCATACTTACCGAAACTTCCAATCCAATCTGTCTTTACTCCGTATATCGAATCTTATTATCATGACCCAGTCATAGCCCAAAGAAGGGCTTGATCCCTTTTTAAGGGTGGCATCACAGTACGTTGGCTTAAGGATCCAGCCAATCAAGATGCCGAGGCAGTAACGCCAAGGTAGCAATGCCGAGGTAGGCCAAGGTAGCAAGGACGACGCCGAGGATGATTATGAGCGGATTATGGATGATATTGCTGTTCGGGTTACTTCCTGACGAACTTCTCCCTGCGCCTAAAACAGAAACCTTGCCCAAACCACTCTTGGTCGCAAGCAACATGGAGCCACAAGCCGGAATGGTTCCGTCGGTCTCCACAACTTCCTTACCGTCTATACCGAGTTCACTCGGCGCGATTGCTGCCGAAGACTGCAAAGTCGGCTGGGGAACAGATCCCATTGACCGATCACTGTATCTTGTTATCCAAATCGCCCCCAAAGCGATTGCTCAATTCGCAGCTGGCACCCAAGCCATGGAGCTAGAAAGCATCATTCCACCAGCGTTGCGAGGCCGCGTGCAGAAGGTCATCATTCGCGTAGGTAGCGGCCCAGTGGAACAAAGCCCACCAGAGTCCGAGCTCGCCAAGTTACCAGCCCCTTACGACTCTTCCAACTCACCCTACAACGCTCCAACGATCGCAAACCTCGATCGCCGCGCTGCGGTCAATATCGATCCACCACCAACGAACCGTGAAGCTACTCGTTCCAGCGAAGCGAATATCGTATCGACAGCAGGAACTACGCAACTACCGGTCGTCCCAGGCTTGAATCTTCCATCCACAACTCCGTCTTTACCGAGCACTTCGCCGCAGCCCTACACAAACGAGGTTTATCCAAACACCCCATCTGCATCGCTTACAAATCCAGTGATTGGCGGTCCCATCCTCTCGACTCCGATCCCCTCGACCGCTCCTGCAACAACAACTTCCGCGCCGGCTTGGAACAACAACACAGGAAGTTCGAATGGCATTTCGACAAGCTCTATCCCCTCGAACACTTACGGTCAACCCAACGTCGCAAACGATGGATTTGCAGCCATGCCGAAAACGGTCCCAAACACTTTGAATCCCTTTGGTACCAATCGCGTGAATGCACCAACAACAGGCACACCATCAACAAGTGCAATGACCGGTAGCAATCGGGTTGTCCCCGCCACGACAACCTCCGGTACCTCGACCCAAGGCAACGTCACCTACAGTAGTTCCGGGACTTCGGGTCTTGGAACCGGCTACACAAATGTACCGCACATGGCTAACAACCCAAATGGCTACAACTACCCAGCCACAAACGGATACAACAACCCTCCCCCAGGCGGTTATGTTTTACCCAACGATCCTGGCTATACGCAGTACGCGAACCAATACAACTCTGCCCAGTACCAAGTCGGCACGCAAATCCCCACTGCACCTGTTCTTCCCATCCCCCAGGTCGCTACTCGCCCCCTACCTTCTACCGCACAGAGCAGCCATTCAGCAAACGATATAGCAAACCGTCCGCTGGATCCAAGCTATCAGTCGCGAGGCACCTTGTTACCGTTCTTCTTGGTACTCTCGTTCATCCTTAACATCTATTTTGGCCTGTGGCTCAATCACCTTAGCACCAAATACCGGCATCTGCTTGGAAATGTCAGAGGCTTAGCAACCAGCGAAACCATCTAACACCATAGCGTCGAATCTGCAGATCAATTTGACGTTTGAATGAATAAAACAGGGTACACTAATCCACCTAAAGCTCGCGCTATCCAACTCAAGTTTCCGCCGTCTTCTTGGCGTCTTTGCGTGAGATATTTGCTGCCGCTATTCGGTGCGATCAACCTTGGAACTAGACGATTGCCCCAAGGGGGCCGAAGGTGATAGCCCAGGGCAAAGCGGAGCGCCGCCCTGGGACAGCTGTTCGAGCTTGTAATCGAATCATAATTTGAGTTGTCATTCCAGTTTCTGTTGTGTCGACCCTCCGGGCCTTTAACATCTTTTTTATCAGGTCACCGAGGCCTAACGACCTCGGCAGAGGTTGTGCCGGCCTTCCAGGCCTTGGCTGCTTGACGTGAGGCGCATTGGTATGTTCCGCGGTCCATTGCTTGAACCGCTCGCACTGATTGGTTGGTGCTTGGTGGGTCGTCTGTGGCAAATGATTGTTTTGGTCAGCACCGCTGCACATACCCTACTTTTCTACTTTCCACTTTCTCCTCTCAACTCTCTGAGAGGCTATGGATCTCCGCGTGAGACATTGGTTTTGAAGACGAAACTCTGCTATCGATACCCTGTAGTTTAGTTGATTTTCGATCCAACCAGAGCTACATTGAATGTCCCTCCCTGGAAGTAAGCCCGCCCCCCCTTAGACCGGAGCGTCGCATGAACCATGCGCTGACCTGCTCGAACCTGGTCGTCCTCGCCTTCTATGCCATCAGCCGTTGGTACCTCGCTTTCCTTACTCTCGCCGTCGGGACCACCGCATTAAGCCAAGATGCAGCTTCACCGACGAGCACGGACAGCGAAGGAATCGCGTTTTTTGAAAAACGCATTCGACCGATCCTCGCAGAACACTGCTACTCCTGTCATTCCGCCGACGCGAAAACTCTTCAAGCAAACTTATTGCTCGATTCCACTGCTTCCCTACTCGCAGGTGGCGATAGCGGCCCTTGTATCATTCCACACAAGCCCGATGAAAGCCTACTGATCCAATCCATCCGCTATGCGCCAGACGCTTCAGCGATGCCACCGGATGGAAAACTCTCCGCGGATAAAATTGCGGCTTTAGAGGAATGGGTCCGTCGCGGTGCACCTGCACCACCAGCATCGCAAACGTCCAAGGTGCGCAAGTCTATCGATTTGGAACAGGGCAGAAAACACTGGGCCTTTCAACCGACTCTTCCCCTTCCCGAATCCTTCTTTACCACACCCCATGCCCCTTGGTCTCAAACCCGCATCGATGTGGCAATTCAACGTGAACTTATCACAAATTCACTTGCTCCCTCCCAACCGGAGAGTCGCCGGAACCTCTTGCGACGCTTGAAAGTCGATCTCCTTGGTATCCTGCCCACCGAGGAGGAAGTACAAGCTTTCGAACAAGACAATTCGCCAAACGCATTTGAACAACGCGTCGATTTATATCTCGCATCACCACAGTACGGCGAGCGCTGGGCTAGATATTGGCTTGACCTAGTTCGATACGCCGACGTGATGGAAGAATGGACAGAAACTCTCGGGCCCACTTATCCATACCGTGACTGGGTCGCCGCGGCCCTAAACGACGATATGCCCTACGACCAATTTGTTCAGCTTCAACTTGCAGCCGATCAAATGGAAACCTCTCGCCCAAGCGATCGCGCGGCGCTTGGATTCTTGGGATTCAGCCCCACCTATTGGAAGGAATTGCAACTCCCAGTCGAGATCATCAAATCGATCGTCTCTGACGAAGTCGAAGAACGAGTGCATACACTCTCAAGCACATTCCTCGGTCTGAATCTCGCTTGCGCACGCTGCCACGACCATAAATTCGACCCATTAACCAACCTTGACTATTACGCCATCGCAGGTGTCCTTGCCAATTGCAAACCATCTGACGTGGTGCTTCAACCCGACCTCGATCCGGTTGCAATTGTCGAAGCTCGCAAGGCCGTTAAAAAAATTGATGCGGAATTGCAGCCACTCCTAAAAACGAACAAAGAGGAAGACAAAGCAAAAATCGCAGAACTTCAGCAACGCATCGACACCTTGCGTTCCACGCCAGGCTATGACGCACTACTCACACCTGGTGTCCAAGATGCAAGATTAGAAGTACTGCCAGCGGAGGGCGCACACGGTAGCCGAATCGTTTATGAGAAAGAACTGAAAGACAAGCCTCTGGAAATTCGAGGCAACCCGAACAAGACCGGAGACCTCGTTCCTCGCCGTTTTGTTTCGGTGCTGACTCAATCCGTTGAGCCGAAGTCTTTCGGTTCAAGTCAATTGAGCGGCCGGGCTGATCTAGCTCGCTCGCTGACAACCGATTCAGCCCATCTTCTCTCACGCGTCTTCGTCAATCGCATCTGGAAACACCACTTCGGTCGAGGTTTGGTACAAACCCCAAGCGACTTTGGTAACCAAGGAGAACGGCCAAGTCATCCGGAGTTGCTGGACGATCTCGCACATCGCTTCATCGAACAAGGCTGGTCGATCAAAGGCTTGCATCGCGAGATATTGCTCTCTTCCACTTACCAACAACAACGCACCGTTGGTATCGGCTCGGACAGAGATCCCGATCAACGACTTTATGCTTCCTTTCCTCGTCAACCGCTCGACGTGGAAGCTTGGCGAGATAGCCTACTCGCCGTCACTGGGGAATTGAATCACCAACTAGGAGGCCCCCCTCAAGACCTGACGACACTTGGCCAAGCCCGACGAACGCTTTACGGCCAAGTTCGCCGGCGCGAACTAAACGACTTGTTAAGGCTCTTCGATTTCCCAGATCCATTGACACACAGTTCTTCCCGGATCCCGACGATTACCCCACTGCAACAACTCTATTTGCTTAACAGTGCGTTCGTCTTGGAACGTTCGGATAGTTTGATTCGGCGTCTGGAACGAGAAGGGGTCACCGACTCCGATGCGAGAATCCGTAAACTCTACGGCTGGCTCTTTCAACGCGAACCAACCCCCACTGAATTTTCGAAATTACAAGCCTTTCTCCAGAATTCAGAAACACCCAACGATCCCGTGTCCGAACAATCTTGGCAACTCCTCGCGCAGACCCTGTTGGCAAGCAACGCGTTTTATTTCCTTGAATAGCTTCGATCTCCCACCAAGTAGCTAAACTCCATGAATCCCTTCGCATCGATCCATCCTGCAATGCTCAGTCGCCGAGCCGCCTTGCAATCCACCGGCGCGGGTATTGGCATGCTCGCTCTTGCGAATCTCCTACCCAGTGTTTGCGGTGCGTCCCCTAGCGACGCCAAACCACAACCACATTTCGCGCCAAAAGCAAAACGGATCATCCATTTGTTCATGAATGGAGGCCCATTCCAATGCGATCTGTTCGATCCTAAACCGATGCTCAATCAGTTCGCAGGACAAAAACCACCCGAAGCAGACCTGCGGACGGAGCGGCCCACAGGATCCCTCATGGCCGTGCCGTATGCATTCAGCAAACATGGCAACAGCGGCTTGGAAATCAGCGAACTACTCCCCCAAACCGCAACCTGTGCGGATGACTTGTGTGTCATTCGATCCATGTTCACGGACAATCCTAATCATGGTCCCGCTCTGTTCATGATGAACAATGGAACGATCACCCCCAATCGCCCCACCCTCGGGGCTTGGCTCTCCTACGGACTAGGGTCCGAAAATGCAAACCTTCCAGAATTTGTCGCCCTCTGCCCCGGACGTCCAGTGCGGTTTGCGGAGCTTTGGTCCAACGGTTTCCTCCCTGCAAAACATCAAGGGGTCTACGTCAATCACTCCAACCTCGATCCATTGCAAATGGTCCCTTTCCTCAAGAATGGGAGATGGTCGCCGGAGGCACAAGCCAAGCAATTGGCACTACTGAAAGAACTCAATACAGACCTTGAACAACGCGCTGGAGTGGACCCGCAGTTTGAATCAAGAATTCACGCGATGGAGACCGCCTACCGAATGCAAAGCGAAGCGTCCGATGCATTCGATATTCAGAAGGAACCTCAGTCCGTTCGCGAAGCTTACGGTAAATCTCACTTCGCAAATGGTTGCTTGCTCGCAAGAAGGCTCGCAGAACGAGGTGTGCGGTTCACCCAAGTCTATTACGGAAACGGCCAGCCTTGGGATACGCACTCCAACCATAACGCATCGACCAAAAATTTATGCACCGATATCGACCAACCCATCGCTGCCTTGTTGAAAGATCTTAAACAGCGAGGAATGCTCGACGATACACTCGTCCTTTGGGGCGGAGAATTCGGTCGTACGCCAACTACCGAAAACTCAGACGGTAGAGACCATAACCCTTGGGGCTTTACCGTCTGGATGGCAGGTGGAGGAGTTCGTGGTGGAACAGCTTACGGGGCAACCGATGACTTCGGATTTCGCGCTATGCAAGACAAAGTTCATATCCACGACTTGCACGCCATGATCTTGCACTTGATGGGACTGAACCATGAACAGCTTACCTATCGCCACGGTGGCCGCGACTATCGACTCACAGATATCGCTGGAAACGTCGTCAAACCCATTCTGCTCTAACCCTCTGGATCATCCAAGAGATCTTAAAAGTCGCTCGTGCTCAGTGGAACGGTGCTCGTGATCGTGAGCTAAGGACTCTTGTGCCAAACGAATTCGGATTCGGATCCATGCGGAGTTTCAACGTTCTGGTCGATCTAATTCCGTCGGGCGGGAGCGAGCAGGATTAAAGCTCGCACAGGAGTAAAGCAAGTATCCTACACTTCAAGCCACGGTAATTCCCAAAGAACCAAAATACGAAGCAGCATGCGGTTCTTTCATCCAGCATTCGGCCGTTTCTTCGCCCTTGGATGCGCTTTGTCATAGGCGGCTTTAATGTTTGCGGTGCTCACATGTGTATAAATCTGGGTCGTTACCAAACTCTTGTGCCCAAGCAACTCTTGGACGCTTCGGATATCGGCCCCGCGATCCAATAAGTGAGTCGCGAACGAATGACGCAACGTGTGCGGGCTTGTCCTGGTATCCAATCCACATTCCTTGATGTACTTCTCCAACATCCTCGCAACGCTTCTGGCCGTGAGCCTCCCACCAAACTTGTTCCGAAAGGTAGCCGGATCCTTCGTTCCGTTTGGTGCTGCTCTACGAAGTTGAAAGTAGGACAACAACGCGCGAATCGCATACTGACCTAACTGCCCGATCCGCTCCTTGCGCCCCTTACCTCGAATCCGAACACTTCCTTCGTCAATCTGAATGTCCCGATCATTCATCCCGACCAGCTCGCTGACCCGTAATCCCGCGCTATAGATGACTTCCAATATCGCCCGGTCGCGCAACCCCATCTCGTTTCCCGAACTCGGCGCATTCAAAAGTGCCTTGATCTCCTCACCGGTCAAGAAATGCGGCAGTTTGCGTCCGCCTCGCGGATTCCTCAACGGCTTAGCCGGGTTCGTCTCGACCATCTGCTGCCGCTGCGCAAATCGATAAAAACTTCGCAATGATGCCAACTTGCGCGAAATACTCGACTTTGCATACCCCGCCTCATGCAACGCCGTAACGTACCCACGCAACTCTGTCGGCGTTACATCCCTGGGCCGACGCGGAACTTGCCCCTGCTCAGTCAAGAAATCTGCTAAATCCATCAAGTCCTCGCGATACGACTTGATCGTCAAATCCGATGCGTTCCGCTCTACATCTAAATACCGCAAAAACTGCGTGACTTCCTTATGCATCTCCACCCCCGCGACTTGCTACCTTGCCAACCGTCAATTACCCTTTTACTCGGTTCCTATCCACGGCGTCCAGGGCTCTGCCCTACAAACGCCGCGCCACTGCCTGTCTACCGGTTGTTGTCTTGTTCTCGGAAAACTTACCACCATGCTCTTCCAAATCCTGTCCTATCTCTGGATCGCGTTCATGGCGGCCGTTGTTCTCGTCCCTACCATTATCGCCCTGACGAGCCGACCGAAACGCCCCGGTGGCACCCCAGCCAAGAAGAAAAAGAAAAAAGGGAAGAAGGGAGCTGAAGAAGAGGAAAATCAGGCTCAAGCCGACCTGCAAAACGACTTCGCTGAACAACCCCTCGATTTCGGCGATGAATTGGCTCAAATGGAACAATCGAAAGCTTAGTCGCGCAAGAAACCGCACTGTGCAACTGTGAAACTGCTCGAGATCGTGATTTAGTTTGCCAACTATTCGAACTGCCGCCCCCATCACCTTGACGGTAAGCGATGCATAACCCGATCCGTCAATCCTTTTCCGAGCTCTCCTGGGCTTGGCAAGTCGATGGCTGGATGATCCTCGCATCCATCCTCTGCGGAATAGCCTGCGCTCTGGTGGGTAACTTCCTAGTCCTGCGCCGCTTGAGCCTCATCGGGGACGCCATCAGCCACGCAGTTCTTCCCGGAATCGCCGCCGGCTTCCTGCTTTTCTCAAACCGCAGCCCATGGATCGCTCTCGTCGGTGCAGCTCTCGTCGGGGTTCTGACCGTTTGGCTCATCGAACTCGTCAGGCATTTAAGCCGCATCGAAGAAAGTGCTTCTATCGGCGTGGTCTTCACCGCCCTCTTCGCCCTAGGGATCGTTCTGGTCTCCCAAACCGAACATGTAGACCTCGACCCTTCCTGCGTTCTCTATGGCAACCTCGAAACAATTATCTTGCAAACCGTTGAAACCCCCTTTGGCTCCATCCCAAGCGTGATACTCGAACTCGCTGCAGTATGCCTATTCAACACTCTCGCAATACTGATCCTCTCCAAATGGTGGATCCTATCAACCTTTGACCCAATCCTTGCAGCAGCCCAAGGTGTCCCTGTCGCACTCATGCGATACCTGCTAGCCGCAATGGTCGCTATGGTCTGCGTCCTATCGTTCCGTGCCGTCGGCAATATCCTCGTCGTCGCGATGTTGATCGTCCCCCCTGCAACCGCATGGCTCCTGTCGAATCGTATCAGTACCATGTTTCTACTCAGCATTGTTACAACGATCCTTTCGAGCACCCTGGGACACCTCGCCGCTATCACACTCCCACACCTCGTCGGTTTCAAATCGGCAAACTCCGCCGCAATGGCCGCTACCACCTCCGGAATCTTGCTCGTGCTCGCAATCATGCTCAGCCCCAAAACTGGACTGCTGTGGAAGTGGTTCCAGCAACGCTCCTTGAATCGTCGTATCCTCGCTGAAGACATCCTTGCACTCTTTTACCGTCAAGCAGAAGCCAACTCGTCAACTGGAACCACAGTCCCCGTTGCGACCCTGTCAACGAACAACATCGCATCCAAATTGCAACGTTCGCACAAGTCCATCCTCAACGCACTTCAAGAACTAGTAACCAAACATTGGATCACCACTGAAAAATCAAATTCAAACCCCGCGAAGTGGGAGTTGACCGACGAAGGCTTTCGGCAAGCTCAAGACTTGGTGCGCACCCACCGCCTCTGGGAGCACTTTCTCTATGAAGAAACGAAACTCTCCGACCCTCGACTGCACGCCAATGCAGAGTCCCTCGAACACTTTACCTCCGAAGAACTCCGCGAGAGCCTCAGCAAAAGAGCCGGGGATTCCACCCGCGATCCCCACGGCAAAGAAATCCCACCGAAAAAGCCTTAAACCAAAAACCAAGCAATGTTCGTTCGTCTTTACCACGCCATCGAAAACTCCCCCATCCCACAAACCTTCGAAGCCTTCATCGAAGCTATCGGAAAATGGGACGGACTCTACGCCGAACCTGACGGTTCATTCGTATGGGTCTGGCACGAACAAAAGCACCGCTACCAACTCGATGGAATGGTCTACGATCGCGCTGGTGCAATCGAATACGTTGAACTCAAAGGATCTTGCACTCCAGAAGCCTGGGCAAAACTCTGCAACACCCTCCTGCCGAATCCACCAACAAAAACCCTAACTGCGGAATTTCTAATTTCTGATACGATATGCCAACTCCTACGCGTCCATGATCTAGAACGCTCACGTTGGACTAAACCAAACGACCCCTCTCTATTTACTTGATCCTCTACGACACCCTATGACCATACGCACTCGATTCGCCCCAAGCCCCACCGGTTACCTCCACATCGGTGGCGTGCGAACCGCACTGTTCAATTACCTCCTTGCCAAACAAGCCGGCGGGCAGTTCTTACTGCGCATCGATGATACAGACCAACAACGAAACGTCGAAGCCGCTCTACGACCCATCCTCGAAGGATTTCGATGGCTCGGTTTGCAATGGGACGAAGGCCCAGACGTAAACGGCCCCTACGCCCCATACTTCCAATCCCAACGCCTCGAACACTACCAACGCGCGGCCGAACAACTCTTAGCATCCGGACACGCCTACAAAGACTATGCTCGCACTGAAGAACTCGCAGAAGCGAAAGCAATCGCCGAAAAAGAAGGCAAAGCCTTCATCTATGATCGAAAGTTCATGGCCAAGACACCCGAACAAGCGGCGGCCTTCGAAGCCGAAGGACGCACTGCTGTCGTTCGCTTGAAAATGCCACGCGAAGGCCAATGCACGTTCCATGACCTCATTCGTGGCGACTGCTCCTTCGAATGGGCAGATGAACAAGACCACGTCATCCAACGGGCTGATGGAACTTGCCTCTATCACCTCGCTAGCGTTGTCGATGATTACGACTTCCGTATCACTCACGTCGTCCGAGCCGTTGAACACCTCCCAAATACCCCAAGACAAGTCTTCATCGCGCAAAGCCTTGGTTACCCACTCCCAATCTATGCTCACCTCCCCTACGTCGCTGAACCAGGTGGCTCCGCAAAACTCTCCAAACGCAAATTGGATAAGTACCTCAAACAAAAAGACTTCGCCACCCTCTTTAATCTCGGGGACTCCATCGCGAAAAAAGCAAACCTGCAAACCACCCCCGAAACCTTTAACCCCGTCGTCGTTGACTTCTACCGCGAAACTGGTTTCTTACCTCAAGCCATCCTCAATTACCTCTTGCTCCTCGGTTGGTCCCTCGACGATAGCACCGAACACTTTTCCCTCGATGATGCAATCAAGTATTTTTCACTCGAACGCGTCAACAAAGCCCCAGCATCTTTCGACCCGCAAAAACTCCTCGCCTTCCAAGCTCGATGGATGAGTGAACTCGATACAAAGAAAAAAGTGGCGATGGTTCTACCCTACCTGCAGCAAGCTGGCTGGATTCCCAACCCACCCCCATGCACAGTCTCCGATCACCTCACGCGCGTCGTCACCGCTGCCGCAGACCGAATCAAAGTCGCCGGTGATATCCTCCAATTCGACGAGTTCTTTCTCCCCGATGATCAATTCTCTTTCGATCCTACCGCATTCCAAAAACGGATCGTCGGAGAACCTCAAGCCATCGAAATGCTTCGTGCTTGCAAAACCATCGTCGAGAACCAAACGACATGGGATACCGCGTCTCTCGAGGCGGACATCAAAGCCATGACCGAAACAGCTAACGTGAAACTAGGCGTTTGTATCAACGCACTCCGCATCGCACTCACCGGTAAACCATCCGGCGTCGGCGTCTTCGATGCCTTCGCTATCCTCGGTAAACAATCCGCATTGGATCGCATCGATCGAGCTATCCAACTAGCCTCCTAATCTTAAACAGCCTCAATGATTTCTTTCTACTCGGTATCCGATGCCTCACAAGTCATCGCAGGACAAATCAGAGACACCCTCCGTTGCTTGTTCCTTGCCCTGCCTCTTGTAGCCGTTAGCCCACTGCAAGCACAAACGCCAGATTCGCCTCAGGCTGAGATCAAACTGACGAAAGGTTGGCTACTTTCCAGCGGCCAACCGATGCAGCGAGGGCGATCCTCCCTCCCCCAAGATCCCCTCGAAGCCGCTTGGATCTCCTCAAAGTTGCAGATGCCCGATAGCAACGACTCCGAATCCCCGAGCGCAGAAGGACTCCAACCTTGGAAAGCCTTCCAAGCCGACGAGCAAGGTGGGTTCGCTGGCCGCGAACTCTTCGGTGCGTCCCTAGCTCTTCACGCTCCGATGCAACAACCCGGTATCTGGATGCTTGATGCACAAGGCCACGCATCGGTGAGAGTTAACGGATCACTGCGAACCGGTGATGTCTACTCGAATGGATCCGTTGAACTTCCAATCTCACTGAACGCCGGCGACAACTGGCTGGTCTTCCAAAGTGGACGTGGACGTATCGCTGCCAAACTTAAACCTGCGCCAAAACCGGTATTCCTAAGCCTGCGCGATACAACCTTCCCGACCTTTCTCCGCGATGAACCCGGTACGTTTCTAGGAGCTCTGCTTCTCGTCAACGCACAAGACACCCCGCTCGAAAATGTCTTTCTCCAAGTTTCCGCACCGGGTTGCGAAACAACCTCTACCGTCGTTTCATCCATCCCACCTCTGACCATCAAAAAAGTCCCTTTCTCGCTGCGAAGCATCGATACAAATCGTGAAGAATGGAAAGCAGATAGCTTGCCAGTTCATGTCGATGTACTGCTGGCAAACCCGAACGCTGAAGGTGGCTCATCGGTGATCGATCAAATCGACGTCACTTGGGCTATCCGAAACGCAAACCAAACTCACCGGCGGACATTCGTCAGCAATATCGAAGGTAGCGTCCAATACTACGGCGTCGTTCCGCCCTCGCAAAACACTGAAACCGCTTCCCCCAATTCTTCGACCGCCAATACTCCACCACCGGCCCTAATCCTCTCCCTACATGGTGCAGGAGTAGAAGGAGAAGGACAAGCCAACGTATACGCCCCGAAGACCAATGCCTACGTTATCGCACCTACCAACCGACGCAATTTCGGATTTGATTGGGAAGACTGGGGACGCTGGGATGCATTAGAAGTGCTCGAACAAGCTCAACAGAGATTTCATACAGACCCACAACGAACCTACATTACCGGTCACTCCATGGGTGGACACGGCACTTGGCACATCGGTACTCTCTTCCCTGACCGATTCGCTGCGCTTGGCCCAAGCGCCGGCTGGATCTCTTTTGCAACCTACGCCGGACGAGGTGCAAATCTCCGCCAAGACCCAGTATCTCTTATGCTTCGGCGACCACTCTCGGCAAGCGACACCCTAGCGCGCGTTCGAAACTTGCAATCCCAAGGTGTCTATATCCTCCACGGAGATGCCGACGATAATGTTTCAGTAGACCAAGCTCGCACGATGCGAGAAGAACTGGCAAAGTTTCATCCCGATTGGGTCTACAAAGAACAACCAGGCGCAGGCCACTGGTGGGGTAATGCCTGTTGCGATTGGCCTGCCATGATCGAGTTCTTCTTCGCTCATAAACTACCCGATCCATGGAACGTCCCTCGCGTTGATTTCTCTTCCCCTGGCCCCCATGTTTCCGCTTCACACACTTGGATCACTCTGGGCACCCAAGACCGCATCGCAGACATGTCCCGCTTGAAATTCGAACGTTCTCCCATGCCGTTCCAAATAACAGGTACGACCGAGAATGTAAAAACCTTCGCCATCGCAATCGATAAACTATTGCCCCCAAATGATCCAATTCCCACTTCGTTAAAAATCGAAATTGACGGGCAATCACTCCAAATCGATGACCTACCGAATTGGATCCTAGCCCACCCGAAACAACCACTCTGGTTCCAGAAAACCGGTGGCGACGGCGATTCGAAAACTTGGAGTCTTGCCGAACCTCCAAGTGCACTGACCAAATCGCAACTTCGCTATGGAGTCTTCAAAGAAGCCTTCCGCAACCGCTTCATGCTGATCTATGGAACAGGTGGATCCCCCGAAGAAAATCGCTGGATGCTCGACAAAGCTCGCTATGATGCTGAGACTTTTTGGTATCGCGGCAATGGAAGCATCGATTGCATTAGCGACTCCCAATGGCAATCGCTTCAATCCTCCAACCCAAACACCACCCTCGATCGAAATTGCATCGTCTACGGCAACGCTTCCATCAATACAGCTTGGAAACAACTCCTCGCCAAGAGCCCGATTACAGTCGAAAAAGGAAAATGGCAACTGGGCGACCAACCTCAACGTTCAGAATCCGTCATGGCTTGGTTCGTTCGCCCCATCGAATCCTCTCAACACGCCATGGTCGCCGCGATCGGCGGCACGGACCTTATCGGTATGCAATCCGGACAACGGCTTCCCCTGTTCTCGTCAGGAACCGGCTACCCAGACGTCCTGATCGCCTCCCCGGAATTCCTCGAGAAAGGAATCGATGCCGTTCGTACGACCGGTTTCTTTGGTACGGACTGGGGTATCGAAACAGGCGAATGGACGCCGTAGATTCAGTACAATAAAACGAAACGCCAAAGCCCCTTTCCACAAAGGGTTGATCGGCTAATCCACACAAAAGGATCCTCTCTCCCATGCAATGCAACAACACCACCAAGTGCCTGAGCGAATCCCTTAACTATCGTCGCACCTTCTTGAGCTACAGTCACTTGTTGCTGTGCTGTATCGCTGCAATCATAAGCTTGACTTGCGAGCGAAGCATCGCTCAAGAGACTGGCAACAAAACATCTCCCTCGAGCGCCACCTCCGAAGGCTTCGCGCCCGACCAATCGCAAATTCCTACTCCCGCCCCTGAGGGGGCGATCATTTTGCTCGATGAGCAAAAACTGGAATTCCTCAGCATGCGAGGCGAAGCCACCGATTGGACCCGTGACGCAGACTCTTTGGTCGCTGCCAAAAGCCCAAGCCATGTAAACCATATCGTCTCGCGTTGGCACTTTCGCGATGCAGATATCCACGTCGAATTCATGGTCTCCGAAATCGCGGAGGGAAACAGCGGCATCTACATCCACGGAAACTATGAAATGCAAATCTTCAATTCCTACGGAAAACAAGATCTCAACGAACATGCCGAAGGCGCACTCTACGGCTTCGCAAAACCATTGATCAACGCATCGCGCAAAGCAGGTGAATGGCAAGTCTATGACATTCGATACCGAGCCCCACGCCGTGACGCAAATGGCAAGATCACGGAACCTGGATCCGTCACCGCTTGGCTCAATGGACAACTCGTCCAAAAAGACACTCGCTTCGAAGAACCGCGATCCGTCTACCACCCGTTCCGCTACGGTACCACAGATTACCTTGCCAAAATTTGGAAACAACAACTCGCAACTCAAACAGGCCCAATGTTTCTTCAAGATCACGGTAGCCCAACCCGCTTCCGAAACGTCTGGATCAAACCCCTTGACGACAAAGCCTTCCTTTACAAACCTGAATAAGCATTCGACGACCACAACCGTTATCAACAACCATTTCCCACTCGGATTATGAACAAACAAGCCCCCATCAATGTTGGTCTCATCGGTATCGGATTCATGGGTTGGATCCACTCTCTTGCCTACCGCAGAAGTCAACAAGCCAATCTCGTAGGCTTCGCAAGCCAAGACGCCAAAAAACGAACGGGAGACTGGCGCGGTATCCAAGGCAATTTCGGACCGCCAGGAGAAGTCATCTCCACGGAAGGACTTGAAGTGTTCGAGTCCCTCGAACAGCTTGTCAAATGTCCGTCGATCGATGTGGTTGATATTTGCCTCCCACCACACATGCACGTTGATGCTGCGGTTATGGCAATGCAACACGGAAAAGATGTCTTCATCGAAAAACCACTTGCACTATCCATCGAAGGCTGCCGAAAGATCGAACAAACCTCCAAAGAAACAGGTCGCCTCGCTCTCGTTGCCCACGTCCTTCCCTACATGGGACCCTTCGCTTACGCCACCGAACTTGTCCAACGCGGGACCTACGGCCGCCCCATCGGCGGCTACTTCAAACGAGTTATCTCCGATCCAACCTGGATCCCCGACTTCTATGATCCAAACAAAGTCGGAGGCCCCCTGATCGATCTCCATATCCATGATCTACACTGGATCCAACTCCTCTTCGGTAAACCAATCGCAACCCACGCCGTAGGCCGAATGAAAGACCAAGTCGCAAAGTACGTTCACGTACTCTACGAATTCGAATCAAGCGAAATCGCTGTCGCTAGCTCCTCCGGCGTGATCGATGGCCCAGGCCGACCCTTCACTCACGCCTTCGAACTGCATCTCGAACAAGCAACCCTGCACTTCGACTTCGCCGCTCATAGCGACCAAGCCGAAACGATGCCGCTGAAGATCATTACCCGCGACGGACAAGTCATTCGGCCAGAACTTCCTGCTGCCGATGATATCGACGCATTCCAATCAGAAATCGATGATGTGGCTCAAAGTGTTCGCACACGAATACCCGCACCGCGACTGAGCCTTGATCATGCCGTCGGCGCCGTCGAGCTCGCCCTGACAATCCAGTCTCAACTTGCTCGGTCCTCGTAAAATAAACCATGCGCCAACCATCGACGGATCCAAACCGAGATTCCTCTCCGAAGATACCCCGGCAACCAGCCCCTTCGAAGTTCACTTGGATCCCCCCTCAGGTTGTCTTCGCTGCTTTTCATGTCGTTGCTTCATTGTTCGCCACAGAACAATGTGCAAGAGCCCAGACCGCTGAATCCCCCTCGAGCGCGATCAAACAATGGTCATCTGGCCAATGGACCTTTATCACCGATCTACCGATCGATGACGAAGTCAAATCATGGCCAAACGTCCTCGACCAAGCTCTCCTTCAGTGGTGCAAAAAATGGAACATCCCTATCGATGCCGCCAAACAATGGCCAATGACAATCCATTGGATCGGAGACCGAAAGGTATTCGAACAAGCAGGGTTGCTAGAAGGAACACTTCCCTTCGACGACGGCTCTCAACTTCAAGATAAAATCTTTCTCCGCGAACAACCTTCCGAGTACTATCGCCGCCACTTGCTGCTGCACGAAGCAACCCACTGGATCATGTACCGAGCCTTCGGCGGTGCCGGGTCCCCTTGGTTCATGGAAGGCATGGCAGAAGTCGAAGGCACCCATGAACTCAATCAAGGCAAGCTACAACTGGCGATAATTCCTTCAGACCCGCTAGCCGTTCCCCATTGGGGTCGATTCAAACGCTTGAGAGCCTCCGTGGAGGATGGAAAGATTCCATCCATGAAACAAATCCTTCGCTTTGGAAATCAACGCGAAGACCGTATGGATCGCTACGTCTGGAGCTGGGCCGCGTGCGTCTTCTTCCGTAATCACCCTCGATACGCACAACCTCTCTCACTCGCAGCATCACCACCACTCGATTACTCGGACTCGCTATCAAAACGTTTGGAATCGTCCCTTCAAAACCAATGGGACTTCGTCGAAGCAGACTGGCGACTTTTCGCCCAAGACTTCGACTTTGGTTACGACCCAACCAAACATATTTTCGACACCCAATCACTCCTCGCAGCACAACCCGGTCTACAACCCGTGACTGAGTCGATGATCGTCGATTCCAGCCGTTGCTGGCAGGGAAGGGCAGGGGAGGTAAAAAAAGGAACACCCCTGAGAATCCGAGCGAAAGGTCAATTTATTATCGCAAACAACCCAACAAACACCCAACCAAACACTCCTTGGCGATGCTCTCCCGAAGGTATCACCATCCGCTATCACCAACATGTACCGCTTGGAAAACTACTAGCCTGTTTCGTCCCCAATCCGCAAGCAGCCAAACCGAAAGAATTTGATGGCAACAACGAATCCTCTACTGACGCTCTTGATCGAACTGCTATTGTCTTCCCGGTAGGACAACAAACCGAATTCACACCACCGGCCGACGGCTGGCTTCTCTTCAAAATCAACGAGCCAACCGCCGATCTCGCGGACAACTCGGGCGAACTTCAGATCGAAATAGAATTGATCAAGTAGAATTTTCGTCAGCAGTCCACAACGTTGACGGCCAACCCACCCAACGAAGTCTCCTTGTACTTCGCTTGCATATCCACACCGGTCTGACGCATCGTCTCAATCACGCGATCCAACGAGACAAAGTGCTTTCCATCCCCATACAAAACCGCTAGCCTCGCAGCATTGATCGCCTTCGTAGCTCCCATCGTATTGCGCTCGATACAAGGGACTTGTACCAAACCCGCAATCGGATCACAGGTCAACCCGAGATTGTGCTCCATTCCAATCTCCGCCGCATTCTCTATCTGCTCAATTGTACCACTCATACAAGCCGCTAACCCAGCCGCTGCCATCGAACAAGCGACCCCTACTTCTCCCTGACATCCCATCTCAGCCGCCGATAACGACGCATTCCGCTTGTATAGCAATCCAATCGCACCCGCTGTTTTCAAAAATCGATGTACCCCCTCTCGGTCAGTAATCGTGCGATCAAAATCTGGATGCCCAGGGTCTGGTACCAAATAGACGTAATAACCCAAAACCGCAGGTATCACCCCCGCCGCACCGTTCGTCGGTGCTGTAACCACACGTCCTCCCGCCGCATTCTCCTCATTGACCGCCAAAGCAAACAAACTGACCCAATCCAACTGCTGCAATGGATCTTTCGTCTTCTCCTGCGCGTAAGCCTTTAGCCACTCGCTGGGAACCATTTTGGTCCCACCCGTCAGCTTCTGATAAATGTGAGGAGCACGTCGTCGAATCCGCAAAGAACCAGGCAATACCCCTTCGGTCATACATCCACGATCAATACAAGAAGCCATCACCTCCCACAATCGATCGAGCCGCTGCTCGATCTCCTCAATGGAGCGTTCCACTAACTCGTTTGCATCGATAATTTCATCGATACGTTTCCCCTGCATCCTCGCCATCCCCAACAATTCTGTTGCTGTTGTAAAAGGAAATGGGACCCCTGTCTCCCCATCCCCGACCTGCGTGCCGATAGTTGGCTCAGTATCTTCCTGCGGACGATCCGCACCCAAACTATCCGACCCGCGGCTCTTCTTACCATTCGCTGCCTTCAGTGTGGCAAGCTCCTGGTCATCGTAAAC
This sequence comes from Pirellula sp., assembly GCA_040373655.1. Lineage (GTDB taxonomy): Bacteria > Planctomycetota > Planctomycetia > Pirellulales > Pirellulaceae > JBKCUI01. The sequence goes on along the minus strand of JBEICB010000020.1, from coordinate 17,971 downwards.
AAACCCGCCACCCGTTGAGTAATACCTGCGACACAACAGTACTTCACCGCTACTATCTATCGCTGAGAATTGCATCGCATTGGGATGAGCTGGCAAAGTCTCATTCCTCAACCAAATCAGATCTCGCTTCTCATCAAATGGAATGTCATGCACCCCTCCCAAATGCAAAACACCTGTCCGTCGTAAATCCTCCACCGTTGAGACTAATACTTCGACCTCTGTTCGATCCGGTAAACAGCCCGATAGCCCACTAAAGATCGCTGTATCGGTCGCATGCCCCAACCCGGTCAATGCAAGCGAGCCAAAAAGCTCTACCCGAACTCTAACGAATCGCTGCCGTAAGTCGCTAGCAGCTAGCACCTCATTCGCAAAGCGATTGGCGGCAATCATCGGTCCGACCGTATGAGAACTCGATGGCCCAACGCCAACTTTAAACAGTTCGAAGACGCTTATCATCGTGATTCTCCCATTCCATCATCGCCAATTCTATCATCGCCAATTCTATCATCGCCAATTCTATCATGACTCGATCTGCTGACGCACCGACCATCGATCGATCAATGCAAACTCGACTACGGAAGATCAATCGGAGACTTGCTCAGCTGAAAACTCTTGGTATCGCCGTTGTCGAACTGAATTTTTGCCATCCGTTTCGGGCCAAACCCATCGACCGAAAGAATAAACCCCAACCCGTAACGAGGGTGCGTTATGCGTGTGCCGCTTTCGAAAAAATCAACTGGTATTCCTGCTAACGTCGTCGCGGCAGTCAACTCTGAACCCGATTTCAGGCCCGCCAACGACGGCGGTAACTTTTTCCCTGTCGAAGCATTCAACGTTGTGTTAGGCACCGGACTATTCCCAGGTGACTCTACCGAAGTACCACTGTCCCTTTTTCCTCCTGCCCCTTTGGTTTTGCGAACCGGAGGATTTGGTAATACGTAGCTAGGCTCCACAAACGGACGAGTTGCGTCAGAGTCCGAATCATCCCATGTAACCCACTCTGTAGGCCCCTCTTTGTCCGAACCCGCTGTCGGCCTCAAGGACTGCTCCTCGTCAGGATCGGTCTCTTCCACCCGATCCATCCCCTCGAAATCATCTCCCCCGACGTCCTGGCTCCATTCATCTTCACTCTTCCAATCGCTTCCCCACAACTCCTCACTCCCCCAACTCCGCGAAGACTTACGATGCGTGGTTTTATCCACAATGCTCATCTCCGCGCGAGGCAATTCCAGGAGAAACGGGCTAGGACAAGTCAATTTACCGCCACCAAAACCACGACTCGATGCGGTACTGATCTGAAGCGTTTGTTTTGCACGTGTAATACCGACAAAAAACAATCGCCGTTCCTCCTCCATCTGCGCTGGATCCTGCTTGCTACGCGAATGCGGTAACACATCTTGCTCAACCGCAATGATGTAAACGTTGTCAAATTCTAAGCCTTTGGCCGCATGCAACGTCATTAAAGTAACTCGATTATCCGACTTGAGCTGGTCGGTATCGCTCGCCAAACTGATCTGCTCGAGGAACTGCTGCAATCCTTCTCCATCCGACATCAACGAGTCCTTCTCCTCCGCATCTGCTAACAACTCCTGCACGTTTGATTGCACGCTATCGTCTTCTTGTTCACCCTTCTTACCCGACAAATACTCAACGTAATCCGTCGCTTTGAGCAAGTATTCCAGCATGGCCACAATCGAATCGCCCGAGAGATGAACCAAGCGATCATATACTTCTAAAAACTTCTTGGCTCCACTGAGCGCCTTCTTGCTGAGCATCCCGCGTTCAATGGCCGCCCGAAGCGCCACCAACATGCTTATGCCTCGCGTCCTCGCTAACTCCGTGACCTGCTGAAGCGACTTCTCACCCAAGCCGCGAGGAGGCACGTTCACTACCCGTCGGAATGAAATGTCATCCTCAGGATTGTTCACCAGACGCAGATAAGCGACTAAGTCACGTATTTCTTGCCTTTGATAAAATCGAAATCCCCCAATCAGCTGATATGGGATTTTGCGTCGCATCAACGATTGCTCGAATAACCGGGAATGCGCATTGGTGCGATACAACACCGCAAAGTCCTTGGGCTCCCCCGTTCCCTCCAAAACATGCTGGACAATCTGATCTCCAATGTCGTCCGCTTCCTCTTTCGCAGTTCCATACGAACATATCTTGACCTTCTGCCCCGATGCTAAAGTCGGTATCAACCGCTTTGCCTTACGCCGCACGTTGCATGAAATCAAACAATCAGCAACCGATAAAATCTCGGGTGTACTCCGATAGTTCTCCTCAAGACGCACTGTTGCTACGTTGGGATAGTCTCTTTCGAAATTCAAAATGTTACCGATGTCGGCCCCACGCCATCCGTAAATCGATTGATCTGGATCACCCGTCACGTTGATGTTGGGATAATTCAATGACAATCCTCGGACAATCAAATACTGCGCCAGATTCGTATCCTGGTACTCGTCGACCAATACATACTCGTGCTTGGCATCAAGATCCGCTCGCAAATCCTCGTTGGTCCTTAGAATCGTCGCCGTATGCATCAGCAAGTCGTCGAAATCGACCGCATTGTTGGTCACCAAAAACTTCTGGTAAGCCGGGTAAATCTTCCGCACTGCAACTTCTAACGCCCCGCTCGCGGGTGCTTGAAGCATCTCCGGTGTGATCGCCCGATTCTTGAGCTGCCCAATGCTCTTCGAAATCTCCGGAAACTTCAAATGCGTCAAAGAAACTCCCGCAATTTCAATCGCCTCTTCTAATGCAGACTTCGCATCGTCCGCGTCAAAGATCGTGAAGTTATCCTTCAACCCAACCAATTCCCCATAACGACGCAAAAACCTAGCACAATAGCCGTGAAACGTTCCCATCCAAACGTCCGTCTGCCCGACAATCCGCACCACACGCTGCTTCATCTCCAACGCAGCTTTGTTGGTGAAGGTTAACGCAAGAATCGAATACGGAGATATTCCCTGCTCAAGCAAATACGCGATCCGGTGCGTCACCACCCGAGTCTTACCACTCCCAGGGCCAGCCAAAGTCAGCAACGGTCCGTCGACGTGCATCACCGCCGCTCGCTGCCCTTCATTCAATCCATCGAGTATTCGAGTCATCCCAAACAAGCCCCTCCCGATGAGCCGCTAAGCGAACAGACGGTTTTCTCTTGTTGCATTATCCGACACCCACCAAGATATTCCAAGGGGCTAAAACCCCTCGTTCGCAGCTCGCTCGGCAAGAAACCAGGAAATAATCAACAACTCGCGATAACTTGACCGATCACGTACCATGCTTCAGTATTCCACGCGTCGCAAACAAACTTAAAAATACTTCAACATAGACCCATTTCGGATGACAAACCCAGCCCCCCAACACCTTCCGAAAACCCTCGCTCAACTGCTGGCTTCCGGCTGGCAAAGCCGAAGCGTAAAACAGGAAATTCGCGAGAATTTCACCCAAGCACTCGCATCCGGTGAGCCACTGTATCCAGGAATCATCGGCTACGAAGACACCGTGCTGCCAGAACTCAATATCGCCCTGCTCGCAGGACACGATATGCTCTTCCTCGGAGAAAAAGGACAAGCCAAAAGCCGTCTGATGCGTACCCTGGTTCGATTCCTCGACGAGTGGGTTCCATTCCTCGATCTCCCTGATGTGCCCGTACACGAAGATCCCCTCAAGCCGATCACAGGCCAAGCCAAAGACTTCCTCAGACAAAACACTCCAGAAAATACTCCAATCGCTTGGTGGCATCGAAACGACCGATACGTCGAACGTCTCGCACCGGGAACCAAGTTCGCCGATATCATCGGCGAAATCGACCCCTCAAAACTCACCGGCGGCGTGAGCATGAGCTCCGAATCCGCGCTCCACTTCGGGCTGATCCCACGCATGCACCGCGGTATCTTCGCCATGAACGAACTACCGGAACTCGACGAACTCGTCCAAGTCGGCTTATTCAATATCCTCGAAGAACGAGACGTTCAAATCCGCGGATACCCCATCCGATTTGACCTCGACCTCTTCATTCTGTTCTCCGCCAACCCATCGACCTACAACCGCAGCGGAAAAGTTATTCCCCAACTGAAAGATCGCATCGGCTCGTTGATCCAAACACACTACCCGAAAGAACGTGATCAAGGAATCGAAATCCTACTCCAAGAATCAGGCATAGACCTTGGCGGAAAATACCCCGTACAAATTCCTTACTTTATGATGGAGATCATCGAAGAAATCACCCAGCAAGCCCGAATTAGCAAGTATGTCGACCAAGCCTCCGGAGTCTCGGCGCGATTCTCGTTGTCGAACTTCCGAACCATGGTTGCCTCCGCGCGCCACCGCGCTGTACTCCTCAACGAACCTCTCGCCGTCCCACGCATCAGTGACCTCGGTCACCTCGCTACCTCTTCGCTCGGAAAACTTGAACTCGATCTGATGGGCTCCCATCAAATGACCGAACGCAAAGTCCTCGAAGCACTCGTGGCAAGCGCGATCAAAACCGTCTTCGAAAAATACGTCAATGAATTCGGTCTGAAAGAAATCGGTGAGATCTTCAACAAAGGTGTACGAATCGAAGTCGGAGACTTATTACCGAGCGAAGCCTACGCGGAACGACTCAAGCACGTGCCACCGATATGGGATAACGCGTTCGAAGTAAATGCCTCTGAGCACCCAGCAATTCGAGCATCTTGCGTCGAATTCGTACTCTCAGGTCTCTACGCGCTCGACCGAATCAGCCGAGCCAGCAAACACGGAAAAGTCCAATACGAAATCTAACTCGCATCTGAGCCGGATAGCGCCAACTACGGATGGTTCGCGGTACCCGGTGCAATACATCAACACGCTCAACCAATCAGCGCCTACAACGTTGTGGTTTTCGATTGATCAAAACGTGCAATATGGTGAGCATGGCCGATGCAAACACCCCGCCGCTTGCGCGAAGCGGGCTCATGGTTCGACTCGTTCGGTATGTCGATCGCGGTTGCGAACAACTTCAGCCATCACTGCAGCACATACCCCATCGTACGTGGCATCCTCAGCGACAACCACCGCACTCGCACCCAGTTCTTCGAGCGTCCGAGCGACCGATTGCGATATAGCTACCCATCGTACCCACTGCGCACATTCTCCCAACAACCGATACGACTCCTTCGCAATATTCGAACTCGTCGCCGTAACCCAAAAACGTTTCGGTATCTCGCCATCCCCCCTGACCATCTCTTTGACCGACACTGGCCAATTCAAGACCGGTACTTGGCTGTATACGTCCATCAACTCCAAACCCGAAGTCACTCCGCGCAGTGACTCCTCCAAGAAACGCTTGCCGTCGGGGGTCTTGATCAATAATACTTTCTTGCCAGCAACCTCTGACGCCCACTCCTGCAAAAGCACCTCACCCCCTGTTCCCGCCGACGGTACGCAGTCTGCTCGAAGCCCATAACTTTGTAAACTCTCCGCCGTCGATGCCCCAACCGCCGCGATCTTTACACCCGCCAACCAGCGAGAATCTCCACCGCTGGCAAATACCCTGTCCATAAAAAATCGAACTCCATGCCGACTCGAAAATACAATCCAATCCAGGTTTTCAAGCTTCCCTCTTAGCCCCCCCACAACACGGTCTGTCTCCGCCGACTCGATACCGTGAATCTCAATCGCTGGACATTCCCAAACATCCGCTCCCAAGTCACGAAACCGTTCCGCCAAACGATGAACTTGAGACTCCGCCGGACTCGTGACTATGACCCGCTCGCCACGCAATTCCGTACCAGCCAACACGGCATCGCGTAGCGGCAAACGACCATGCCTCGCTCGCACCACTTCCCCAATCACAACCAAGACCGGCGGACGAAAGTTCGGGTGCGCATGCAACACTGTAGGCACTTCGGATAACTCACACTCCAACACCTCTTGATTAGGCATACTGCAATGCCTTACCAACGCAACCGGCGTCCTCGGCGACTTCCCACCTCGTATCAACTCACTGCTCCAACTTCCTGCAGAATTGATCGCCATATACAAGACCAAAGTCCCCGGAAACTTTGCGTACGCCTGCCAATCGACTTGATCTTCTTGGTCTATATTCCCATCGGTCAATTGCAACTGACCAGATACTAATGCGACCGATGAACTCCAATCCCGATGCGTCAATGGAATTCCACAAGTTGCGTGAATCGCAGAAGCAGTCGTTACGCCAGGCACCAAATGGTACGCAATCCCCTCCGACTCCAGCCGCTCAATCTCCTCCGATGACCTAGCAAATATCGCGCTATCCCCTCCCTTGAGCCGCACAACACGCAATCCCCGTTTGGCGTACGACACCATCAAGTCATCGATCTGCGATTGCTTCCAAACACCCCCATGCCCTCGCTTCCCTACGCAAATCTGCTCAGCGTTAGCAGAAGCCCATCGCAAAATCTGTGGATTGACGAGACCATCGTAAAGTACAACATCCCCCAGTCCCAAAAATCGCTTTGCAGCGATCGTCAGGAACTCCGGATCCCCAGGTCCAGCACCTACCAAGTACACCACACCCGCCGAACCACCAGTCCGCGTCGCATCACTCATTGCCTAGCCGTTCCCGTCTCGCGAAAACGCCAAAACTTCGTTGCATCCTGCTCACGCGTTAATGTATCGCGATGGATCCGGTCTATCCTCGCCCCCTCTTCGCGATCCGCAATGCCCGGCGGATACTGCTCCATCGTAGAAAATGGTAATGGCAAACTGCTCTGCCCCTCTAATGTATTCATCGCAGCATCCTTGTCCCAACCAACCGAGTGCAACACAAAATCACGCACCCAACCCGCAGGTAACTCCTCCCTTGGCAACTCGAACCGAACCACCATCTCATCACCAGGTGACATCACCACCAACATTTCGTCGTTGAACCCAAGCAATTCTTGGACACTCCCATACCGCGTGTACTTGCCCCGCAACGGAGGCCAAGCCGGCTCGGTCGATACCGTCGTGTAGTCATACCAATGTGGTTCATGCCGCGTCCTAGGCATCTCTCGACTAAATCCACGGTAGTGCAATTCGGACGAAGCCATAGGCAACCAATGCAACTTCGTCGGCATGATCGCCCCCGGTGATGTATGCGACTCCAATGCACTGGGCTTCTGCGGGTCGTCACGCTGCGCAATCGGTAACGGTTTGCCATACCCCAACCGAATCCGATCCCAGTAAATCTGACTAGAGTGTACCAAGCGTATCCGATGGTCATCGGAGAAAAAAGCATCCTTAAGCGGTATGACAATTGTCTTCGGTTTGCCACCAGGAAATCCAGTAAATGGAATCGAATACCGGAATACACCGTCACCTCCCGGTGTCCAGAGCGACAACGGAATCGGTAGTTCCAAATCGTCGTTCTGATCAATCGAAATATTCAACGAAGTATCCGTCGGATAGATCCAACCGGTCAAAATCAATTGCGACGGCTTGCTCGTATCAATCGTTCCGAAATCGATCTCTAAATACGATTGCTCGACTAATCCCTGCTTGTACTGCTTTTCAAAAGACTGCGCATACATGCCATCTTGAACCATAACCTCCTTGGTCCAATCTTTGCCTCGCGAATCTACCACACGAACAGGATCTATCGTCCCCTCATATCCCCAAAGCAAAGGTTGTGCGATCGAACCCGGGCCAACCTTTTCATTCGAAATCCACTCGGTTCCCTCCGGATGATCAATCGCTAATAACGCCACATGATCAAAATAAGCCGTCTCCCACAACTCCTCCGTTATCCGCAACTCGTAAGCCCCCTCATGTGGCTCCATCAGCCCCCGAGGTAGCGACAAGTACTCCCATCGCCGGTCCGGTAGAACACGTCCCTTCTCTACCTGCAATCCCAATGGAGCATTCCAAAGTAAATCCGTAACCAACTCCCAGCGACTGCCATTCCAACCATACAAGAACGGACACGACCCAATCAAAACTTGCTTCTCCTCCAACATTTGATTGGGCTTCGGGTCAATCACCCCTTGTGTTAATCCATTCACAAAAATCGTGCGCAAAGAATAAGGAGACTGGTTCGCTAAACCGAAATGCACACTGTCGTCTTCAATCAATCGAACCTGGTAACCAAACGGGCCGTAAATCTCTACGGTCGAACCCACGGCATACTGATTGTTTCTCCCACCACCATTCGCATCGCTGATCCCCTTGATGCGATAAGTCAAATACCCACGGTCCGGGGCAGGGGAGGGGGATACCAATTTTAGCTGCCCTCCCTCCAACGTAAGCAAATCCAACCAACCGTCCCCGCGCCAATCCCCAATCGCCAACAACGGTATGCTTCCTCCAGAAGATCCATTGCCACTACCTGCGGCAGCTTGAATACCCACTAATGGCACAGAAGTAAATCGTCCACCGCCACCATTGCGCAACCAAACCACACCGGATTCGCTCACAGCAAAGGCATCAATCCGCGCATCGTTATCCCAATCCCCCACGAGCACTTTCGATGCCCCTTGCAGTTGCTCCTCCACTCGCTTGAATTGTACCGTCTTGCCAAACTCCGTCTCGGTCAACACAAGCTGACTACCAGCAACCCCGCCCGCACCGAAGAGATCCCAAGAATAATCGCCATTGACATCCGCGACACACAGCGATTGCGATCCAGCTAACACCGGGGTAACGACTTGTTCAAACAACTCACGATAACGAAATTGCCCATGCTGTATGTTCTCCAATACCCCAACCCCATCTTTTAAGGTCACGACAATGTCCAAGTCGACGTCGCGATCCAAATCCACCACACTCAAACCTGTGACACTCCGCGTCGATTCCGGCAATAGACTCAGCGCTCCTACATCCCGAAATTTGCGGTTCCCCATGTTCTCCCGCAATACCAACTTGCCGCCGGAAATAATCGCCAAATCCAAATCACCATCCGATTCCCAGTCAATCGGTACGACACCAGTTACCCCACGAAGATCCTCCAAACCAATCGATTCCCCCAACAAAGTCAACGCCAGCCCCGATCCCTGCGATGCCGATCCCTGCGATGCCGATCCCTGCGATGCCGATCCCTGCGATACTCCGGCCTCTTGCGATACTCCCACAAGCACCAACGCAATTCCATCCTCTCCGTAAAACAACAAATCTCGAATCGTTTCGTGTCGCATCGACGCGATCAACTGCGCGGACTCAGAACTGGCCGAGCCATTACCCTTTGCCATCTCGCGCGGTGCAGGTGTACCACGATGTGCATCCACAGCAAACAAATCGACTGCGATCACGCCACGAGCCCCCCAAGGCAACGATAGCCGGGCTAACCCATTCCAAGCCCCCCCGGATGCAACCTCACCGAGCTGCAACTCACCCTTCGTCCAAAACAACACCTCAGGCTTCGTGTCGACATTCCAATCGAAAAACAACAATCCCTGGATAGACTCCCCACCCGTGGGCAATGCTGCCGAAGGTATCTCTATCTTCGTAACAACTGCGGGCTCTATGCCCCGCAGCTCCTCCTGCTGCTCCTGGCCCGCCTGCGCCCGCAAACTCGCTTGCACATCACTCAAATCCAAAAAAGCTAACTCGCTAACGTCGATACTTTTCGCATCGACCAAACTCCCCTCTGTCGACTTCGCTTCTCCCACCCAGCCAATCAGAATTCCATAAGCCCCCTCAAGATCGCTCTTGGCTACCTCCAAAGCCCTACGCAGATCACTCAAGTCCCTAGGCCTCCTCTCCATCTTCCACTTCCACTCAAATGGCTCAAGCAACTCGGCCAAGGGCTCGACATACTCCAATGCCGCAGCGTCCTTGAGCTGCACAAGTCGCTGTATCAAGACGCACAACAAATATAAATTGCGTGGGTGCGCACGCTGAGCCTGCTTGAGCGGCTCTACCGTTTTCTCCAATGCCTTCGCATCCACCGCGCTCATCGCCTCGGCAGTATTGGAAAACTGCGTTACCAAAAAAGTATTGCTAGGAAACTCCCCAACATAACGCTGCAACTTCTCAAATAACCGCGATTGCTCTTCGTCCGCAATGATCGGATTCGCCGCCGCTAAAACTGCGATCCATCGAATATCCCGTAGCACACTTAGCTGATACCCAATCGGATCCGCAGGTGCTACCGCAATGTACTCCGCAATCGCTTGCGCCGATCGATCAAACAACCCAGGCAACATACCCCGCAATTTCTCGACGTCGTTCGAAGCGTCCTGCGCCAAGTCGACGTGGTACTTCACATTGGCTAACGTTGCGATAGCTCGATTGCGAAGAACTGATCGATCTTTCGGATCCTCACGCAACAGGGACTCATAAAGCTCTATCGCTCGATCGTACTGCACATTCTCCAAAAAAGATGCCGCTCGCACTCGCTGCTCAAATCGCTGATCAAGCGTCACTGGCCTGTTAAATGGATCATTCTCACGCTGATACTTCCAAGCGAAGTAGACGATCGCACAAGCGATTCCCAATGCAAATAATGTCGCGAACACCCCAATCCAACGCCGACCCAATGATGAACTCTGGTTTCGTTGCGCTTTGGCCTTCTCCCTATTCGACACCGCTAGCCTCCCGCCTTGGTTTACCTACCTAGTGATTTTGCTCGCCCTAGTTTATACGACCTTGGCCCGTTCGGGTACAAACTCTGTTGGTTCAAAAACCAATTGCAACGCAGGAAGCGTATAAGCGAACTCGCGCTCCTCTCGAGGATCAGCTGCACCAAACACGGCCAAAAACCTTAAACTGTCGAGCTCAGCAAACAAATGCCAAGCCTCCGGGTCAACCTCGCAGCGCTGAATGTCGATCAACCCTAAATTTGGAAACTCGACCAACTCCTCCAACAAATCCCGATCCACAGTCGCATTACGCACAATCACCGCTCGTATCTTGCTCTTGCGCCCAAGCGATAATCCCTTGAAAACCCCAAACCGCTGCTCGCCCTCTCCCCGCTGCCGATCAACAAATAAAAACTCCGAAGCCGAACACGGCACTACCTTCGCCTGCCGTGCACCTCGCACCACACCATCCGCCAACGTTGCACTAGCCAACTCCCCCCCCTCTTTTGGGCTGGCTGGCCAAGACAGCAACAACTCTTGCACCTCTTGAGATCGATTCGATAAAAACCCACCAATGAAAAAAACAAAAGCTGCCAACATCGCAACTAACGCCAACGTATGCAATCCAGCAAATGAAACGTCGTCATAGGCCTTTAAACCCGATGCCAACAACGCAAACGCCGAAGTCAATGCTACAAAGCCCTCCTTGGAGATCAGTCGAAACCCACGCCTCTTCAATGGTCCCACCTTCATAGTCGCACCCATCCTGTACTGATGTCTTCGCAACTTGTACAACGAAACACTTCACAACGAAACACTTCACACGAAGCACTCCGTTTACAGAATCAACGTTACTGGCCGAAGCGGAATACACAACAACGGCAGAGATAGCGTTAACCACCCTAGAACTTGACGTGGAAAACCCATTGCCACGCGATCGTTGCGACTCGGCGGATGCTTGATCCCCATAAAAGTCACCAACACCAACATCAATACAAACATCCCTTGGCCAAATACCAACACACTGTACAAGACATAAAGAATACAAGCCACATACGACAACTTGGAAAACATGTGAGATTTCGCTCCCAACAAACCGAAGATCACGTGCCCTCCATCCAACTGACTGATCGGAATCATGTTCAGTCCCGTGACCAACAGTCCCACCCAAGCCGCCATCAATAACGGATTCATGTCGATGTTCTGCACGCCTTCGACCCAAGCTGGACTCCAACCAAACCAATCCGTCGATGGCTTGGGTGTTGGCGTCATCGTCACTGCTGCCGACTGACCGAGAACGACCTCCAGTCCCTGAATGAGCAATGGCTGCCCAAAGGTGTAAGAGGGCACCCCACCTGACCGTAGCGGTAACTCACTGATCAACCCAACGATCGCAATCGGTATCGCGACAAGTAACCCCGCCAAGGGGCCAGCAATTCCAATGTCGAAGATCTGCTTGCGATCCGCTTGCCGACCATCCATTAATATCACTGCTCCGCAAGTCCCAATCGGACTGATCGGAAACGGAATGAACAACGGTGGTGTCGAACGAATCTGATACCAACGCGTTACGATGTAATGCCCTAATTCGTGGGATCCTAAAATCGCAGTCAATGCCAACGAGAATAACAATCCTGGATACCAGTTCGCCAAAACGCTACGACGCACCTCAAAGAGCGAGCCTTGCGAAAAAGCAGCTTCAATCGTCTCCACCGGTGCCCAAACAGTCAGGCCAGCCCAAGTCATCGAAACGATCGATGCAATCAATAAAATTACCGGTAACTTCCAACGCCGATACAGCGCAAATCGAGAAGACTCCCCGGCTGGAAATCTTAACTCCACCCGAGCCCCCGCAACTTCCGACACATCAGAAACTTCCTCAGAAGGCTCCCCACTACCGACCTTCGATTCCACTAATCGCTCCTTCGAAACTGTCGTATCATCCATTGCCATCGGACCATTTTGTCGTCGCCAAACTCACCAAAGCGTGGCGTCTTGCTAAAACCGCCAAATAACTGGCCAGAGAACTCTTGCCCCGAAACTCACGCAACAACTCAAACTGATTCGCTCGCAACTTCCTAAAGAACGACTCAACCAAAGAATCTCGGACCGCCGCACCCCCTTGCGAAGTGACCTGAGCCACGAAGCCAGCGTCCTTCGCACTATCTCCACCTTGCGCAAGTCGAACCGAATCAGTCACCACGTCTTGGACCAATCCAGCAAAACGATCGCAAAAAGTCCTCCAGGCCTGCGCATCGCCCGATACGCAAGTCTCGATCAGACTGCGGTCCAATTCAGAAAGAGCCAACGGATTGCTCCCTTGCAGAAACGAAACCGCTGAAAAACCAAGTTGCCTTGGATTTCGGTCGGAACCAATTCCCAGCTCTCGGAATCTTTAAATTCTAGATGCTCGACCGGCCGACAGCAAGCGAACGACGTATGCTTATGTCCATTCCTTGACAGGCTCAAGTCCGGTGCCTAACATGCCGTCGTTTTCGTTGTTTATTGTTTTTGCTCGCTGGAAAGGTTCTCGCAGCCATGGCCCACATCGTTACCCAACCTTGCGTAGGATGCCGATACACCGATTGCGTCGTCGTTTGCCCCGTTGAGTGTTTCTACGAAGGGGACAAAATGCTTTACATTCACCCCGATGAGTGCATCGACTGCGAAGCCTGCGTCGCAGAATGCCCAGTAGAAGCCATTTTCCACGAGGACAACGTTCCCGCAGAATGGAAAAGCTACATCGAACTCAACGCAGAGATGGCGCCGCAATCCAAAGTCATCACAGAAAAGAAAAAGCCTCTGGCTGATTCCTAATCTACTCGGTTTGGTTCTTTCTGACTGTCGATCCAGGGTTGCTTCCCAACGGCCACTCCAGACCGGGCTACGGCCCGGTTTTCTGTCCAATTGCCATCTTGGCCGGGATATATCTGCGCAAATCCCAATCAATTTGAGGCGGTAGCCACTCTTCCGAAGTGCCGACCTCCAACTCGATCGCAAATAGCGACCCACTTGGGGCTAGCTCAATCCACCGGTCCATCGCCGCACGAATCTCAGCCCCATTCTCGTCCCACATCGAATACGGGGGACAGCAAAATACAACCCAAGCACCGGCAGGTTCGAGCTGCAATCCCTGTAAATTGTCAGCTAAATTCTTAGACCACCGCAACACATCCTCGTGCAGCACCGTCACTCGATCCGAGAGCCCCAACTCCTTGGCAAATCCCCGGATCGTCTCCGCCCCCGTTTTGAGGACTTCCCAAATACAAGCGTGTTTGGCACCCCGAGACAAAGACTCAAAGGCCATCACCCCAGATCCACCAAAAAGATCGAACGCCAAGTGATCCTCCAACGTACCACCGAGCAGATTCATCACCGCCTCACGCGTGCGGTCCTTCATCGGACGCGTCCGCGGATCGCATGGGAATTGAAGGCGACGCGAGCGCAATTCACCCGCGATGATCCGCAGGGTTACCACGTCCGTCGGACGGTTGGCTCGATTGGATGTCTCGCGGTTCGGTCGATCACGATTTGGTTTTTTCACGGCAAATTGGGACTTCTCAAAATCAATTAGGTGCAAAATGTCACAGGTTCACAATCTCCGGCTTATCTCATGGTTTATGGTATCCTGTCAGAATAGCTAGTGCTCTTTCGCAATTCCGCCACGAGTGCATCAAAGCCCCAGAAAAACGCAGCATGACAACGAACGCTACCCTCCTACGATCTGCCCTGATTCCCTGTTTGCTCGCCGGAGCCCTTGTTTCCACCGATCGAACCCTCGCGCAATCCGATTCGCCAACCGTCCCCCCGGTCATTCCAACTAATCCCCTCAACGGAAAAGCCTCCGGTGCCGCTCAACCCTCGGCTAGCAAACTCACCCCAGAAGAGCGCCGACGACGCAAAGAAGCCAAAGAGCAAGCGGAAATGCAGGCGGAACAACTTCGCATGGATACCTACGGGGTGATTCCCGAGGATGACCTCAGTCCCCTCGCCGCCGAGTACCGTCAGTCCTACGCTGAATTCAAAGAGACTCTCGTCGCCTTCGCAGACGCTCACGCTCGCATCCAATACCGAATGGGAGAAGCCATCCCCAACGTCGCTCGCGAGAAGTGGCTTGAAGGCCTCCAGAACACTCACCGAGCCCTTGTGAAATGGCGGGCTAACATCGCAAAACTCTACGGCAGTGCACCCGAGAAATACTCCAACCTCGGCCTGCTTCTGAGCGAAATGCTCGTCACCGACGGAAACGCCGACCGGCTCGACGATTGGGCCACACCCGCGAAAACCCTCCTCGAAGCAAAACTACATGTCGATGACCAAGTCCTCCTCTACGCCGGCTATGCTGGGTTCATGAACTGCGATTTCGATCTCGCTCAACAAGCCTGGGGGACACTCCAACAAGCCGGAAAATTACCGGAGCAAGAAGCTCGGATGCTTCAGGAAATCCCCGCCATCGCTCAATCTTGGGAAACCGAAAAACAGCGCCGGGAAGAAGACAAACAAAAAGAGAATCCACGCGTCGAAATCATGACCACCAAAGGCACGATGATCGTCGAACTCTTCGAAGACGACGCACCAGAATCCGTCGCGAATTTCATCTACCTCGTCGAAAACGGATACTACACCCGAAAACCCTTCTTTCTCGTCAAACAACATTGGCTCGCACAAACCGGTTGCGAAAAAGGGGATGGAAAAGGAAGTGCCGGATTCACGATCAAAAGCGAAGCCCAGGTACCAACCCGAAGAAACCACTTCCGAGGTTCCCTGGCCGTACCCATCGGATTCAACGCTCAAACTCAAGAAACCGACTTCAACTCGGGCGGAGCCCAGTTCTACTTCTCCTTTCTTCCGCTTCCGCTCGTCGACGGAAGACACACCGTATTCGGACGCGTCGAATCGGGAATGGAAGTCCTCGGGATGCTCAAAGTCCTGAATTTGACCGACGAAGAAGAACGAAAAAACCCAGAACTCCGACCGGACACCATCATTCGTGCGACGGTCCTGAAAAAACGAAACCACGATTACCGGCCCACACCTGTCTTTGGAAAACTACCCCGCTAAATACGCTGGTTGAGTGTCCCGGCAACTACGTAGGTACCCGGCTCGGAGACTTGACCAACACCACCTTTTCCACTATCCTCCTAAGCCCTATCGACGGGTTGATTTCCTCAGAAAACGAGGAGTGATCCGTTGCCTGCCTTGCGGATGTGGCGGAATTGGCAGACGCGCTAGACTCAGGATCTAGTGGCCTAATACATACGGCCGTGGAGGTTCGACCCCTCTCATCCGCACTTTTTGTTGTTGCGTGCCGTTCTTGTACGACGAACGATCTTTTAAATGCCAAAAGACTTCCTAGCCGGAATCCAGCCCGAGTATGATGTTGTAGTCATAGGTTCCGGGCTAGCAGGGATGACCTCTGCAAACATTCTCGGGCGTGCCGGACATCGCGTTCTTTTGCTCGAGCAACACTACAAGCTCGGGGGGTTGGCCACTTGGTTCAAACGTCCTGGCGGACACACGTTTGATATCTCCTTGCACGGCTTTCCTTACGGGATGCTGAAAAGTTGCAGACGCTACTGGAACGAAGAAATCGCATCGAACATCGTCCAGCTCAAGAACATTCGATTCGACAATCCGATGTTCTCATTGATGACCACCTACAACCGCGAAGACTTCACCGACCTGCTCGCAACCCAATTCGCAGTACCTCGCGAAACCGTTTCCGCTTTCTTTGACACCGCGCGAGGAATGAACTTCTACGACGATCAGTCGATGAGCACCCGCGAGCTATTCGAAAAATTCTTTCCGGGTCGCCAAGACATCGTGCGGCTATTGATGGAACCGATCACCTATGCGAACGGTTCGACCTTGGAAGACCCCGCAATCACCTACGGGATCGTCTTTTCGAACTTCATGGCGAAGGGGGTCTTCATTTACGAAGGTGGGACCGATGACCTCGTGAGCAAGATGCAAGCCGAGATGACTCGCAATGGGGTCGACACTCGCATCAAGTGCGACGTATCGAACATCATCGTCGACCGCAAGGGAGTACGGGGTGTGGTCGTCAACGGCCGCGAAATCAAATGCCGAGCCGTTGTCAGCAATTCCAATTTGCGATCCACGATTTTTAACCTAGTTGGCCAAGAGCACTTCGATCCAAAGTTTGTCGAGGAGGCCCAAGCGGTACGGCTGAATAATAGTAGCACCCAAGTTTACATGGCGATTAAACCTGGGGTAGAGATTCCTGAATCCACGGGAGACTTGCTGTTTTGTTCCACTGCCCCGGAGTTCCGAACCGATCTTTTGCTGGATCGCAATATCACCTCCCGCACCTTTAGTTTTTACTATCCACGCACGCGTCCTGACGGCAAGCAACGTCATGCGATCGTCTCGAGCACGAATGCCCATTGGAGCGATTGGGCAAATCTCGACGAGCAAGCTTACGCGGCGAGCAAACAAGAGCTCATCGAGACGACACTGGATGCTTTGGAAAAATACGTACCGAATTGCCGCGAGAAGATTGAATGGACGGAAGCCGCCACACCGAGGACATTTAACCACTACACCAAGCACCTTAGTGGTGCGAGTTTTGGGACCAAGTTTGAAGGATTAAACGTATCGCGCATGCTACCGCAGCAGATCTCTGGGTTGTACCATGCGGGAAGCGTTGGCATCATCATGTCAGGTTGGCTTGGGGCAATCAATTACGGCGTCATCGTCTCGAACGAGGTCGACCAGATGCTCACAAAAGCAGCCGGCGCGGTGTAATTCGGACCAACGACATTTTCAACACATAGAAAACTAGCAAGCGATCTAAATGACAACACGCAGGCGGGCTCGCGAAATCGTACTCCAAGTCCTTTTTGAAGAAGACCTTCATCCCATGCGTGACGAGCGCATAGCCATGGAGTTTCTATCGAAGCGGTTGTTGCACAATGAGGATTTAGTAGAGTTCGCAACAGAGTTATTGCATGGGGTACGAGCGCACCGGCTGGAGATTGACAAGCTGATATCGAAGCACTCCTCGAACTGGTCCATCAAGCGGATGGCAACGATTGACCGCAACGTGATGCGTATTGCGACGTACGAGACCTTGTATGGCGAGACACCGGATCGCGTTGCGATCAACGAAGCGATCGACATAGCGCGACGTTATGGCAGTCTCCATTCTGGTTCGTTCGTCAACGGTATACTGGATCGCCTGATCAAAGAGCACCGCGCGAGCGAGCTAGCCTAGCAGCTTGCCCCCAACAAAATCGCACGCATCCCCCAACCCAAAGCGGCACGGCTTCCTCACCCCAAAGCGGCACGCGCTACTAATCACCAAAGCGGCACGCGCAAACAATAAAAGCGGCACGGCGCAAGCCGTCCGGTGACGCAAGTACCCGCCTTACCTCACCCCAACACCCCAACAACATCGCACGGATCCTCCACCCCAAAGCGGCACGCGCTACTAATCACCAAAG
>JBEICB010000266.1:0-5898 GCA_040373655.1 Pirellula sp. | reverse complement strand
CGTAAGTTCGCGATAGCGATACTCGTACTACTCTTCTTCGCTGAGATTTTCTTGTTGATCATTTGCTCTGCGGCGCTGAGCGTCGGCTCGAAGTCGTTCGTAGCGTTCGGCTCGATCTCGAAGTTCCTGTAACCTGTGGCGGATCTCTGCCAAGCTGACTCCGAACTGGCGGGATAAACGGGCTAGGATCTGTTCTTGGCGGATTCGGACTCGACTATCAGCGGGACGAGCAGGAATCTTGGCAATCGCTCCGAGTACGTTTTCCAATGCCATCGAGGCGCGATGTGTATCGAGAAGGGGGTCGAACCCTGAACAAGACGTTTGGATTTTGAATTCGAGGGCATCGACTGCTTTGTCGATCAATTCTTGCATCGCTGAGCCGCCGTAACGGACAAGGTAATCGCAGGGGTCTAATTCATCGGGCAGCGTCAGCACACGAAGATCCATTTCTTCGGTGAGAAATAGCTCTAGGACTTCTTGTGTGCGTTTTCGTCCTGCTTCATCTCCATCGAGGACCAGCACGACGGAATCGCAATAGCGTTTGAGCAAGCGGATGTGGTTTTCGGTCAGTGCAGTGCCGCAGCAAGCAACAGCGTTATCGATTCCATGTTGATGGGCCATCATCACATCGGTGTAGCCTTCCATCACCAACGCAACGCGGCTCTTGGTGATTCTTTCGCGAGCGAGGTTTAGCCCGTAAAGCGTTTGGTTTTTTTGATACAAGCGTGTTTCGCTGCAGTTGATGTACTTTGCAACGTCGCTTGCACCACCAGGCAGGATGCGTCCACCGAGTGCGATCGCTCTGGATTGAGGATCGAAAATTGGGAAGATGAGGCGATCGCGGAATCGATCGTAGCGAGTTCCTCGTTCGCTGACTCCAAGTACACCAACGCGTTCGAGGGCTTCGACGGAAATGCCGTCGGCCATGGCGCGATCCAGGAGCCAAGTCCAAGAGTTGGGTGCGAAGCCAAGTTGAAATCGATTAACGATTTCTGCTTCAAGCCCTCGTTCCTTGAGGTACATTCTCGCTGCGTGTCCCAACGCAGATGCTTCGGTAGAAGCTGCATTGGTGGGATTGTCTTGCGTCTGGTCGTCCAAGAGGTTGCGATAGGCTCGCACGACCCATTCCATCGCGCGATAGAGCATTCGTTTATCGGCCAAGCGTGCGGCGCCGGATCGTTCGGTCGCTTGGGTCGGTGGTGGAGGAAGCGGGTTGAGGGGGCTTGTAGAAGCCGTTGTTTGAGCATTCGATGGGGAAATGATCTGCTGGGGAGTTTGTTTCGCAGTACCGCCCGGTGATTGAGAGCTGGGCGATTGAGAGCTGGGCGATTGAGAGCTGGGCGATTGAGAGCTGGGCGATTGAGAGCTGGGTGATTGACTTGTTGGATTCGGTTCGATGTAGACACCGGCTCGGTCGGCGAGGAATTGCAATGCTTCAGGGAAAGACATTCCTTCGCGTTGCATGACGAAGCTAAAGACATCTCCGCCGACATCGCAAACCCAACATTTCCAGCTTTGGCGTTCTGGGTTGACCTGCATGCTTGGGCGTCGGTCATCATGGAAGGGGCAGCGAGCGACGAATCCGCGGCCTTGGCGGCGTACTTCGACATAACTACCAATAACGTCGACGATGTTCAGTGCGGAACGCACTTGCTCCTTCGTCGCATTATCAAATCGCGCTGCCATGAAATTTCTGGGTTTACTTGGACGCGAGAAAATGATATTTCGCTACTTCAGTGTCGTAGCAACTGTCCTATCGAGAGCCGTCCGTAGCTCGGGCAAAGAGTATCTTCAATTTCGCTGCGCGAAGTCAACAGCATTTTTCCGATTTTGATTAAAGTCCGATTTCCACAGTAATTTCGCAACCTTTTTGCGATCTTTTCTTGTCTGTTCGGGCGTCGGGTCGTCGTTTGGACCCGTCACTTGGACTTTTTATATGAATCATTGCGATGATTCTCAACGATTGTCTGCAATGATTCCAGTCGGAGGGAGAGCGTCTTCGGGGGGGATTTTTTCTGATCCGTTTGGTGAAATAAGCGCCTCGATGATCCGCCTGGAGGTTTGATCGGTGATCAACACGGCTTGTGCGTTCACGCCGACACCTAGAGCCACATTGGGTTTGTTTTGAAGTGATGAAGAGGCGAGAAAAGAGCCGGGCAGGGTATGAAGTCCTCCGATTTGAAGTTGTGGAGTGTTGCCAACTTTCAAGTTTCCTTTTTGGGTATCGACGTCACCTGGTTCGCTCCAAGCGATCGAGCCGTTGTTGCTTTGGATCAGCAAGAGGGTTGGGGAATCGAGGACTTGGTCGCGTGTGATAGGCCCAGAGTGAGGAAAGATGGTTCCGTCGCCGGTTAGAAGAAAGACATTCGGTTCGTGTTTCTTCCAAGCGTCGGGGGAGCGAATGCTGCAATATTCGATAGGCATTTTGTTTAGTAGGTAATTGTTCGCGGGGCTGTCCCAGGGTTGATCGAGTTGGTAGCTATCGTAGAGGTCTTGGTAACCGAGGAAAGGCAGGATCAAGACGCGCCAGGAGTACAGTGGTTTGCCGACGGTATCGTAGACTACGGGTGGTGGGTATGAGTCGTAGCGTTCGTAGTAAGCGTTGATCGCTTCGGCAACACTTTTCATGCGCATGTAGTCGGCGCGGATGGCTTGCAAGTCCCCCAATCGGCGCAGTTCGGAGATCCCAATTGAAACGCTCAGCAGTGCGAGCAGTGCGAAAGTTGCAATGCTTGCGCTAAGGATCCAAGTGCGGAGTGGGGATGCGAGCTTCGACTTGGCGACTGTGCGCGATCCTGGGGCTTGTTTGGAGAATGATTCTTGTGATGCCCTGTCTTGAGAGCTTTGCGACTGCAATGCTGGGATGAGTCGACCGGATGAGGAGCGAGATGGCATAACTACAAGTGCGCCACATTCGGCACAGGGGCCACTTTTTCCTAGCAGAGACTCAGAGACATTCGATCGATGGGAGCAGTATGGGCAAGTGAATTCGAACATTGTCGTTACACCCGCTGAACGTTCTTGAGAAGAGGTTGATTGAGGAAAGTGACCGGAAGGATATGGGTATTTTGGTCAGTAGCGTTACGTAGACTCTTTGGAACCGATGAATTGGTAGTAGGGAGTTCGTACCAATGGCATGTAAGGGACTTTGGCTCGTTTCTCTTGCAACCAGAGTGTCTTGAAGTGTCGAGATAGAAAGGGCAAGTGATCTGGGCTAGGGAAAACGTTGTCGTTGGAGAACCAAAGGGGCCAGAAGGAGCGAGTCGACCAACCGTGGCGCGTATGGCCATCTTGGGGATATTTTCGCGAGACGTAGAAATCGATAACACCGATACGGCCACCGGGTTTAAGGATTCGTTTTGCGTTTTCGATTGCTCCGAACCAATCGGGGATCATGGTCAGGGAGTACGAGAAGGTAACGACATCTGCAAGGCCTTGGTTGGTCGGTGGGGACCAAGTTGTGGCGTCTGCAGCGACACCTTCGACGTTGTTCCATCCGTGTTTTGCTACGCGTTGTCCGACGACGCCGAGAAGGGATTCTGCGAGGTCGACGACATAGATCTTGTCGAACTTGCGGATCGGTTCACCGATGAATTCAAGGTTAGCACCGGTGCCACCGCCGAAGTCGACCCAAGTCCCGTTACATTCTTCGCCGAGTTTTCTGTAGACATCTTCGCGACCTTGTAGGAGTCGTTTTCGAAAATCGTCGTAGTGAGCGGCTTGGCCGGCGTAGAAGTTCTCCATGCGCTGCGCGTGGTCTTTTCCGCGAACGGGCCGGAGGACTAGGTGATAGAGGACTTTCAGGTCATTGAGGAAGGACATGACAGAGGTTACCTAGGGTCTGACTCGAAACAAAAAAACCAGGCACTCACCTTTGAGCGCCTGGTTTGTATTCCCACTTGAATTCCCATCGTAAGGCTTAGAAGCCTTTGAATGGGTGAGCAGCGGTATCTTTCTTTGCGACCATTTCGTCGGCGGTTGGCAAGCCTTTCATGGCGTTGGCAATTGCATCGACGGTTGCTTGATAGTTGTAGTCGTAGATCTTGCGATCATCGGCAGCGGCTGGGTGGATGAAAACGCCGCAAACGATAACGAGCTTCTCAGCTTGATCCTTAGGGATCACGCCGCTGGCAACGCTATCTGCAACTGCTTTGGCGACAGCGGCTTGCGCTGGGCCGAACATTTGGACAGCTTGCTTCATTCCCTTGATGGTCACTTTCGTGATCATCACGGTCGAAGGCTTGACCGCGACGTTTGGAGCGAGCACAGCGAGCAGATTGGAGTGACCGCTGCTTTGGGTCGCCAAAGCGTTTGCGAAAGCAACCCCTACAGGGCCGTCTTTGCTACCGATCATCAAGTCGATGTGTGCAATTTCGTTTCCATCGCCTACCAACGCTTCGCCTACATACATGGACATAGAGTGCCTTCCCTCTTTAGATAGAGACTTCAATGTTTTTGCGCGATGCTCACGCATTTCTGAACACTTGAAGGTAGCAAACCGCTACATTCTTGCAACGCAAACCGGGAGAGCTTTCGAAAAGAAGGGTTGGGTTTTTGCGGTCTGGGTGGGCTTTGCGGGGTCTTTTTCTCCGAAAAACAATGGATTTTTCGGTCAAATCGATTACGCTGACGAGGGTTGGCAAGCATCTTTTTTCGAATGGCACAGCGATTGCATTCCGAAAAACGATTAGTTCAAACGAAAAGTTCGAACGAGTCCATACGTCGAATTCCAACAGTTTAGGTTCCCAGTCAAAGGTCTCCTGCGATGAAAACGCTTATCCGCCGCCTCGCTCTCTTATTGGCATTGGCCCCTGTAGCTCCGCATTTCGAAGGGGGCGCTTGGGCGAACGAGAATGCTGACGCTTTGAAAGCGAGCAAAGTTTCGGGTTCGGCGTCCAAAGCCAAGCGATCTGGGCCTGCTAAGGCAGGTGAGGCTCGCCAAGTTGAGATGTTTGAAGCGATGGATCAGGGATTGATCCAAGTCGATTACATTGGCAAGGATTCCACGCAAGCTAACATTATTTTCAAGAACAAGTCTGGTGAGTCGCTTGATATTGTTCTCCCTGAGACGTTTGGAGCCGTGCCTGTGGTAGCTCAAGGTATTGGATTGGGCGGCATGGGAGGTGGCATGGGCGGTATGGGTGGCGGTGGCATGGGTGGTATGGGCGGTGGTGGCATGGGTGGTATGGGCGGCGGCATGGGAGGTATGGGGGGTGGTGGCCAAGGTATGGGTGGCGGCTTCGGCGGCGGTGGAATGGGTGGAATGGGTGGCGGCGGTATGGGTGGTATGGGTGGCGGTGGCATGGGTGGCATGGGCATGGGTGGCATGATGCGAGTCGAGCCAGACCGTCCTCGCAAGGTTGCTGTAGCGACACTTTGCCTGGAGCACGGCAAAACAGATCCCAATCCACGAATGAAGTACCGAATCGTTAAATTATCAGAAGTGAATGCGAACCCAGAAGTCGCAGAGTTGTGCAAAGCTTTGGCCAAGGGACAAGTCCCACAAAACACAGCCCAAGCTGCCGCTTGGCACATTGCAAACGGATTGAGCTGGGAAGAATTGGCAAGCAAGCCCCGCAAGGTATGTCAGTACACCGGTATTGAGTTGTACTTCTCAAACATCGAGATCCAGAATGCCCTGCGATTGACTTCGATGGCCCGTTCGGCAGCTGAGAATTCGGTGGAGAGTGCAAGTCCAGGATTGACCAGTGGCTCGACTGGAGAATCGGCTCTCTACACCTCTCCTGGTGAGGCAAAATAGTGTCGCGGATCGCTCCTGCGATCCGTGTGCTGTGAGCAATGGTCGCGGATCGCTCCTGCGATCCGTCTACGGTAAGACAACGTCGCGGATCGCTCCTGCGATCCGTCTACGGTAAGACAACGTCGCGGATCGCTCCT
>JBEICB010000171.1:0-10190 GCA_040373655.1 Pirellula sp. | reverse complement strand
GGTAAACGCGCCAAGACGCAAAAAAGATCGCAGGGCATTTGCCCGCCCGCTTCTACTTTCCACTTTCTACACTCAACTCTCTGAGAGCCAACGGCTCTCCCCACCGTCTGGCGAGCGGTGGCTACGGGATAGTATACTGTGCCGAACGTTTTTTAAGCCCACGATTGTGAGGCTTGGTAATTGCGTAACTGATTTGCTTTCATACAGTTCCTCTCCTTGAGCTAGGCCCTTCCAAATGAACACCACCTCACACCAACCAATTCGTCGTGGTTTGAACCGCCGAACGTTTTTGCAGACCACTGCAACTGCGGCTTCGATCACTGCTGCGATACCTTCCCGTGCACATGCTTTGGTCAACGATGAGATCCGAGTTGCATTTCTTAGTTGTGGTGGTCGAGCAAACGAGCTGATGGGGAGTTTTTCAAAAGTTCCGGGTGTCAAAATCGTCGGTCTTTGCGATCCAGACCAAGGTCGCGTAGAAAAAGCGAAGGGACGATTCCCTGGTGCAAAAACCGAAAAGGATCTTCGCAAGATGATCGAAGACCCAAATGTCGACGCAGTTGTCGTAGCGACTTGTAATCATTGGCACTGTCTAGCGTCTATCTGGGCGATGCAAGCTGGAAAAGACGTTTATGTAGAGAAGCCTTTGTCGCACACACAGTGGGAAGGTGAACAAACCATTGCAACGGCTAGAAAGTATCAACGGATTTGCCAAGTCGGAACACAGCAGCGCTCCGATCCGATGCAAGCACAGATCAAAAAGTTCTTGCATGAAGACAAGTCGCTCGGAGCGCTCAAGAGTGTACGTGTGAATCGTTATGGAGTCCGTGGTCCAATCGGCAAACGAAAAGATCCACTGCCAAAAGACCCAAATATCGACTGGGATCTGTGGCTCGGCCCGGCAGCGGATGTCCCGGTGTATCGCAATAGTTGGCACTACGACTGGCACTGGGATTGGAATACTGGATCAGGCGAGATGGGGAACTGGGGTGTGCATGTGCTCGACGATGTTCGCAATGTCGTATTCCGCGACAGCGTCCGCGTCCCGAAACGAATCATCGGTGGAGGTGGACGCATCGTTTGGAATGATGCAGGTGTATCTCCCAACGTCCACGCAGTCGCATTTGATACCGGTTCTCTCCCCGTCGTGATCGGATTGAGCAACCTGCCCGATAAACCAGACGGCAAGAAGTCCCCTGATGCACCCGGACCAGGTAGCGGATACGTCGTGTATGCCGAAGGTGGTCGACTGGAAGGCCAACGCGGCTCGGCGAAAGCTTTTGATAACGGCGGCAAGCTGATCAAGGAGTTCAAAGGGAACAGTGGTGGGGGACATCAAGCGAACTTCATCGAGGGGGTCAAGACAAGAAACCGTGACTTGCTCAATGCAGACGTTCAAGTTGGACATGATTCAACCGGTTGGTGCAACTTTGCTAACATCTGCTTCCAAGCTGGGAACGAGCAAGACGTACGGAGCAAGGTCGAGTCCGCGATGAGCTTCCCGGGCTGGGAAGGACTCATGGGAGAGATGCATGCGCATCTTGAGGCCCACGGAGTTCCGCCAGAGCAAGCTGGATTACGGATGAGTTCTTGGATGGAACTCTCCCCGGAAACCGGTCGTTTTGTTGGCGAGCACGCGCAAGCTGGTAACGCTTGGATCAAGCGACAATATCGGGAAGGTTTTGCCGTTCCGGAGATTGTCTGATTCGCGGTGAAGCAAAATTCCCGTAGCCACCGCTCAGCATCCCGTAGCCACCGCTTGGCAGCAGGTGGCTACCTTTAGCGCTCCTCATCCCGTAGCCACCGCTCGCCAGACGGTGGGGATCTTCCTGGCAACATCCACCGCTTGGCAGCAGGTGGCTACCTTCAGCGCTCAGCATCCCGTAGCCACCGCTCGCCAGAGGGTGGGGACATTACATAAACGCGGCGGCATTGAGCTGCGGTGCGGAAGACACACAAATAACACAAGTTTAATAGCAAAAAATCAAGCGTTTCGCTTGATTTTTCGGTTGTTGCTTCAATCTGTCGCGGTGAATTACCTCCGAAAGGTCTGCATGAAAACTGACCTTTTGTCGAAGGGAGAGTTAGAATGAAGTAGCAATGGCGGCACTGAACCCTGCTCTGAACTCTGGCATATTGGGGTGGGATCTCGTGCTGTCTTGTTCGAGTTCAAGCCTTTTGAACTCGGACGTTTGGTACCTTGAGCGATTTGGCGCTGGCACACTTAATTTAGAGCGATGACCCACACAGCAACCGCGACTTCTTTTTCGGCATCGGGCACCGGTGCATCGACCCACCACGACAACGAAGCACTTGAGCAGTTCAGCTACGACGACGACATCGTACGTTGGTTTGTGGCTGCGACGATTCTTTGGGGGATTGTGGGCACAGCCGCCGGAGTGTTAGTGGCATTTTTATTGGTATCCCCCTCACTTGCGGATAACCTGCGTTCGGATGTGAGCCAAGTACTATCGTTCGCAAGGTTACGACCTTTGCATACGAACGCGGCTATTTTCGCGTTCGCTGGCAATGCCATTTTCGCAGCGGTCTATTACAGTACGCAAAGGCTTTGTAAGGCCCGCATGTGGTCTGACGCGTTGAGCCGATTGCATTTCTGGGGATGGCAGGCCATCATCGTGGCCGCTGCTTTGACGCTACCTTTTGGGATTACGCAAAGCAAAGAGTACGCCGAGTTAGAGTGGCCTATTGATATCGCCATCGCGGTAGTTTGGGTGCTTTTCTTTGGCGTGAATTTTCTGATGACGTTGATTCATCGTCGCGAGAGGCACATGTACGTCGCGCTGTGGTTTTACATCGCCACGATTGTGACGGTCACTGTTTTGCACGTGTTCAATAACTTGGTAGTACCGATTGGTTGGGGCAAGAGTTATTCGATATACGCAGGGGTACAAGACGCACTGATGCAATGGTGGTATGGACACAACGCAGTTGCATTTTTTCTGACGACGCCATTCCTCGGGTTGATGTACTACTTTATGCCGAAAGCGGCAGAGCGACCGGTTTTTAGCTACAAGCTCAGTATCATTCACTTTTGGTCTTTGGTATTCATTTACATTTGGGCTGGCCCGCATCACTTGCACTACACCGCGTTGCCGGAATGGGCCAGTACCTTCGGAATGCTCTTTAGCGTTATGTTGTGGATGCCTTCTTGGGGCGGAATGATCAATGGACTGTTGACCCTTAGAGGGGCTTGGCACAAGGTCACAACGGATCCAGTGCTGAAGTTCTTCGTCGTTGGGATCACCTTCTATGGAATGTCGACATTCGAAGGCCCCATGTTGTCGATAAAGAGTGTCAATGCACTGTCGCACTACACCGACTGGACGATTGCACACGTCCATTCGGGAGCTTTAGGTTGGAACGGGTTCATGACCTTTGGCATGATCTACTGGCTTTTGCCCCGACTGTATCAGACCAAACTCTGGAGTACGAAGCTTGCGGAATGGCATTTCTGGATCGGTACGATAGCAATCTTGTTGTACATCATTCCGATATACGCCGCTGGGATCACCCAAGGCTTGATGTGGCGGGCCCAAAAACCAAACGGTGACTTGGTCTACGCGTTCTTAGAGACCGTCCAAGAGATTGTTCCGTTTTGGTGGGCTCGGGTCGGAGCTGGTGCGTTGTATGTCATGGGTATCCTGATGCTCGCCTACAATGCCATCATGACATGGATGAACCGTCCGGCGAAATACGAAGTCCCGGTTTACTCCGCGCCTCGGTTATCGAAGGGTTATGTCGAACCAGTCGTATCCGCTAGTTCGCTTGATGGAACCCCGGTCTTGGAGTTGGCAACCAAAGTCGACCGCGTTGCTCAAATGAACTGGCACCGTGCTTGGGAACACATGCCGGTAAAGTTCACTATCATGACAACATTAGCGGTGATAGTTGCAAGTCTCTTCGAGATCGTCCCCATGTTTTTGATACGAAGCAACATTCCGACAATCAATACGGTCAAGCCGTATACACCGTTGGAGATCGCTGGTCGAGATGTTTACGTTGCGGAGGGCTGTTACAACTGCCACTCACAAATGATTCGCCCAATGGTCGCCGAGCGGCTACTTTATGGCGAGTACAGCAAACCAGGGGAATCGGTATACGATCACCCATTCCAATGGGGTTCACGTCGAATCGGCCCTGACTTGGCCCGTATCGGCATTACTCAACAAAGTGGGTTTTGGCATTGGCGGCACTTCGAGAACCCTATGGTGATTTCGCCTGGTTCGGTCATGCCGAGCTACCGACATCTGCTTGAAGAGGGTTTAAATTACAAAGAAATCGAACCGCGGGTTCAAGCGGCCAAGTTCTTGCATCCCGAATATCCGTACGATGTATCGAAATCTGCGGAGCTTGCACGGCAACAGGCCGAGCAAATCGCTGCTCAAATCATTACTCAAGGGGGACCGGTCGAATACAACGGTCGATTGATCCAAGACACCACCGCAATCGCGTTGATCGCTTACTTGCAACGTGTGGGAACGGACTTGTTCAAAACCGAGGAGCCAGCCAAACCTGCTGAGACAGCGCCGCAAGCCACAGAGGGGCAAGCGACCGCTAGCACCGACGCTAAAACTGGTTCGCAAGAAGAAGGCGACGGAGCTCAATAGTTCATGCTCAAAGACGTTGTTTCCTGGTTAGATTATTCTTGGTTCGACGAAGTTGCCTTAGTGATCTTCGCATGCAGTTTCATCGCGATCGTCGTCGGTGCGATGATGTTGCGCAAAGAGTCTGTCGATCGGTTTGGATCGATACCGTTGACCGACGATGTCGTCGATCCTAAACCCAAAAACAAAACTACCAAATCACCATCATGAGTTCATCGAAAAATCCTTCCACAGAAAACATACCTCTCGGCCACGCTTACGATGGCATTCGGGAGTATGACAACCCATTGCCTGGCTGGTGGAAATGGCTCTTTGTGCTGACGGTGGTCGTTTCACCGTTTTACCTCTTGTACTTCCATGTCGGCGGCCCCAATCGTTCGGTCCACGAGCAGTTTGCAGCCGCTTTGGATGCAAATCAAAAGAAGAAGTATGCAGACATCGGCGAACTGACTCCGGATGCCGCCACATTGGTTAAATACATGAAGGATCCTGAGTGGAACGAGGTGGGCAAGTCGATCTACAAGATCAACTGCGTTTCGTGTCATGGTCCAGAAGGTGGTGGGGTCATCGGCCCGAATCTCTGCGATGAAAACTACAAACACATCAAGAAGGTCGAAGACATCGTCAAAGTTATCAACGAAGGAGTCGCTGGTGGAGCGATGCCTGCTTGGGCTACGCGGATCCCAAATAAAAACGATATTGTGATGGTTTCGGCTTACGTGGCGAGCTTGCGTGGAACTAGTCCTGCGAACCCGAAAGGGCCCGATGGCAGCCCAATTGCACCTTGGTCTGCCCCGACTGCAGATGCCGCCCCATTAGACGCAACACCCGCAGATGCATCACCGGCAACAGATGCCGCACCTGCCGCTGCACCGACGAATTCTTAGTTATCGTCACGCTTCGTATTCGTTGCGCTTCTTATTCGTTGCGCTTCGTCATTGCAGCTTCTCGCCAGCCTGCACCAGCTTGGGCACTAGGGGTTATACTGGGAATTCTTGATTCCCAAGTTAAACCGCTCGATGTTTGAGGTACGCAGCAATGCTCACGATCCAACTTGCCCGTTCGATGCGAATTGCGGTAGCTAAGCAACTCATCAGTAGTCGTTCATCGAAAAAGCAGTGTGCAATTACACTGTTTGGATTCCTCGCGTTAGCGTTGCAAGTTATCCCTAACTTACAGCATGGTTATTTACTAGCGCAAGAATCAGCTATTCAAGATACTGGTTCGATCGAAGAACAGCGCATTGCGAAACAATTGTTGGAAGAAAAAAAGGAAGCAGTCTTGGAGAGACTGGTTGCCGAGCATCGAGCAATTGCACCGCGACTGATTCGAAATTGGACCGAAGACCTTTCTATCCTCGAAGTGCCGGAAGGATCACCTGATCGGCAATACGATCGAATCCCGATGATCTGGCGAATCTCCATTGCGGCAGTCCGCAATCCAGAAACACGCCAAAAGGTCCTTCATGAATTGCTTGATCTTTCCCTTGCAACACCGTCTCAAGATCCGAATAGCCAAGTGGCAAGTTGGGATGATTGGCAAGCGGTAATTCTTGGTGGCGCGATCATCAACGGAATAGGGCTCGAGGGTCAATGGCCGAAACAAATCCTTGAACAGGCCGTTGCGCAAAAGCCAGAATGGTCGGGGCGTTGGCAATCAACGCTCAAAAGCGCACAGCGGATGGCCATCAATGAATCGACGCCCATTGGAACTAGATACGACGCAATCCGCGTGTTAGCTATGCTTCCTGCTGAGCAAGCCATCGAGCGAATCAAAACGTTCTTGGGAAAATCTGCCAACGAAGAACTGCAAATGGGAGCCGTCAGTGCCCTCTCCGATATTGAACACGAGATGGTCAGCTCCGTATTGCTAAATGCCCTTGCGGACCTTAGCCCTGCGAATCAGCAGTTAGCGAAGGAAGCCATGCAGCGGTCGTCGGACCGCAAGCGATGTTGGGACATCTACGAAGCGGATACTTCAGGGGAGGTTTATGTAACCAAACCATTGACGCGAGATCACTCTTTCACCGAAGGGATCGAAGGTCCGGTTAGCGACAATGCGGGCAATGTCTACGCAGTGAATTATCAAGAACAACAAACCATTGGAAAGACCGACCGATGGGGAGCTAGCGAGGTGTTCCTGAAACTACCCAAAACGAGCACTGGAAATGGGATCGTCTTTGATTCCCAAGGTGATTTGCTAGTGGCGGATTACGTGGAGCATAAGATTTGGCGCATCGACACTATCACTCGTAGCGCAGAGTTAGTTTGCCATGAACCCACCATGAATCAACCAAATGATTTAGCGGTTGCGGACGATGGGACCGTTTTTGCAAGCGATCCTAACTGGGGTGCTTCCACCGGCAGAATATGGCGGGTCGATCTTGATGGGCGAGCAGAAATCGTTGCGGATGCTATGGGGACCACCAATGGAATCGAGGTTGCACCGGGATCGCGATGGCTCTACGTAAATGAATCGGTGCAGCGCAAAATATGGCGGTTTGAAATCCTAGATGACGGAAAACTTGCGAACAAGAAGCTATTCAAAGAGTTCCCAGATCATGGGTTTGATGGGATGCGTTGCGATGCTGAAGGCAATCTCTTTGTGACTCGGTACGGTAAGGGGACGGTAGTCGTACTAGATCCTCAAGGAAACGAACTGCGAGAGATCGATGTGCTAGGATCAAGACCTAGCAATCTATGTTTTGGAGGCGAAGATGGAAAAACGGTAGTTGTCACAGAAGTTGAACATGGACGGCTCGTACGCTTTCGCTCGCAGACCAGTGGCCGTGTAGCTTCGTTCTCGGCAAGCCGCAAGCAGGACGATTTCATCAGGAAAGCTTTGCGATGGAACCAGACTTCTTACCCGACCAAGATTCTCAGCGATCGACTTGAGGAATGGAAAGCCGAGAGCACCGTTCGCCGCAAACGATTTCAGACATTGTTGGGACCGATGCCACCGGTTGGATTAGCTCCTCTCGTGCAAGTCCTCTCCAGTGAGATCGTCGAAGGAGTGGAACGTCGGGAAATTCGCATCGAGGTTGAACCCGATGTATTCATGAATGCTTATCTATTGATTCCACAATCAGATATTGCGAACGAAGTCCTTCGCGACGGGAAGCGTCCAGGAATCGTCGCTTTGCATCCAACAACGAGTAGCAACATCGATGAGATCGCGGGAGTGCAAGCCGATGGCCCACGCGCTACTGGACTGGAATTTGCCAAAAGTGGTTATGTCGTGATCTGTCCGCGATGTTATTTGTGGCAAGACGTGACGCAATTTCAGGAGGCCACTGAGCGGCATCAGAAGCGTCATCCTCAAGCCAGAGGTATCGCGAAAATGGTTTTTGATGCTCGCAGAGCACTCGATGTATTGTTGGACTTGGACGTTGTCGACGGAACACGCGTGGGGGCATTTGGGCATTCTTTGGGAGCCAAAGAAGTCCTTTACCTCATGGCGGCCGACCCCCGTGTCTTAAGCGGAGTAGCAAGTGAAGGGGGAGTTTCGATTCCATCGACCAATTGGGATGCCCCGTGGTACCTTGGCAAGCCCCCTCGGTTGGAGGGTGAGGACTGGGATCACCACGAACTACTTAGCTTGATCGCGCCGCGAGACCTTTTGATTTTAGGGGGCGAAAGGGGGGCAGGAGCAGCCGATGGCAGTTCAAGTTTAGAAACCCTCGCCGCCGCAGAAAAAGCCTGGAAATTGTACGCTGCGCCGTCATCAGGGGGAGCAAAAGAGCTCTCGGAGAACGCATCGAAGCCCGGACACCTAGCATTCTGGAACCATGGGCAAGGACACGTTTACCAGAAACCGCAATTCGATGCGACTCAGGTTTGGTTTAAGCGGACTTTGCTGAATAGATAAACGAGCGCGGCGGGAGCCACGCCAGCGGGGGGACGGCGAAGTAAGTAGAAATACAGGATCTTGCGCAGACTTGAGGAAATACCAAAAGATTTCTCGTATTTCTCAAAACAAAGACCTGCAATTTTCATGAAAAATGGTGATATTATGCAACGGAGCCGTGATGCGAAAAACGCGCGTCCGTGGGAATGTTTCGAGACCTCTCAATAAAAGAAAGTTTTGAGTATGGCAATTAATTTGATGGACATGGTCAAAACTGCGATAAGCAGTGGTGTAGCAGATCAAATCGGTTCGGCAGTCGGCTTGGACAAGAGCAAGACAGGCTCAGCAATCGAAGCAGCAATTCCAGTTTTGCTCGGTGGTCTCGTGAAGAAGGCTTCGACTTCCTCCGGCGCTGCTGAACTCGGCGACTTATTCAAGCAACAAGATAAAGAGCCATCGATTCTCGATAACCTCGGAGGCCTACTTTCCGGTGGTGCGAACTCGAAATTGCTCAGCATGGGAACATCGTTGTTGCCAATGCTATTGGGCTCTTCCCAAGCGAGCATTGTATCGGTTTTGATGAAGCTCTTGGGATTGGGTGACAAATCCGTTCTTGGGCTTCTCGGTTCCTTGGCACCAATCGTTATGGGTGTTGTGGGCAAGCAAGCTAAGGCAGCAGGCGGATTTGACCCAAGCGTCTTGACCAACTTGCTCGGAAGCCAAAGCAATCTGCTCAGCAGCGCTTTGCCAAACGAGCTAAAGGGTGTCATGGGCTTGGCAGATCTTGGTAAGCAAGTAACCAACGCAGCTTCGAACGCAGCGTCTAGTGCTGCACGAAGTGCTCAAGAAGCAGTCAAGCCATCTGGCTCGATGAACTGGCTATGGCCAATTCTCGGTTTAGCAGCCGCTGGTTTCTTGCTCTACAACTTGGTGGGCTCAAAGCCAGCGAAGGACGACGGTGCTGCAAAGGGTACTCAGAGGACCGTTCCACCTGAGAACGCGACGCCGCCTGTAATCAAGGAAGCATTTGAGTTACCTGGCGGGATTAGCATGGACGACCTGAAGAAGAAGTTTGATGGCTCCTTCGGTGGTGTTGTCTCTGCTCTTGAAGGCATTACCGACGTAGACACCGCTAAGGGTGCTGTTGGCAAGCTTGAAGAAGCAGCCAAGGCTTACACGGATTCGATGACCGGAGTACCAGACGTTGCCAAGGGAGTTCTCGGCCCATTCTTTGCTCCGTACTTGAAGAAAGTCGGCGGAATCCTTGAGACCCTCTATGCGATTCCTGGCGTTAAGGAAGTCATCGAACCAGTTCTCGGCCCAATGGTTGAGTCGGTTACCAAGGTCGTTGGCTAATCCCATCGGCTTCGGTCGATAGGCCATGTACCGTTGGCTGTGGAGAATTGACGCAGCACAAGAAAAGCTAAAACTCGCGAGCGAAAGTTCGCGAGTTTTTTTATTACCCCAGCCCATCGCTATGGAGCCCAATCGTTGTACGAGCCGCAAACTTCGTAGCCACCGCTTGGCAGACGGTGGCTACCTTTAGCGCTCCTCATCCCGTAGCCACCGCTCGCCAGACGGTGGAGATCTTCCTCGCTACATCCACCGCTTGGCAGCAGGTGGCTACCGTTAGCGCTCCTCATCCCGTAGCCACCGCTCGCCAGACGGTGGGGAGAGCCGTTGGCTCTCAGAGAGTTGAGTGTAGAAAGTGGAAAGTAG
>JBEICB010000107.1:0-17360 GCA_040373655.1 Pirellula sp. | reverse complement strand
GATCGTATGCGGTAGCGGCGGTAGTTTGTTAGCCAAAGCAGCGCAATGCGGGTGCGATCTGTTCTTAACCGGAGAAGCGACCTACCACCAATGTTTAGAAGCCGAGGCACGAGGCATCACAATGCTTATGATCGGGCATTTTGCAAGTGAAGCTTTTGCGATGAAGCGACTTGCAACGCTTATCGCTGAGACAGCCAAGGGCATTGACTCAACAGCTAGCCAATCAGAATACTCTAGCTTTTAACGATGCTCAGGGTTTACTGGACCAAGCCTTCACAAGGCTTCCATCCCCGAGATTCCACGTGCGAATCATCCCATCCATACCACCTGTTGCTAACAGTGCTGGAGTCGGTAGCACGCTCAAGGATGTCACCCAATCCTCATGCCCCGGCTGCTTCATCGCAACAGCATTGTTTGCCAACTCCAAGCGATACCAGTGCTTATCTGCGTTGGGAATCCACAAAGTGTTTGTATCTCGCACAATGCGTGCTCCTTCTCCCCCCAACGCTACCTCCGCAATTTTCTTCGCTCCCTCCAACTCCCAACGATGCAGCTTGTTGTCACCACCGACACTTACCCACTGAACCCCATTTTCAATCGCTGCAATGCCGCGAACAGCAGCTCCATGCCCCGGATAACTACCAAGTAGCTCACCGCTCTCTGCATCGATCACTTTGGCAGACTTGTCGCGACTCGATGATCCAATGCGCGCTCCATCATTACTGTAAGAAACCTGCGTGACCCAATCCGCATGCACCGATACCGTTTTTCGTGTTATGCCTTGTGCAACATCCACAAGCCGAATCGTATTATCTGCCAAACCAACAGCGATCTCGTCTTTACCAGGTCGCAAGGCGATGTCTAGCACCACGTCGGATGCCCTTACGAGAACCGCCTCCACAACCCCTGTCGCTCGATCTACCCGACGCACCTCGCCAAGCTGCCCGGGAATTCCACCACCTACGAGCAACTTGTTTCCGTCGACACTCCAACGCAAGGCATGAATGCGTTGTACTTGATTCGTAATACGCCCGGCTAACGCACCACTCTCTGCATTCCAGACTAATACCTCATGGTATCCGGACGTGTATAGCATTTTCCCATCTGGACTCCATAACACCGCTGTCACCGGAAGCGCATTGCGATAATGCTCCGCAGGAGCGGGATAGGTCTTTGGCGGAATCACCATCCATAACGGATCGGTCGCTGAGAGCCCTTGTACATCCGCCCCCTGATCGATCCAACTTGCGATGATTTGTATTGCACCCGCATCGAGAGGTTCGCTGTCGGCGGGCATCCGAAGCGTTGAATCAGCATGCCGAATCCGCTGCACCCACTCACTCTCTTGACTCTTCCCAGCAACAATCGGTGCCGCCGCACCATCTCCAGGCTTGAACATCTGCTCGACGGTATCGAGTCGATAGCCCCCCTCAGCCCGCTTGGCGCAATGACAAGCTACACAATGTTCCTGTAACACCGGAGCAACTTGGTCTGCGAATCGTACCGAAGCCGGCACCGCTCCCTCCTGTGCTAGAACATGCCCGGAGTACATCCATGCGAGGAAAACGATTAAAAAAAAATTTCGGTTCACAAATCGACTCAACTGGGTTATAGCTCTGGGGTAAATCAAAGCGGTTTCTTCTGACACTCGTACAAAAAGGCGCTCTGCTAACTTGTCTTGAAACAAGCCTCAATCTGGAATAGGACCTAGTGTTGAAACAAGAACTCGTCCGTGTTAATCAAAACCCAACAAAGATCCTCCAGCCCCAACAATGGATCAGGTTTCGACTGGCAATGCTTAAGCGCCTCCTGAAGTTCCAATTCCGTCGGAACACGGGAAAGCCCAGCGAGATACATCTGACGAATAACCTCCTCGACACCTTTCCCCTCTGCGATCATTCGCCGAAAACGATTTGTGGGGTTTTTAAGTTTCTCATACACCGTCGAACCGTTAAACAACTCAATGGCCATCCCCAAATTGGAATCTTCGGATCGCTCACACGCGCAAACGGTCGAGCGCTCGGGCTGACCGAACACTTTCAAGAAATCCACTTTCGCTAGATCGGGTGCTGGGATCTGCGTCGCTTTTGTACCTGCCGGCAATCCAGCTAACGTTTGATCTGTCTGCGTAAGCTGATTGATTGCATCCAGCAGTTGCTCTGCGCTCAGCAGGCGAGGATGCTGATGGGAAAAGTACAGTTGATCCTTTTCATTCCAAGGCGTCGTCTCATAACTCGCTTGGTAGGTGCGACTTTGCAAAATCGTTCGAATCAACTCCCGTCTATTGTACCCCGAATCAACAAAATGCTTCGATAATGCATCGAGTAATGGCCGATTGGTTGGTGGATTACTATCACGGAAATCATCGATCGGATCTACAATCCCCCGCGCGAACAACTGACTCCAAATACGATTTGTCTCTACACGAGCAAGATAAGGATTCTCAGGTCGAATCAGCCAAGCGACAAACGCTTCGCGGCGGTCTATGTCGTTTGGAATGTCCAAGGAACCTGCGACAGGTACCCAAGGCTTCATCGTCTGCCCTGTTCTCGGTTGAACAACTTCTCCTGCATTCTGGGTCCAAATCAGCATCTCGTTGGGACGTGCAGTTTTGCTCCGTTGAACTCTCTGGAAAAATGCTCCAAGGCCGTAGTAGTTGTCTTGTGTCCATCGCTCAAAAGGATGATTGTGGCACTTTGCACACTGCAACCTCGCTCCAAGGAACACCTGGGAAATTGTCTCCACGGACTCATTCATGTCCGCGGCCGTTCGATAGAAATTAGCTGGCGGATTGCTGTAAGTGGACCCATTTGCCGAAAGCAATGCTCTCGCAAACTGATCGTACGGCATGTTCTCCCGAATCGCTTGCTCGACCCAACGGTAGTACTTGAAGACACCCTCAGTACCAACTGCCTTCCCAGTCATCTTCAACAAATCGCCCCACTTCAAGGCCCAGAACTTTGCGTGCTCAGGGCGGACAAGTAACTGGTCGATTAACCGGTTGCGTTTATCTGGCGTCGAATCATTTAGAAAAGCAATGGACTCCTCAACCGTCGGCAGAATGCCTAACAAGTCAAGATAAACTCGCCTCAAGAACACGTCGTCCGTACATAACGGAGCAGCTTGGTATTGTAGTTGCTTGAGTTTGGTATCAACAAGAGTATCAATGAAGTTCTGTTCCGGTTGTGGTTTCCACTCGAACCCAGGGATCTGCTCGACGAACAAGAAAGGAATGGATTCGATATGTTCCAAAAAGCGAACGAGAATAACTGACTCGCCGCGTGCCGTGGGACGCACTTTTCCATGAACATTAACCTCAGCCACGGAGGTATTCGAACTCTCATACGCGCAAAGCTTGGTCACATCGCGCGAGGTGCCGTCAGCAAAATGCGCAATCACCACCAACTGTTGCTCCCCTTGGTCCTTCGCTAAAACACGCTCCGAATTTGGGAATACTTCTAAGCGAACGCAGCGAGCCGCACCCGGTGGATCAAGCGGGGCACCCTGGCCGATCCAATCGACGAGGATCTGATAAGCCGCATCGTCCTTGTGTAACTGCGTACCACCGCCGTGAGGCACTTTCATCAGTGGCTTTGTTAGTAGTAAACTCTTCTCCGGTTCAATCGGGTTTATCCGTCGCTCTGCTTCTTCACGAACCAAAGTCAACGCATCCAAGACACTGTCAAATGCTCGTAGCGACAATCTAAAGTTCCCCTTTCCGCTTGGCGAACCATGACAAGCTCCTGAGTTGCAACCTTGCTTGGAAAGCGCTACGAGTACTTCATTTTCGAATTCAACTCTTGCCGGTTGTTCTAGCCCACTTACTGTCACCGGTACCACGCTGCGATGTGGACCGATCTGTGCTACAGCCTCGGTCTGCCCATTGGCTACTGGATAAATACGGCCTTCACGAATTACAGCAACCGCTGGATTCGCAACCGTCCATTGCACGCGAGTTGTCCAATCGCGAGGTACCCCATTCGCATCCCATCCGGTCAAAACAACTCCAGCATGATCGCGACTGCGACGAAGGCTCACTTGTGTTGGAAATGCCTCAACTTTCGACGGAAGCGGTTCGAACCCCAAGGAGATCGGTGCACTACTTGTCTGCCATTCGTTCTCGCCAACCTTCGTAGTTGCCATCGCGGATATCGCAATGGGCCCACTTGGCGGCACAAATTCAGGCGCGATACGCAATGTCAGTTGGGCAACAGTCTGGTCAGCAGGCAACACAATCGGCTCACATACCAGCCCCGGTGGTAAATCCCGTAATTGGATCGTAGAAGGTACAGACTCAAAACCTCTACGCTCCACTTTGACGGTCAATGGATAGGAACCACCTGGCAAGACCGAAGGGGCCGGTTCGAGTACCAAGGTCAACGGTTCAAACCAGCTGAACGGAATTGATACCGATTCGATTCGTCCTCGGTCCGTCTGGCCGTAAATGGCCATTTGAATGGTGGGGAACTTATTCTCGGGAGTTTCTAAAGTCGGGCTCGGTGCCGGGACTGGAGTACTATCCATCCTAATCATCGTCAATTTCAGCGTGTCTTTATCGAGTGCCGGCTGCACTGTCCATCCTTGAGGACCAGCGACCGACAGAACACTGATTGGCTCTTTAAAGGTATCCTTCAATCGCTTCACTGTCGTGTTGATGACATGCTGTTTCCAAGGAGCGGCCAACGCGAGGTTTTGTGGAATATCTAAACCAAAAAATGGTTCGCCCCCGGGTAATGCCGACAAAGCGAACTGCCCTTCAATGCGCGGAGACGGGAAAGGCTGATGTGGAAGCTTCGCACGACGCTGCGCAAGCGTCTGCAGAGACTGCGAGCGTATCGGGGTGTCGGGCACTTTTCCAATTAATTGCAAAGGGCCCGTCCAATTCGAGGGCCATGTAGAATCTGTCGCAAAATAAAGTCGATGCTCTTTCGCTTGGGCAGGTATACTCGGATTAAGCATACGCAGTCCGTTAGGCATCCCGACTGTCTCTATTTGGATGGGCCCGTCATATTCCACCCGTTGCACGAGCATGTCGATAAAAGCTGCACCCGATCCAGATTCCAACAACCGTGTCTCAAAAGACTTGGCATCAGGCTTTAAGACTAGGGAAAACTGTGGTTTGGGGACAACATCGACATAGTACCCAAAAAGA
This sequence comes from Pirellula sp., assembly GCA_040373655.1. GTDB lineage: Bacteria > Planctomycetota > Planctomycetia > Pirellulales > Pirellulaceae > JBKCUI01. Next base: position 12,208 of record JBEICB010000107.1, on the reverse strand, counting down.
GCACCGGAGCGTCCAAGCCATTCAGTGACTTTCAAAATATAAGATCCGGTTGTGGGAAAAGTCACATCGAGGACTGAGTCTTCGTCGGTAAATGCTGACTCACCTATTCGATTGCCTGCCGCATCAAACAGTGCAAGTTTCAGCAGCGTCGCTAGCCCAAGACTACGCGTTCTAGACTGAATCCGCACAGCCTGCCCCTGCAGACCAGAAATCACATACGAATCTGTTTCTTTCTCGCTAGTTACTCGGCCACTGATACCAATCGGTACAGGCATGGGCGATTCAATCGCTCCCGCATAGGCAACCGATTCCAAAGGTTCTGCGAATGTCTGATAATCTCGAACTAATACCTCACCCCAAATTCCACCCGGGCCCGACGGCGAGGATGCCGAAACCAATGTTCGATCCAAATGTGTAAGCTCGAATACTTGAACCCCAGAAGGGGACTCAAAATGGCTACCATCCGCCCCGATCCATCGCACTGTAGAGGCGTTTTTTGGATGAATTACAAAAGGGTACGCAATGGACGGAGAGATGAATGATCCGAGCCTTAGCCGATAACGCCCATCCCCCGCGTATCGACTATCTACAACCTCAATCACATACTGACCCGCAACCGAAGCCGTAAATCGAGCCTGAACATCTGGACCGTTCGGACTATCATCGAACTGTTGAGCTATGGTGCCTTGCGGATTCCAAACTCGAACTACAGGATCCATCGTCGAACCAAATCGCTCCGCGATACAATCCAAACCAATCGTTGCACCGGCTTCCAGTGTCACCGAATAAAAATCGCTTTGCGTTGCATCCGACTTCCCATCCACTGCACAGGGTAGTACAAGCCCCCGAGCTTGCTCTTTGGAGTGATTGGCTCCGTTATCTCGAATGGATTCAAAGTCATCGAGCAAGAACTGATAGGATTCACTGATTGCATCGTCCGTCGCAAGCCAGATGGCAATGGGGCCCAACGGGACCGATTCGGCGAAAAGCACTTCTGCTACAGCTTTGGTCGGCTCAATCGAAATCCACTTCGTTTCGCAAGCAACGGATGCGGCGAGTCGCAACGGCGCCTTGAAATTCTGACCCGTAAATTCCACGGTGGCTGTTCTTCCCGGCTTTACAGCTTGTGGAACGGCCCCGCCGAGCACCAACTGGGCCTGTACCTCTTGGGATTGCAAACATGCAATCAGTGACAGCAACGCTAGTACGAGACCAAAACCTTTTGCATTCAAATACACCATGGTGGATTGCTTCGGTGGAGAGGATCGTCGGAGCATGTCGGGAATTTAGGTGGGAGGGGGGATGCGAGGTGGGAAATCCCATGCTTGAGGCTCCGATTCGTGGAGATCCAAGCCGTGGACAAATGGCATCCGGCATACCAATTTTACATCAAACCCGCGATGGGTTCTCCCTGGTACAGGGCAAAAGGACGATTCAGAGAGTCATTCCAGTGTGCATTTGCCGGTATTCCCATCTGTTGGTAGATCGTTGCAGCAAAATTCTCCGGCGTCACAGGGGACTCAACCGGATATTCCCCCTTTGCATCCGTTTTCCCAACCACCACCCCGTGTCGGATTCCTCCGCCGGCAAACAAGACCGATTGACAAGACCCCCAATGATCGCGCCCAGGAAGTTTATAATGTTCTGCTAGGTGGGTTATCTTCGGCGTTCGACCAAATTCCCCTGCCATCACAACCAGGGTCTCGTCGAGTTGCCCCGATGCATGGAGGTCTTCCAGCAATGCCGAGACGGCTTGGTCCATCGGAGGAAGTAATTTGTCTTTCAGGTGCGGAAACGCATTTCCGTGGGTATCCCAAGTCTCGTTATTCCCGAGGTTTACCTGAATCAAGGGAACGCCAACGTCGACTAACTGACGAGCCATCAATAGTGACCAACCAAACGAATGCAATCCGTAACGTGCAAGGCTATCCGGATTTGCTTTTGTGACATCCAGCGCTCGATGTACCTTGGGATCTACCATCAAACTCACTGCAGTCTGCCGATGGCGATCGAGTGGATTACGACTCGCCACTTGATCCAGCGTTCGACGCTGTTGGTTCAAACGGTCCAAAAGCGTCATTCGAGCTTGTATGTCTTCTATCCGTTGCGCATGGGGAACCGACAACTGGGGAGCCTGAAAAATTCGATCGTCCGCCTTGCCTCGGCCTTGGTGATCAAACCCAAAGAGCGGAAAGGCTCCATAGGAGGTCGTATGAAACGAGGATGCCTCCAAAAACCACGGATCGCTCGACTGCCCCATCATTCCAGCATGTTGGCCCGGCAGTACTCGTCCAGTATTGTGAACTAATCGTTCAGGAAGCACGATTGCGGGAGGTAGATTATTGCTAGGCGCACCTGATGCTTTCGCGTGCGACCATGAATAACCAACCTTAGAAGCTATTGATGGAAAATCGGTGCGATTCGGAAGACTGGGGTTAAAACCACTTGGCAAACCTGATTGGCCAGTGAGCATCACATGATGACTTACCGAATGATCGTTCGATGAGTGCCCCAAGGATCGACACAACGACCACAGATGGCTAATGGAAGCGAGTTTCGGTAGATGCTCGCAAATCTGTAGCCCCGGCGTTCGTGTTGCGATCGGTCGAAACTCTCCCCGTATTTCCTGAGGCGCATCAGGCTTCATGTCAAAGCTCTCGTGCTGCGCTAATCCCCCTGAGAGAAAGATAAAAATACACGACTTCGCCTTCGGCTTTGACACTTCCTGCGCTTGCGATTCCCGCAAAGCTGCCCAGTGATTTACTCCAAGCCCTAGAATTGCAGAAGCACCAATTTGAAGAGCTTCTCGACGCGCAAGAGCGTAATGTCGGCATGAGTGCTGTCGTTGTCGCATCATTGCTCGATTACCACTTGGAAAGCAGAACCCTTGGAATTTCGATCCCATCGATTTTTCCGGTTCACCCACTTGGGAAAACCACTCGAACACTCACGTATTGCTACGCTCGTTGCATCTCCAGTGTAGCACGCTCGATATCACGGTGCCATCAGTTCAGCGAATGTGTGTACCTTGAATTCGCTCAAACCCAAAGAAACCGGTTATTCAGGAGATATAGTGAGTGAAATACATGGGGTTTGGACTAGCGAGCTGATTTTCTACTCGTGCTCAGTTCCTACTCGTGCTCAGTGAAACGGTACTTAGTGAAACGGTACTCGTAATCGAAAAACTCTTGTGGCACACGAATGAAGCTTGATCCGAGCACGAGAACGAGCAAGAGCAAGAAAGCGAATAGGACCAAGAGACCCTTGCTAAAGCGTTGCAGTATTCTCCGATGTCAGGTGTCCACCGCCATGATTGACTGACAGTTCGTCCGCCTGAGAAGAGGGCGCGAACCACCGATAAATCGATGGTAAAACAAGTAACGTCAGGATGGTTGAAGTAATCAAACCGCCGATAACGACGGTTGCCAACGGTCGCTGAACTTCCGCCCCTGACGAGCTAGAAACCGCCATAGGAATGAAGCCGAGAGCTCCACACGCAGCGGTCATAAACACAGGCCGCAATCGATCCATAGCGCCGTTCATCACCGCCTCCTGCAATGAACTCCCTGTATGCTGCAAGTGTCGAATGTGCTCTATCAGCACCACCCCATTCATAACGGCAATTCCGAACAAGGCGATGAATCCGACACCGGCCGAAATCGAAAACGGCATATCTCGAATCCACAACGCAAAAATCCCTCCGGTGGCTGCAATTGGTACGTTTAGGTAAATCAGTAGGGCCAAAGGGACCGATTGGAAAGTCAGGTACAGAAGCGAGAAAATCAACAGAAGTGCTACAGGAACTGCAATTGCTAACCGTTCGGATGCCTCCTTGAGGTTCTCAAACTGACCTCCCCAATGCAAAACATAACCTGAAGGCAACTTCACCGAATCATCAACCACCTTTTGAGCTTCTGCGACAAACCCCGCCAAGTCTCGCCCTCGTACGTTACAACTGACCAATAGCCGACGGCGAATCGCGTCTCGGCTAATCTCAACAGGCCCATCTTCAACCTGTATTTCAGCAAGCTGGGACAAAGGTATTTTCCGTCCGTTGGCGTCCTCAATTTTTAACTGCGAAAGCTTCTCTACATCGGTTCTCCATTCTGGGCTCAATCGGACTTGGATCGGAAAACGACGTTGACCCTCAAATACTTGCCCCACCACTTTTCCGCCAACCGTCTCAACTGCATCGAGTACATCGCGTGCATGTACACCGTACCTCGCAAGCGCATCGCGGCGAATGATAACTCGGCAATAAGAAAGCCCCGCGATTTGTTGTGCGGCCACGTCAGCTGAACCTTTCACTCGCTGAAGAGCTTGGACAAGTTCGTCTCCCTTGACTTTCAACACCTCAAGATCATCGCCGTAGAGACTTAGCCCGATGTCCGACCGTACACCTGCTACCAATTCTTGTACTCGCAATTCGATCGGCTGTGTGAAACTAAATGCATTACCCGGAACCTTCTCCTCCAGAGCTGCCTGCATCTGTTCGACCAGTTCAAGCTTGGAAATCGGTTCCGGCCACTCACTAGGTGGCTTAAGTCTCACGATCACATCCGTTTGATAAACACCCATCGGATCATTCGCAATCTCCGGACGTCCCGTTTTAGACACCACGGTGATCACCTGCGGAAACTCTAGTAAACAACGCTCAACAGCTTTGGTCATCTCCGTCGACGTTTCCAATGAAACGCTTGGCAAACGCGTAACCTGGATAGCGATATCCCCTTCATCGAGTTTAGGAACAAACTCCACCCCAAACCTCGATGCGATCAATAAGCTAACGAGGAACAGCAATACAGCCGCTCCAAACATCAAAACCGGCAAACGCATTGCAAAATGAAGACAAGGCGTGTATGCACGCTTGAGCAACTGAACTAGCCATGTATCCTTCTGCTGAATCATTCGTGCGAGAAATAAAGAAGCAAGCACAGGCATCACGGTGATGGACAAGATCAATGCCGAGGTAAGCGCTGACATAAAAGTAAACGCCATCGGCCGAAACATTTTCCCTTCCATACCTTGAAGGCTCAGAATCGGTATAAAAACGATGATCACGATCAATCCAGCAAACAGAATCGGTTTGCCAACCTCAAGGGCCGCAGATTCGAATGTCGCTAACGGGACTTTGGAACCTGGATTCTGCTTCTGATGCATCAAAGCCCGACGCATACAGTTTTCAATCATGACCACTGCACCATCGACGATGACGCCAAAGTCAACCGCCCCCAAACTCATCAAATTCGCCGAAACCCCGGCATATTGCATCGCAATCAAGGCACTCATTGCCGAGAGCGGAATTGCAGTGGCCACAATCAAACCTGCACGAATGTCCCCCAACAGTAAGATCAACATGACGATGACAAGCAAAACACCAAGCCCGATGTTTTCCGCAACGGTGTGAATCGTTTTTTCCACCAGTTCGGTACGGTCATAAAATGTTTCAATAGCTACCCCTTCCGGAAGGGTCTTCTGAATTACTTGGATTTTCTCTTTCACGTCCTCAACAACGCGGCGAGAATTACCACCCATGATCATCATCACCATTCCGATGACCGCTTCCCGATCCCCATCCCGCGTTACGGCCCCCTGACGTAGCATCGGTGCAAAATTCACATCGGCGATCTCCTTGAGTCGAATAGGAGTTCCATCGCGACTTTCAAGCAAAATATTTCTGATGTCCTCGAGAGATGAAACCAATCCCTCGCCCCGAATCAATCGTTGCTCCGCCCCATGCGCGATATATCCTCCACCTGCGTTTCCGTTGTTCTCGTCCAACGCCGTGAACACATCCGAAAGTGAAATCCCGTAATTCTGTAGCTTCGAAGGATCCACTTGGATCTCATAAGTCTTAAGCTCACCACCAAACGTGTTCACTTCCACGACACCAGGCACACTACGTAGCTGAAAAGCGATTTGCCAATCAAGAATGGAACGCAACTCCGTCAAAGAATGGTTATGGCCCGGCTCTGCCCGAACTTCGAATTGATAGATCTCACTCATCCCAGTGGCGATTGGACCGAGTTCTGGCGTTCCCATCCCCGGGGGTATGTTCTCACGCGCCTTCTGCAATCGCTCGTTAACTTGATTGCGAGCCCAATAGATGTCGGTACCATCTTCGAATGTTACCGTAACCGCACTTAGCCCGAACCGACTGATCGAACGAACTTCGTCAACCTTCGGCACACCACTCATCGCATTCTCTACGGGAAATGTGATGAACTGCTCGACTTCCACCGGCCCCAGAGATGGTGAATTGGTAAGAACCTGTACCTGCACGTTGGTTAAATCAGGGACAGCATCAAGCGGAATGGTCATGGCGGCGATCGCCCCCATCCCAAGTATCAGCAAAGAGAGTAATAAGACAATAAATCGGTTCTGTAATGCCCAGCGAATAATCGGTTCAACCATGGTCTACGAATCTATATCTGATGTCTAGCGTGATGGGAAAGAAAGCCATTTTGCGAGGAACTACTCTTCACCAAGCAATTCCGCCAACATTCTTGACTTGAGTATGAATCCCCCTTGACCAACGATGGACTCGTATACCCCGATCCCACTTCGGACCATAACCCCTTGGTCATTCGACGGACCTAGCTCTACATCACGGCGTGCAAACCGATCTGACCCTAAGTGAACAAACACAAACTTCTTTCCTTCATGCTCCTGCACGGCATCCTTGGGTACCGTCACACCATTTCCTTGCGATACCCCGGGTATCAGTACGTTGACAAACATTCCGGGCTTCAGCAAACGATCTGGGTTAGTGGCGATTGCCCGCAGTGAAATGGTTCTTGTCTTCTCATCCATGATTTCACCGGTAAAGAAGACTTGCGCCTGAAAGGTCTTATCAGGCCAAGCCTCATTGACGATGGAGACGGTCTTCTTATCAAGAGCATTGAGCAAGGGAACGTGCTCTTCAAATACATCGGCTGTGATCCAAACCGAAGTAAGATCTGCGATTGTTAACACCGAATCACTGGGCCGCACTTGCTCCCTCAAAGCGCAATCCTTCGTGATCACCGTTCCATTAAATGGTGCTCGGATTGGATAATGCGATATCGCTTGGCCTTGAGATGCAGGATCAATACTCTCGATATCCTTAGTGTCCACCCCCAGAATTCGCAAACTCGTTGCGTCAACTGCAACACGGGTTTCTGCCTCTTTGACCGTTTGATTAGCGAGCAACACCTCGGTTTCCATCTCGTATTCTATTTGCTCGATCCTGGCTTGAAACGTTGCTAAATCCGCATTCCTAGTCGCTTGCGCTGTCAAAAGTAGTTTGCCAGAGACGGCTCCACTGTCCTGCACATTTTCCAATCGCGTCACATCCGACTGGGATTTCAAATACCCGGAATACGATGAGAGTAAACGCTCGCGGTAGTCTCCCATCGCCAACGCGCGAAATTCTTGTTCGATCTCCTGGATCGGTCGCATCTGACGCAAAGCCCCAATCAATCGGCGAGTGTTCTCCGCAATCTTCGCTTGTAAGTCACGCTTGACAATCGCTATCTCGCTCTGCAAACGAGCTTGATAGAGATCCAATTTCGCTTGCCCAATCTCACGGCTATGAATCACAACTAACAAGTCATCAGAAGTCACGTTCTGTCCTAACGTCACCGAAACTTCGTCGACTGTTCCCTCGACCATTGGATAGATGTGTGCGATTCGATCCTCGTTGAGGGTGACTTTACCAGTCAACCTAACTGGCGTTACAAATTCACTCATGGTCGGCTTGACCAATTCAATGCCAGCCGCCTGCCATTGCGATTGCGGAAGTACGATATCCAACGGCACACCATCGGACTGCACCGCCGGGACATGAGGTTGCTTGTCCGACCTACCATCGACAGATCTTGAATCGATAGCACCAACCGACCGAAGCGTCAACTGCCGCCAACTCAACGCCCCTAGGGAACCACCCAAAACGAGAGTAAGCAAAAGGAACGGCCATCCGCGTAGTGCGTGTTGTAGTGAATTCATTATCGAACCAAAAATGCAAGTGCGTCAAAACTAGGTAACACAACAGAGAAGTTGGTTTCCAAATTACAGACGCGCTATGCAAAACAACGCTTGCGATTCGCAAGCATCAGCAGGTCGATCATTGCAAGAATTCAGGCGATGCTTGAGAAAAGACAGGGAATCGACGAGCAAGCTCTCGGAGAATCGATCCTGGCCACCTCCAAGCTCCAAGGCAAACAGCCCACCGACTTCCTCACTTAGAGAGTCCCAGCCATTTAATGCGGGACCATGCAACGACGTTCCTTCAGGAAAGGGCCCCATCAACGAGCCATCAAAAGAAATAACCCAATGGACATGTACCTCATCCTGAGATCCACCGGATGTATGCTCGAAGGCGCTTAAATGCTGCTCCAAGAGAACTGCATCCGCAGCGTTTGATGGGACTTCGCGATGCTCGTGGACCACAGGTCGGATGCCCGGAATCGCCAACATCCAGATCACGACGAGCCACCAACGGCTCGAAGCATGACACTTACTGGATGCAGACTGCAACATCATTGAGGTAACTTTACGCAAATCGGAAAAAATGCCCCTGATCGATTCCTATATCGTTCCCGGTCTATGTAAGACTATTCTGGACTGGCGGTGGCGTCAACGTGGGAGAAAATCTAGAAACAGGGTTATCCAGATGCACAACTCAATGGAAAAATCGGAATTTCCCACGCTCGATACCCCTACTCGACTTGCGATCGAGAGAACCAGGGTTGCCTATGAACGAACGATCATGGCAGCAGTGCGCACGGCGACTTCACTTATCACGTTCGGATTTTCCGCCTACAAGTTCTTTCAGTTGGACCTCTCTAACTTGGGGGGACAAGAACAATTGCGTGGAACTTCGTTGATCGGCCCACGACAATTTGGAATCGCAATGATCGCTCTTGGACTAATCTCTCTGACTCTCGCTTGGTACGAGTACCAAAGGGATATCAGAACACTAAGGCTAGAATATCCAACCATGCCTCGCTCAACCGCTGGCGTAATAGCTGCTCTCGTTGCGATCCTCGGCTCCTCGCTCCTAGTGATCGCTTGGCTCAATGGGTAAAAGTTAGATAAATCCGTTTGACACTTCGGCATAACCAACAGCAGAGTGCGTGCCAGCCCTCGAGCCTCACAAAGCTTGAAGATCGAAATGTTCTGCACACGACATTACCCGAAGCACCACACATTAGGCTGTCGCAAATCTACTTTCCACTCTGCTGATCGCCTACTTGCTGAGTTTGTAAGTGTTCACGGAAAAACGCATCTCTCCTCTTCTTTCCATAAGGGGACGAGCCGATACCGTGCCCTCCCCCAGGGATATAAAGAAGGTCAAAGTCCTTGTCTGCCTTAATCAGCGCATCAACAACTTGCATGGTGCTAGAAGGGTCTACATTGGTATCGAGTTCTCCGACAACCAGTTGAAGTTTGCCTTTCAACTTGTGTGCATTCACCACGTTGGAGTTTGCCGCGTAGTGATCTGCGACAGGCCAACCCATGTAAAGTTCATTCCACCAAACTTTATCCATTCGATTGTCATGGCATCCGCAATCTGCCACCGCCACGTCGTAAAAATCTCCGAAAAATAAAAGGGCTGCAAGTGCGTTCTGACCACCGGCCGAACCGCCGTAGACGCCCACTCGCTCTAAATCCATCTCAGGGTACTTATTGGCCGCCGATTGCATCCATAGAATTCGGTCCGGAAACCCGCCGTCGGAGAGGTTTCGATAACTGACATCATGAAACGCCTTGCTGCGATTCGAAGTTCCCATTCCATCGATTTTCACAACGATGAATCCTTGGTCAGCTAGCGAATGATACTCGTTGAGAGCGGAATACGCCTTTGGAACGAATGAGTCTTGTGGACCTGCGTAGATGTTCTCAATCACCGGATACTTCTTGCCAGGCTCCATTTTCGTAGGGCGGACAATAATTCCATAGATGTCCGTCTGGCCGTCGCGACCTTTTGCAACCCAAGGAATCGGTTTGCTAGTCTCAGTCCAAAGCGTCTCCGAGTCGGAGCGTTCGAGTTCCAGTACCTTTTCCCCCGTTTGGGCTGACAGTAACTCGTGCACCGGCGGCATATCCACCCGAGAATAGGTGTCGATCAGCCATTGACCGTCCGGAGAAATGTCAACTTCATGGGTCCCTTCTCCATCCGTTAACTGAAAGAGATTATTCCCGTCAAAGTCGACACGGCAAAAGTGCTTGTAGTAGGGGTCGTGACCAGCGGCGATCCCTCCTGCATAAAACCAGATTTGTTTTTTTTCGCGATCAATGCGTTCTACCGAACGAACCACCCAAGGTCCCTTGGTGACTTGATTCAATAATTTTCCGTCGACTAGCGAAAAACGATACAGATGATAATAGCCATCGCGCTCACTTCCCCAAAGCATTTCGTTCGACTCATCGAGCCGCTCTCGATACGCTTTCGCAGCGTAGTCGATGTAAGTCGGACTTTTTTCCTCGATCAGACTGCTGCATTGCCCGGTCTTAGGCTCAATAGCTACTAATCGCAATATTTGATGACCACGTTGGTTATAGAGAAAGGTAACGCGAGAGCTATCTGGTTCCCAGCGGATATCATCAATCGACCACGGATTTTCGAAGAGTGTACTGTCCAGTGGAATCTGTTTCTTCTCGACGAGATCGAACAGCCTTGGAACAGGCTGATCGAGCTTATCTCCTGGTTTATCGTACCGAATCGTTTTTAGCTTGGGTTGCAACTGATCCTTAGGCGATGACTCCACTAAAGTGATTTCACGGTGATCACCCTGAGTCATTTGGAGAGTAAAAGCAAAGCGAAAATCAGGCGACCAAAAAATGGGTTGATCGTAACGATGAGCGTCACTTCCTGCTCCCTGCGGAAGTCCATCCGTGGAGAGAATTGTTTGGCCATCAGACGACTTGAATAGGAGTTGATGGTTTTCTCGGACCACTTGCCAAGGGTTCGCTATACCTGACTGCGTTTCCGGTGGCCGATTGCCTCCGCGACGCCCCCGGCCTCGGCGAGAGAAGTTCCTGTTAGACTCAATATCGAGCTTCTGAATTTCTAAAGTTTCACCCGCAGAGGAACCTTTACCCGTCCAGACGGGGTTTCGATTTTCGTCGGTCGCTACCCAAGAATGCCCCGCAAACGTGGACTGCTTCCGAGACTCGCCTGGGGCTAGACGACCATAAGGTTGCGGATTTCCCTCGAAGTCCACCCAGAACAAATCAACGGGTTGTTGCAATCCATTGCGGATCGAAATCTCGATCCGTGCATCGTCGAAGGTCTCCGAAGGTTCTACACGGGCACGGCCAGAAGTACTGTTCGGTGCGCGCAACGCTACGCCGGACAACTTCTCCAACGCTTCCAGGCTTTCAGCCCGAAGCAACTTTCGCGTCGCAGGTTCCACCCAGACCCATTCCTGCCCCCCCTTGGCGATCGGTTTGGTATACCAAAAACCCTGATCACCGATCCATCGGGGGCGTATACGGTTGACGATAGGGCCAGGGGCTACTTCCTCCGTCCCCGCCGGGGCAGCATTGTCCTGGCCGTCCCGCGTCCCTTGAACCTCGGACGATTGCCCAAAAACCACCGCAGGGACATTTGCGAAGTCTTCGACAGGAAATCCGAAGGGAGCTATGCCGGTGAAATTTCCCAAGAGCCAACCTAGGGAAATAGCGCGCCAAAACGACCTCCTCGGTGACTTGAATCTCGGTGACTTGGACACTAATCGACTCCCATCCTTCACGAAAAATCTCGAACGACTTGCAAAGGTCACTTGGACAAACCCTCGATTATAGGGGGAAACTACGAGTTGCTCAGGGGAGTAGATCTCCCTGTCATCAAAGAAAGTACTACAGACAGGGGTTGCCTCGAAGCGATTTGGAACTAGCCTTCACCAAGTAAGGGTAATCATGAAGAGTTTCGCAAAACGCTAGAAAACTACTAGCCAAACGGATCAATCGAGTTCAGGATAGATGGAAGCGGGATGCACCGCATTTAAACATCCGCCAAGCCGCTGAGAACCGAATGCCTCAACCTTTTATTTTGCCATTGGTAGCGTTGATGGTGGGATTGTCGATCTCGATCGCAATCACCCCATTTGCTCGACGATTGGCTTTTCGATTCGGGTTGGTCGATTTTCCGGACAACCTGCGCAAATTACATCGGCAGCCAATTGCCCGATGTGGAGGCATTTCGCTGTTGGCGACTCTGTTC
>JBEICB010000136.1:0-12286 GCA_040373655.1 Pirellula sp. | reverse complement strand
GGGGCCCCCCTCAACCCAAATCCCACAATCTCCGATCCAATCCCCAACGCAAAGCCATCTCGATAACATCCTCGTCTTCGAAACCAATCTCGACGACATCCCCCCAGAACAGATCGGTTTTGCAATCTCACAACTCTGGGAAGCCGGCGCGCTGGACGTTTTTTGTACTCCTATCCAAATGAAAAAGAACCGCCCAGGAACACTCCTGTCCGTTCTCGCACCACCTCAACTTGCCACCCCAATCCAGAATTGCATCTTCCGCCATACCGGCACCCTCGGCATTCGAATCGCTTCGCAACAACGCGCAATCCTCCCGAGAAGCATCATCGAGGTCCCCACGCATTGGGGACCAGTCCCTTGTAAACTCATCACCTCCATCGATGGCTCGAAATCCCTATCCCCGGAATTCGACCACTGCGCCCAAATCGCAATCGAACAAGGTTTGTCCTTGCCAGAAGTCATCCGAACAGTGGAGAATGAATACTATAAACCCTCAACGCCCAAAGCCCCAGAATTGCCTTAAAAACCCATGTCCACCGACATCTCCACGAAAACCAACCCGCCAACAGCGACCAATCCGTCCCGGCTCGTCGCCGTCGTCGACATCGGTTCGACCAGTGTACGCATGGCTATCGCCGAAATAATCAACCAAGGCCAAGTTCGCACTCTCGAAGAAGTATCCCAAGCCGTCTCGATTGGAAAAGATACGTTTACCACCCAAGCGATCTCGCGACGAAGCATCGAAGAATGTGCACGTGTCTTGAGAAGCTACCGCAGACTCATGCAAGAATTCGGCATCACACGCCAAGACCAAATCCGCGTTGTCGCCACCAGCGCAGTACGAGAAGCCAGCAATCGACTTGCCTTCATCGATCGAATGTATATCGCCACGGGACTCGAAGTCAAACCGCTCGACGAAGCCGAAGTCAACCGCGTTACATACATGGGGATCCAACCCCTTTTGCAATCGAACCCTTTGCTGGCCTCGGTCAAAACCATCGTCGTCGAAGTCGGCACCGGTAGCACCGAAATACTCGTCGTCTGCGCAGGGAACGTCCTCTTCTCGAATACCTATCGGCTCGGCTCCCTCAGAATGCTTGAACAAGTCGACCGGTTCAAAACTTCCCATGCGAAACAACGCGCAATCATCGAAACGCAAATTCGTCGCATCGTGCACCAAATCTTTGAACACGTTGACGAAGGAAATCAAATCCAAATGGTAGCCATCGGTGGTGATGTCCGCATGGCGGTAAAAAATATGGAAGCCGTCGAGAGCAACCAAGCCCTCCACCGACTCTCTGCCGATTCACTTCTTGCCTTTGCAAGGCATATCGGCCAACTGCAAGAGGAGGAGCTCATCCGCCGCTACTCTATGAGTTTTGCCGACACAGAAACGCTCTGGCCCGCTCTGATGAGTTATGCACTTCTCGCGAAAGAATTCAAATGCGATCAGCTTTTTGTTGCCGACACCAACCTCCGAGATGGTCTCCTTACGGAACTATCCTACCGCGACGCTTGGACCGTCGAGCTGCGTAACCAAATCATCCGCTCGGCGATCAACCTCGGCCGAAAATACGCCTTCGACGAAACCCACGCTCGCCACGTAGCTACCCTATGCCGAAAACTCTTCTCAGACCTCCAACCGGAGCATCAACTCGATCAAAGGATGGAGTTAATCCTATACCTCGCAGCAATCCTCCACGAAATCGGAACCTTCATCTCTACGCAATCGCATCACAAACATGCGATGTACATCATTAACAACAGCGAGCTTTTTGGACTCTCCGATCGCGACCAACTTTTGGTCGCACTCGTCGTCCGTTACCAACGTCGCTCCTCGCCACAGCCTGAGCATGAAGGCTACGCAACGCTTGATCGCGACGATCGCGTCGCCGTATGCAAGCTCGCCGCAATTCTGCGACTCGCCATCGCTCTGGACGAATCGCGATCCCAACGCATCAACTCGCTGCGATGCAAACGTGAAAACGACCGATTGGTGATCCTCGCTCCAGGAGTCGAAGACGTCTCACTCGAACAACTTACCGTTCGTCAATCTGGCGGGCTCTTCGAAGAAGTCTTCGGCATGAGTGTATTCCTTCGATCCGAACTATCCTAAAGCAGATTCAATACAGAGCGTGACGACACCAGAACAACCCAACGAAGATGCTCCTTGGTACCAATCCGGTTTAGCCTTTCAATGTACAGGCTGCAGCAACTGCTGCTCCGGTCCTCAATCTGGATTTGTTTGGGTGGACGAACAAGAGATACTCGATCTAGCGAATGCAGCCGGGTATCAAGACGACCTAGACACCTTCGAGCGCAAGTTTTTGCGGACTATCGGCGCGCGTCAAAGCCTCGTTGAATACTCCGACGGTGATTGCATCTTCCTCGATCCGACAACAAGAAGATGTAGCGTTTATAACGCACGCCCCAAACAGTGTCGCAGTTGGCCCTTCTGGAAAGAGAATCTCAAATCCCCCCAAGCTTGGGCTTCGACCGCAAAGGGCTGTCCTGGATGTAACCGAGGTAAGCTCTACTCGTTGCCAGAAATCCACCAGATACAAAGTAACTTCGCCGACGCAACAACACCCCCATCCACCTCAACCTAACCCACACAGTTGCATACGCTCCACCTCCGAACGTGCGATACAGTCGTAGCAACGTAGGGTGCGGTGAAGCGGTCGGCAATCGAATCCTCAAACCACTACAACTAACCAATCACCACCATCGCATCAGCCCCGTCAACCCCCGACCGCGAAACCCACCCGAACCCTGTGTGTACTTTGCGTCTTTGCTTCTTTGCGTGCGCCCCGGTTTGACTCCCTGGTGCATCTCTGCACGAGTCTCTCTCGTACAATGCCCCCCCGCAACCCCTACTTCAACAACCAAGCGCCACTATCAACCGACAAAAAAAAATCCGGGACAAGCCCGGATCACAATCAAAACAACTTTCTCGAAATCGAAACACCGTGGGGCAGTCGAAAACCCTATGAGCGTGACAACGTTTAGCCACTTTCACCAGGCTCTACTCCCGGCGGGTACGCTACCCCAACGCGTGCGTTCGATATACAACTATGCCCCCAAGCAAACGTAAAGCAAGCAAATCACTCCAGGATTTTATTCTTTTGCGAGACCCTCCTTGCTCAAAGAATCAATTACACGTTTTCTAGCCAACAGGTTGTCTGTAACGCCCTCACAATCGATTCATCTGTGATTTCCAAGCCAAATCTCTACCAGAGCACCTTGGAGAATCCCCTACTAGCAATCACACTGGTACAGGGCTCAAGCAACCGACCTGCAGCGGCCCTTCCAATCTTTGAATCAGAGCACATATTCCCGGATCCAACTCGCAAACTCCGATGACATCGAAGAAATCTTTCCGCCAACAACTATCCATGCCCCCAGTGAACCTCATCCAAGCCGTCCTGCTGACCCTCTTCCTATCCCTGAACGCTCAACTGTTCGCTCAGCCTTTCCCAAACCGTAAATACGGACAAGAAGATAAATTCCGCCAACTCGAAGAAATCCTACCAACCCCCAATAGCTACCGCGCTGCGGACGGACAGCCCGGCCCAGACTACTGGCAACAACGCGTCGACTACACCATCGATGTAACCCTCGACGAGAAACAAAATCGAATCGTCGGCTCAGAAACCATCCGCTACAAAAACAATTCCCCTCATACTCTGAAGTACCTCTGGGTCCAACTCGATCCAAATATCTTTGCCCCCAACTCCGATGCAAACCGTACCCGCCCCTCACGCGGACTCGCAGGCCGCGTCTCTACTTCAGAACTCGAAGCCATCTACGAACGAAAGAACTTCGATGGCGGTTGCAAAATCGAGTCGGTTACCGATACCCTCGGCCACCCACTGAACACCTTCACCGTCGATACGATGATGCGGATCGATCTTAAATCTCCGCTGCTTAGTGGCCAAGAATTCTCTATGAAGATCCAATGGTCCTACGCTATCAACAACTCCAAGTTCGTCGGTGGACGTACCGGCTACGAGTTCTTCGAAAAAGACGGAAACTCCATCTACGAAATCGCCCAGTGGTTCCCACGCCTCGCCGCATTCACCGATGTGACCGGCTGGCAACATAAACAGTATCTAGGCCAAGGTGAATTCACTCTCGAATTCGGTGACTACCTCGTTCGTATCACCGCACCCGCTGACCATATAGTTGCATCGACTGGCGAACTGCAAAACCCCAACGAAGTCCTCTCACAATCCCAACGGGAACGCCTTGAAGCCGCTCGTACTGCAGACCGCCCAGTCTTTATCGTCACTCCCGACGAAGCTAAAGAAAACGAAAAAACAAAATCTGATGAAACCAAAACTTGGATCTTCCGCGCAGAAGCCGTTCGCGATTTCGCCTTCGCATCAAGCCGAAAATTCATATGGGACGCTCAAGGACATAACGTCAACGACAACCCCGTGATGGCCATGAGCTACTATCCGAACGAGGGTGAACCGCTTTGGAGCAAATACTCAACACATTCGATCATCCATACCCTTAACGTCTACAGTCGGTACACCTTCGATTACCCATACCCAATCGCGATCAGTGTCAATGGCCCCGTCGGCGGTATGGAATACCCCATGATCTGCTTCAATGGCCCAAGACCCCGCGAAGACGGCACCTACTCGGCAGCGACCAAGTACGCACTGATCACCGTGATTATCCACGAAGTAGGTCACAATTACTTCCCCATGATCGTCAATAGCGACGAACGGCAATGGTCTTGGATGGACGAAGGCCTCAACACCTTCTTGCAATATCTGGCCGAACAAGAATGGGAACAAGACTATCCTTCCCAACGCGGTGAACCCGAACTGATCGTGCCCTACATGCTCAGTACCAGCCAAGTACCGATCATGACCAACAGCGACTCCATCATGCAGTTCGGCCCCAATGCTTACAGCAAACCCGCAACCGCTCTAAACATTCTTCGAGAAACCGTCCTCGGCCGCGAACTTTTCGATTTCGCCTTCAAAGAATATGCTCAACGCTGGAAATTCAAACGCCCGATGCCAGCCGACTTCTTCCGCACCATCGAAGACGCCTCAGGACGCGACCTAGACTGGTTTTGGAGAGGTTGGTTCTATACCACCGATCACTGCGATATCGCCCTCGATAAAATCGATGTCTTCCTCGTCGATCAACGCACTCCAGATCAAATCGCCGCAGACAATAAAGCCAAGAAAGACGCGAAACTGCCTAGCCTTTCGCAACAACGCAATCGCGACCTTCCGAAACGGGCTGACCAATACCCCGAACTAAAAGACTTCTACAACGAATACGATCCCGCAGCAGTCACAGACGAACAACGCAAAGCCTACGACAAAGCAATGAGCGAACTGTCTGAAAAAGACAAAGCGCTCCTCGCCTCCACTGACCGTTTCTATCGACTCCAATTTCGAAACGTCGGAGGGCTAGTCATGCCAGTCATCGTCCTGCTAACCCTCGAAGATGGCTCCACTCGAGAAATCCGCCTACCAGCCGAAATTTGGCGAGTCGATTCCAACCTTTGTGATACGTTTGTCATCACCGAACAACCTATCGTGAAATTTGAACTCGACCCCTACAGAGAACTCGCAGACGTAAACCGCGATAATAACTCCTTCCCCCCTACCCTCGAACCAACTCGCTTCCAACTCTTCAAATCCCAACGTCGGGGACCAGGTCCGGAAGACAACCCCATGGCAAAAGCCAAACGAGATCAAGAAGCAAAGAAGGCCCAAGAAGCGAAAGCCCAAGAAACAAAAGAGGCTGAAAGGAACGCTCAGCCCAATCAACAACCTGAAAAGAAAACAGATGCCGAAATAAATCCAAAAAAGAAAAACAAAAATGACAAAAAGGACAAAAAGGATAAACCCAAAAAACGCCTCCAACTAACACAAGCAAACCCAAGCGATGAATAACCGTCTCACAGTGTTATGCTTGCTCCTTGTTTGGTCCATCGCTCTGGCTTGGGCCATTCCTTCATCCCATGCACTTGCCATGCACCCGTTCCATGTGTGCATCGGACAAATGCAATGGAACCCAGCCGAAAAACACTGGGAAGTCTCCCTGCGGATGCATCCCCATGATTTAGAACAAGCTCTACAAGCCATCCACGGGAAAGCCGTTAGCCAAGAACAACAAGACTTCCAAGAACTAACAACCGACTTCCTCTCAAATCAGTTCTTTTTGATCCCACTTCCGAAATCACTCAGCACTTCAGAAGCCAACGAGCGAGTGAACCAAATCCCAGCAACGCGATCAATCAAAGACTCCTCGACCAATGCAAACATTTCTCAATTGCAATGGATCGGGATGGAGAATGAGCGAGGTTGGTTGTGGATTCACTTTGAACTCGCCCCCCCTTCCACTATCGATCCAGACGAACAACTTCATCTCGTACATCGCATCTTCTTGGACCGCATCGAGAAACAAGAAAACTCAGTCGCCATTCTTTTTTCTCGCAAAGATCGCTCATCTCTGCAATTCAAAAAAGGACAACCCGTCCGACCAATGCCCACTGCGACAGAATGAAACAGCCCGTTTCATTCGATTCCACACAACGGTTCCTTGCCCAATGTTCCCGTGCGTCCGATGATGAAAGGGTATAGTGCTCCACACCAACTACCCCACACAATCACACAATGTCTGGCAATACAAACCGCGAAATACCCCAAGCAAATCGCTCACTCCCAACCGTAGATCTCCATAGCCCTCTTCTTCCTGCCAATGAAATGGTGCTGCCTACCCTCCAGGGAGATGGCAAACGCCGATGGCTCAACCCAGCACTAGCCAAAGGCAAGTATTGGCAACGCCGACGATTTCTAGCTTATGCCCTAATCGCATTCTTCGTCACCCTGCCACACCTTCGCATCGACGGCAAACCAATCGTCCTAATCGATATCGTCGCTCGCGAATTCACCTTCTTCGGACACACGTTCTATCCCACCGATACAGACCTACTGCTGCTCCTGATGCTATCGGTCTTCTTCACGATCATGTTCATCACCGCAATCGGAGGACGACTCTGGTGCGGATGGGGCTGCCCTCAAACCGTCTATCTCGAATTCCTCTTTCTCCCCATCGATCGAATCTTCTCCGGAACCGCTGGCAAAGGTGGAAAGCCAAAGAAATCCTTGAACTCACTTCTCCAAGTCGCACGCTTCGCGGTCTATCTCGCCTGCAGCCTCTTTCTCGCTCATACCTTTCTAAGCTACTTCGTTGGTACCGCTCGCTTAGCACAATGGATGAGACTTACCCCGGCGCAACACCCCATGGCCTTCGGTGTCATGGCCGCTGCGACCCTAGGACTAATGTACAACTTCATGTTCTTCCGAGAACAACTCTGCATGGTCGCTTGCCCCTACGGCCGCTTCCAATCCGTCATGCTCGATCGCAAAAGCCTCATCGTTACCTACGATATCCACCGAGGTGAACCGAGACATAAAGGAAAAAGTACCGGAGCACCCCAAGGGGACTGCATCGATTGTGGTCATTGCACCGCAGTCTGCCCCACCGGTATCGATATCCGTAACGGTCTGCAAATGGAATGCATCCATTGCACCCAATGCATCGACGCTTGCGATGACGTAATGCGCCGTATTAAAAAACCCGAAGGACTCATCCGCTACAGTAGCCAAGACGCCCTCGAAGGAAAACCTCACTCATGGCTACGAGCTCGTACCCTGATCTATCCGCTGCTAATCCTAACAACCTCCACCCTCTTCTTGGTCATGCTCTCAACCAAGTTCTCCTTTGACGCCAAAGTCATACCCAGCCCCGGTGTCCCCTATACCGTACTCGCTTCGCGAACCGTCCAAAATAACTTCCGCGTCCGACTCACTAACCGAACCAACGAACCAGAAAAATACACCATCGAAATGCTTGAACCCGCACAAGCTACCGTGCGGTGGAGCGACACCGATCCAGAACTCGGCCCCAATGAATCCAAACTACTTCCCATTGTCATCACCGCACCCGTCGGCCTGACCGCTGGAAAAGGAAACATTAAAGCCGTCGCGCAAATTACCGACTCGGCGAACAATAAACGCCAAGTCTCCTTCCGCATGTCGGGCCCCTGATCGAATGTTATTTCAACGCCAAACGACCAATCCCATTAAGTCTTGTTCGCTAGGCCCTTCTGACGGCAAGCCTCCAACAAGTCAATCATTTGCTCGACCGTTAAATTCTCCGCTCGGAGATTGGGTGCCAGATTCTGCGAATCCAAAATCTCATCCACCTGCGGCTTGGTAAGCAAATCCTTCATCGTAGTGAATACTTCGCTCCGCAAGAACTTGCGGCGATGGAAAAACATCGCCCGCAACCGCGTATGAAAGAACTCTAAATCGACAATCCTCGCCCGCTTCTCAGCATTCGGAATCACACGTATGATCGCTGAATCCACTTTGGGCCGCGGCCAAAATACCGACGGCGGGAGAATACGCAAGATCTCGCAATCACCCAATGCCTGCATCCAGACCGATAACGCAGAATAGTCCTTGCACGAAGGCTTCGCGATGATCCGCTCTCCCAGTTCCTTCTGAATAGTCACCACCATCCGCTCAACCAACGGCGTTTCCGTCATCAAATTGCTCAAGATCGGGGTAGCTACGTTGTAGGGCAGGTTCGCAACTAGCTTGAACTTCGAACCCTCGATCCGACGAAGTCCCTCTCGCACCGAATCGAGAACTTCCACTCGCAAGTGATTCTTGTTCCGCAACGCATCGCACGACAACAATCGAACGTTCGGATACTGCTTTAACTCTTTCGTCGCCAAAGCCTGTAAATCACGATCTACTTCCACTGTCACGATCGCACCGGCCTTCATCGCCATGGTCTTGGTCAACGACCCTAGGCCAGTTCCAATTTCCAAAATGACATCGCGCTGATTTAATTCCGCGCCGTCGATCAGAATATTGAGCAGATTCAAGTCGATCAGAAAGTTCTGACCGTACTTCGTCTTCGGTTGTAGTCCAGCACGCTCCAACGTCCTGGAAAGAAATGTCAGTGTTTGACGCTCACTCATCTAGCAAGCCTGACTTCGAAAATCGCTTCGACTTCTACCGCCATCCCGTTCGGTAACGAATTCGTTCCCAACGCGCTGCGTGCACCAACCCCAGAATCGCTTCCAAACAAATCGACAAACACCTGACTGAATCCGTTGATCACCAATGGACTCTGACCGAAATCATCAGTGCATCGCACCAATCCCAAGGTTTTAACAATGCGGACGATCCGGTCCAAACTCCCCAACTGACTCTTAAGCGTCGCAAGCATCGCTAACGCCGTCTGGCGTGCTGCCGCTTGTCCACCCGCGACATCCAAATCATCCCCAACGCGTCCTAGCATCAACGACCCATCTTCTTTCAATGGCCCATGTCCAGACACGTAAACCAAATTCCCGACCAATACCACAGGCTTGTATAGCCCCACGGGTTTCGGAGCAGGTGGCAATACCCAACCGAGCGACTCCAACTTCTTTTCAATTGAATCCATAAAATCCAAACCAAACCTTTTGTGTAGGTAGCACGAGAATCCTGGGCCTTCCGCCCAACTGTACCCTGTCGTTCGCCCCCCTCAGCCATTCATCAAACCAAGGTGAGGATCCGCACCAGAGAGCCTAACCCTCGTAAGCATACTCACCCACTAGCGTTTTTCCCAGTCGCATTCCTCGATTGGACTCTCCTCTAACGAGGAATACGAGGGGCCAAACCCGCCTTCTGCCTCTCCCCATTCAGCCACTCAAGCGCCGGTGGATAACTCGCTAAAAACTTGATCAACTGAGTCGCCGAAGTCCCCAGCTCTTGGGCCGCAACCGTTAAATCCCCTCCAAACTCTACGATCACACCAATCGCCTCGGCCAACAACCCCGGGTAATCTTCATTTGCTTGCGAAACTCGGATCTTTCCCCCGCGACAATACTCCCCCCACCTCCCACCGCGACTTCGAACGTCTCGCAACTGCACCGCTAACTCACATCGCAAACGCCGCATTGCCACCTCCCGATTCTTCCCCTGCGATCGTTCCTCGCTCGCCATCGCCCGAATCCCGCTCGGGAGATGCTCCACGCGCGCTAACGTCTCGACCTTGTTACGATGCTGACCTCCCGGACCACTCCCACGACCGAACTCCCAACGGCATTCTTGCTCCAGCCGCTCGATCGGCCATTGAGCCGGATGAAGGTTTTCCATATCTTGAAGCCCCAATAAGAATTCGATTCGACACCTAGCCGAGCATCACCCAACCCCGTTCCCAAAAAGAGATTGTTACGAATGCCTCGAAAGATCGCTATCGGTGATATCCACGGCTGCCTCGCCCCACTCAATGCAATCCTCTCCGCTATCGCACCGAATAAAGACGACATCATTGTCACCGTCGGCGATTATGTCGACCGCGGTCCCGATTCCAAAGGTGTTATCGATCGCCTGATGCAATTAAGCCAAACCACACAACTGTTCCCGCTGATGGGAAACCACGAAGAAATGATGCTCGCCGTTCTAAACCGAACGCGAGAACCCTTCGGCTGGATCAATCACGGAGGCTTGCAAACCATGGAAAGCTACGGTTTCAGCGGCGACCTGTCCGTTATCCCACAAGACCACAGAGATTTTCTTACCAATCTCCTCCCCTACTACGAATCCGATACCCACTTCGTCGTCCACGCCAACTACGACTCACAGATGCGACTGGAAAACCAGTCCATCGAGTTCCTCCGTTGGACCAAACTCACCGAACGAATGCCCCGCCCGCACTTCTCCGGTAAACACGCAATCGTCGGTCATACCCACAATCGGAACGGCGAAATCGTCCAAGCCCCCCACCTGACTTGCATCGATACCCACTGCTACGGCGGCAAATGGCTCACCGCCCTGGATTGGACCTCCGGACAGGTTTGGCAAGCAAGCCTCGAGGGTGACTTCCGCGAATTTGTCCTTGAACCGATCTCTGACGATCCAAGCCCTAACGGTCCGAATCCGGGAAACAACGAAAATCAAGCAAACCCTTAGTTGTTTTAATCCTTCGTACCATTTCTCTCCATGACAATTCTTCTCTAACTGTCTAGAATTCCGGCTCAAAGCACTGCAGACCTGCAGAGCCGAAGCACTGTTCGTCTTGAGCCCACACCATACGTGAGCATTCCACACTGCATGGAAATTCCACACTGCATGGAAATTCCACACTGCATGGAAATTTCACACTGCGTGGAGATTCATCACCAAGTGCACCACTCTTTCGATAAAAGCCTGCTGCGATGCGTCGCTCAGGTAAGGAAAATGGCATGCCTTCGCAAAACCTCCCCCCGTCCGATCAACCCCAAAGCAACCCAACTCCAGAAGCTCGCAAAAAAGATAAGAAGCGGGAAAAACCTTCCCAAAGCCAAGCTTCACGCGCCGCGAAAGCCACCGCTCAACAACGCACCTCTCCTCAACGGTCCCAAGAGAAAACCGAACAACGGATCAATAAAGTCCTCGCAGCAGCAGGCCTCGGCTCACGCCGACAAGTCGATGAACTCATCGAACAAGGTCGCGTCGAAATCAACGGCAAAGCCATCACCCAAGTCGGTACCAAAGTCGACCCAAATCGCGACTCCATCACCGTCGACGGCGAACTTCTGAAAAAACATCGACCCGTTTATTTTGCTCTCAATAAACCCGAAGGCGTGCTTTGTACCAACCGTGACCCACAAGGTCGACCACGCGTTATCGATTTCGTTCCAAACCAAAGCCGTTTGTTCCCAGTCGGTCGACTCGATGCCTCCAGCACCGGTCTAATCCTCCTGACCAACGATGGTGAACTTGCACAGCGACTTGCTCACCCTAAACACGGCATCTCCAAGCGTTATGCTGTCGTCGTTGCAGGACAAGTCGAAGTCGATGACCTAAAGCGCCTACAACGCGGGATCTATATCGCCGAAGGAAAAACTAAAGTCGATCAAGCGAAACTTAAAAAGGTTCGCAAAGCCTCCAGCGAGTTGGAAATAACCCTAAGCGAAGGAAAAAACCGCGAAATCCGACGCGTCCTCGCGCGACTCGGGCACAAAGTTCTATCCCTACAACGCATCGCGATCGGCCCCCTGAAACTTGCTGATCTGCCCGAAGGTGCATACCGACCTCTCTCTAACCAAGAAGTCACAGGTCTCTACGCAGCAGTCGACGAAATTCGAAAAGCTCGAAAAGCAGAACGCAAAGCTCGCAAAAAACTACTCGCCGAGTCAGGCATCTCCACTCCCGACGAAGTCGACAACGATTCAGAACCATCTACCTTCAAACCAACCAAAAAG
>JBEICB010000141.1:0-11522 GCA_040373655.1 Pirellula sp. | reverse complement strand
TTCTCAAGTCGTTTGGCGGGAAGAGTGCGGTGACGCAGCAGGTGCCGGTGGTTGCACAGCCTGGGCCGGAGATTGCACAGCCTGGGCCGGAGATTGCACAGCCTGGGCCGGAGATTGCACAGCCTGGGCCGGAGATTGCACAGCCTGGGCCGGAGATTGCAAAGGCCGCGGCGGGGGAACTTCAGAAGGGAGAAGAGTCGCGAGGGATGCAAGTTGGGGGTGTAGGTGAAGTGAGTGCATTGGAGGACAAGCAGAGAGATAAACAAGAGGATGTACCGAAGCTGCGAGATGCTTTACCAAAAGACTTGCTCGTGGATGGGCAGGATGGGGTTGGGGAGTCTTCGCCATTGATGGTAGAAGACTTGGGGAAGCGAGAGCAGGCGGGGCAGCAGGAGGCTGGCGAAGGTTTGCCGGAGATTTTCAAGGAGTTCATGCCGGTGTTTGATCGATCGAGTCAAGCGGGTTGGACGGATTTAGGTAAGGAGGGTGATCGTACGATTGACCAAGAGATTTCGCTTGAGAATGCTCAGGATATATTTCGGGACGAGTATCATCCGCCGGGGATATCGTTACCGAGTTTTGAGGACCGCATGGCGAGGGTTGTGGTGAAGTTGGATTCACCGCCGATGCCGTTGTTAGAGCGGCTGGAGTGGTTTAATCGTTTGTCTGGGCATGCGGTTGGTGTGGATTGGATGATGATGCGGATGGTGGAGGGTGGGATGGATAGGCCGGTTGGTTTGCAGTCTCAAGGTGGGACATTGGGTGAGGTATTGGGGCAGATCAGTGATGGAGTTGGCGCGACGGTTGAGAATTTGGGGGAAGGATTTTTTGTGTTGAGTCCCAAGCCGGAGCGATTGACTGCGAGGTTGGCGGCGGATGGTTCGACGCGGATGGGAGCATTATCGGTGGGATTACCGGAGGGAAAGGAAGCGCAGATTGTCTCGATTGTCTGTGGGATGTTGGGGGTAGAAGGGTGTCGCTATGAGGGTGGGAAATTGGTTTGGGGGCAGGACACGAATGCGGTGCAGCAGGTACAGGTTTTAGCGGGGTTGGATTCGGTGCGAGGGTTGGGGGGCGGTGGGCAGGGAGTCAGGGAGGAGTTGTTTGAATTCAACGAGCCTGCTGCTTGGTATGAGGCTTATACAGCAGCTCAGGCGAAGTTACCTTTGGATATGCTACAAGTCGAGGAGCGACCAATCGTAGAGATAATGCAGAGAGCCGCGAGGGGTTCTGGGGTGCAGTTGATGATTGATTGGCCGGCGGTTTGGTCGCATGGCTTGCATCCGAATCGCATGGCGTTGTCATTGTTGCGAGGGAGGAGTTTTTTGGAGGTTGCTTCACGGTTCATTGAAGATCACTCGTTGGTTTTGGTACCTTTGGATCGCAAGACATGGGTATTGACTACGGAGTCACAACGGCGGTCGATGGTTCGAGTGGTAGCAGTTCGTACGGATCGGGGAATGAGTTTATCGGACATGAGGGTAGCGTTGCGTGGGTTAGTGCCGCGAGGGGAGGATGGGCGGTCGTTGTTTCGTGCGGAGGAGGTACCGGGAGGTGGGGGAGCGGTGTTGTTGCGTATATCGCCGCCGAATTCAGCGCAGTTACGAGATGAGGAGTTGCGGAGTGTCTTTGGGTTAGGGGCTAAGGAGTTGGACCGGGCGTTGGAGTCGGCATTGGAAAATAAGTAGCTTGAACTTGATTGGGAGGGTTGGATGACCGGATTTCTTTGGGGTGATGAGGCGGAGGAGTTTTTTACGGGTGCTAAGCCGAAGGAGGGAAGGCCGGGGGATTCGGAGGAGCGGCCATTGAGTGTCAGTGAGTTGACGGCTTGGATCAAGAAGGCATTAGAGGGTGCGATTCCTCGTTTTTGGGTGGTCGGGGAGGTGGGGAGTGTTACGTTTTCGAATGCGGGTCATGTGTATTTGACGATTAAGGACAGTGAGAGTCAGATAAGTTCGGTTGTATGGCGTTCGACTTGGGAGAAGTGCAAGTTTGATTTGCGGGAGGGGATGAGTGTCTTGGGTTTGGGGAAGCTGGACGTATATGGTCCGCGTGGAAGTTATCAGGTTGTACTTCAGCGGTTAGAGCCTCAGGGTTTAGGGCCATTGCAGATTGCATTTCGGAAGTTGTTTTCGCGATTGGAGGCAGAGGGCTTGTTTCGATTGGAGCGAAAGAGGTCATTGCCGCGATTTCCGCGAAGGATTGGTTTTGTGACCAGTCCACAGGGGGCCGCGATACATGATTTTCTGGAGGTATTACGTCGACGCTGGCCTCAGACGGATGTATTGGTGATACCGGCGAAGGTTCAGGGAGCGGGGGCAGGTGAGGAGATTGCGGAGGGGATCGATTTGGCGAATCGGATTCGGCCCATGTTAGATGCACTTGTGGTAGGACGGGGTGGAGGATCGATAGAGGATTTGTGGGCCTTTAATGAGGAAGTGGTTGTGCGTGCGGTGGTAAGTAGTCGCATTCCAGTTGTTTCGGCGGTGGGGCATGAGATTGACGTGACGCTCTGTGACTTAGCGGCCGACGTGCGTGCGTTAACTCCTTCGGAGGCAGCGGAGCGATTGGTACCGAATCGTGAGGAGATTTTGGGTGGATTGCAGGAGGTTCGATTGCGGTTGATGCGTTGCGTCGGGAATCGGGTGCGAGAGTTGGAGGGGAGGTTAGAGGGATTAGAGAGTCGTCCTGTGATTGCGCAAGCTGAGCGAATGTTGGACACAAAGGTACAGCGGGTCGATGAGATGGAGTACCGTGTACAGGAGACCTTTGCAAGGATATTCGAAGCGAGCCAACATCGTTTCGAGAAATTATCGCAGAGGATTGAGGGGGTAAGCCCGTTGAAGACTTTGGGGCGGGGATACACATTGACATCGGATGTGCAGAGTGGTCGTTTGGTGAGTAGTATCCGTGATGTGCGTCTAGGTCAACGCTTGCGTACGCGAGGGGTTGATGGTGTTTGGGAGTCGACCGTCGATCGAGTAGAGTTTGATGGGTGAATTGTTGTGAGTAGTGGTGGATTTCAGTTTGAAGAGAGAGCAGTGCATTGATGGAAAGTGTAGAGCGATTACGAGCTTTAGATCGAACGGTGGTGTGGCATGCTTTCTCGCAGATGGCCGAGTACGAGGGGTTAATTATTGAGAACGCCGAAGGGTGTTGGTTGACGGATGTGGAGGGAAGGCGATATTTGGATGGCGCGAGTTCGTTGTGGTGTAATTTATTTGGGCATCAGGTTGAGGAAATAGACCGAGCAATAGTCGAGCAGTTAGGGCGAGTTGCACACGTAACGAATCTAGGGATGAGTCATCCGACAACGATTCGTTTTGCGGAGCGGTTGGTAGATATTGCAGGCCGAAATTTAGAGCATGTGTTTTTTTCAGGTGATGGGGCTTCTGCGGTAGAAGTTGCCATGAAGATGGCCTTTCAGTATTGGCGACAGATTCCGGATCCGCAGCCGAAGCGGACTAAGTTTTTGGTTTTGGGTCAAGCGTATCATGGAGACACGCTTGGTACTGTGAGTTTGGGAGGGGTGTCTCGGTTTCAAAGTTTGTTTGAGCCATTGTTATTCGACGTGGTGCGTGGTCCGTGTCCGGATGGTTTTCGCCGACCGGATGGGATGACGGAGTCACAGGCTTGTGACTACTATCTTGCGTCTTATGCGAGGTTGATGGATGAGCATGAGGGAGAGATAGTTGCGGTGGTAGCGGAGAGTTGCATTCAGGCCGCTGCGGGTTTTGTGATGCAACCGAGGGGCTTTTTGCGGGGATTACAAGGACTGTGTCGTGAGAGGGGGGAGTTATTGATTTTGGATGAGATTGCGGTGGGGATGGGGCGAACGGGGAAGATGTTTGCGTTTGAGCATGAGGAGATTGCGGGGGAGAGAATGTCACCGGATTTTGTGTGTTTAGGCAAGGGATTGACGGGTGGGTATTTGGCGATGAGTGCGACCTTGACAACGCGATGTGTGTGGGAAGCCTTTTTGGGGACGCGAGAGGAGGGGCGAACGTTTTTGCATGGACATACATATGGGGGGAATCCTTTAGCGGCCGCGGCTGGAAATGCCGTGTTGGATATATTTCAAGGGCGGTTGGGTATGGATGCTATAGCCGCTCGGGGTGAGGAGTTCGGTCGTTGTTTAGAGGGGCTAAGAGGGGCACCGCATGTGGAGGATTTGCGCAGGTTGGGAATGATGGGGTGTATACAGTTCAGCGGTCGGCAAGGTGGGTTTGCGGAGGGGTGCAAGCGGAGTGCGGCTGTTTGTAGGGAGTTATTGAAATCAGGTGTTTGGTTACGACCGTTGGGGGACGTGATTCCTGTGTTACCTCCTTTGGTATTGAATGATTTTTCAATATTGATGAACGGGCTACGTCGGGCGTTGGGAGCGGTTGGGTAATCTGGGTGCATGAAACATAGCTTTTGTCAATGCTAGCGTATTGAAAAAATTGCGAAAACAAACATGGTTGAGGAATAAACCAACACAATCGCTATTGTCGTTTAATGTTTGTCAGTGGTATTGTCGATTACCAGTTTCGTGTATTGAGTCGGCTCGCGGTAACCCGGATAGTCCGTCCCGTGCCCGCTCAACTTGGGAGAAAAGGTGATATAATGAGATTCTTGGGTTTGTTTTTTGGTCTCGTTGTTGCGGCCAATGGAGTGGTCAACGCAGGTGTGTTCACTGCTTCGATGAACGGAGCGCACATTGCGGACGGAACGATTAGCCAGCCTAGCGGAACATTGCCTGGTAGCATGTTCAACAACGTGTTGGGTAGTCGCGTTGGTTTCGGAAGTTTCGCGTCGACAGCGATTGGCGGGTATGCCGTGAATTATGACACGGCTTTTGATAATGCATTGAATAGCCAGACGGTACCGAACGCCAAGGTTCGAACAGATTCGTCAACGTTTCAGGTGGGTGATGCGCGGTATTTGAACCTGACAACTTATTCTGCGATGCTGACAGCATCGGGGAATTCAAGTGTGCGCAACGCGTTTGTTGTACCTTTCCGGTATCGTGTGGACCGCGATTTCGACTATATTTACACAGCTGAGGTGAGCGAAGACAACTTGGCAGCGGTTAATGCAGCCACTCCTGGGCACGGGACGCGTACGTTCGGGATTTTCAAGGACTCGGCTTTGACACGTGCCGTTTCAAATGTTGGTGGCGTGTATAACTTGAGCAGTGGCGTTCGATACTATTTGGCGGTGACACATGAGAGTGGTAGCCGTTTATGGAGTCAGGGTGTTACCGGTGCGAATTTGAACTTTAAGTTGACACAATTCGACACCGGCTCAACGGTTCCTGAGCCAGGTTCGATGGCGGTATTTGGATTATTGGGCCTCGCAGGCTTGGCCAAGAAGTTCCGTCGCAAGAAGTAATGATTTGCTTAGTGCAGCGAATGCTGCATTTATTGAAATTGAGAGCCCTCGCGAAAGCGGGGGTTTTTTGTTTTAGGGGGGGAGAGGGGGTGAAGGTTTGGAAAGATTAAGGTTTGTGGTTCGCGCAGACGAAACAACTTCTTTCGGCTTTACCGTTTTGGATGACGACGTAGACTTTGTCTGCGGGGTTAATTTTGAATTAGTTCGGATGGGTTGAATTGGTGACTGCGGGTGGGCACCGAACGGGACGGAGGATGGGTTCGGGAAGAATTTGAAGCCGACCGACTGGCTGCGATTGGTCTTGTGAAGCACGGATGACTTGATGGGTTCAAGAAGTTTGGTTGCAGGAAACGGGAGTATGTGTGATGGATGGGGTTGGTGGGCAAATGCAGCGGGTGTTGGGGATTCTGCGTCGGAACTTGGGGATCGCGGTTGGGCTAAAGTTGCTTTCGTTGGTTTTGCAGTTTTGTCTGTTTCCGTTGTTGATTAAGGAGATGGGTAAGGGGGAGTATGGGGTATGGGTGGTTTTGCAGTCGACGGTGTTTTGGTTTGTGTTGTTGGATTTGGGGATAGGGATGGGGTTGCGAAACAAGTTGATCGAGTCGATTAATTTGGGTCAGGAGGATCGAGCGGGTCGGTATATTGCATCAGCAATGATTGGGCAAGGAATCGTTTGGTTTATTGCTGCATTGTGTGTAGGGATTGTGGTTTTTTGGTTGGGGATTCCATGGAGTACATGGATGCGAAGTACCACGAGTGACATGGAATTGGGGTGGGCGATCTATCTGAGTTTCGTTGCTTTAGCTTGGAACCAGTGTTTTGGTGTAACGAATGCGATCTTGGTGGCCAAGCATTGGAATGGTTTGATATCGACGGTAAGTGTAGTTTCGACGTTGAGTTTATTGACTTACGTGCTATGCGCTAGGGCGAGCGGTTGGCAGATAAGTTTATTCAAGTTATCTGCGGTGTCTTTCTTCACCTATGTGGTTGCACATTGTTTTCAGGCTTGGCTCGTCTTTCATCGCTTGCCTCGGTTGGTTCCTAGGTGGCGGGAGTTCCGTTGGGACACTTATCGGGAGATTTTATTTTTGGGAGGTCAGTTTTTAGTTTTAGAGGTGACATATTTATTGATTTTTGCAACAGATCGATTTGTGGCTTTACGGTATTTGGGGCCGGATGTTGCGGCCGAGTATGATGTGATGTTGAGGTTTATTGCGTTGATAACGACGGGTTATTCGATGGTGATTGGGCCGATGTGGGGGTTAGCCGGAGCGCACTGGGCGAAACGTGATTTGGCGGGATTGGATTTGATTCGCCGGATATCATTGTTGGTCATGCTCCCGTTTGGAATTGGTGCTATTTGTTTAGCGTTTGTTCTGAATTGGGTTATTCAACGTTGGGTAGATCCAACGATTGCGATCAGTCGCGTTGCATTGGTGTTGTTGGTTGTTTACGGACTGATTGTTATTTGGTCTAGCGCGAATGCTTCGTTGTTGAATGGGATTGGTCGGGTACGGGAGCAGGTGTGGTGTGCAGCGATTGCTTGTGTGATCAATCTGCCGCTTGCGATAATCTTTTGTCAGATAGATGGTTTAGGTAGTGGAGGGATTTTGCTAGCGAGTGTGCTTTCGTTATCACTTTTTGCGGTTGTTGGACCTTTTGTGTGGCTTGAATGTCGAAAGAAACTTCAAGCATGACACGAGTTACCACAGTGATCCCGGTATACAATCGCAGGGACTTAGTAAAGCGATCGATTGAAAGTGCGATCTCGCAGGTTGTGGATGGTCACGAGATATTGTTGATGGACAACTGCAGTACGGATGGAACTTGGGAAGTTCTAAACGAGTATGCAGATAGGGATTCTAGGGTGCGGTGTTTTCGCAATGAGTTCAATGTTGGGCCCGTAAAGAACTGGCTTCGTGGAGTTGAATTAGCTCAAGGCGAGTATTGTCATTTGTTGTTTTCGGATGATACGGTGGAACCGACCTTTCTTGAGAAGGTTTTGCCTTTATTTGATTCGCAGACTGGTTATGTGATTACGGGGCATTTGAAGTGTCAGGATGGTCGGGAGGTTGGTAGATCGACGTTTCAAGAACAGAAAGAGATCCTCAGAGATGATTTACTTCGGGCGATTGTATTTGACAATCCGAAGCGGATTCAGGTGATCAATCCGGTTGGAGTGGTTTTTCGACGGTCGGATTTGGTCCGTGCGGTTTTGCCGGAGATTGAGAATCCTTTTGGGATAGACTTTAATTTGCATGGGGCGGGGCCGGACATGTTGATGTTTGCAATTGTTGGGGCTCGCTATGATAGGGTACTATGTTTGGACGAGCATTTAGCTGTGATGCATTCGCATAGCGGATCTATTACGGTTCAGTCGAGTGATCTGCGATTTCCTCGCGAATGGGCGAGGTGGTATTTTGTCCAGGAGTACTGGCCACAGGAGCGAGAGCGATACTTGGCATCCTTGTGGGTAAAGAGCTGGCGGACTTGGTCGTTGTGGCCAGTGTATCGAGAGGTATCTAGGCGTTTATCCAGGGAGGCTGGGTTGCGATTGCGGTGGGTGTTGTGGTATTTGCTTTCGAGGATGCGGGGGAGGAGATAAGGATGAGCAGGCAAGGAGTAGGCGCGGGGCGATCTGTGCGGTGGGTTGAGGGCGTGGTGCGGGTTGAGGGCGTGGTACGGGGTGAGGGGGGTGCGCGGGTTGAGGGGACTACAGGGATTTCTGATCGACGTTTTGGATCAGAGGAGAATGTTTGGGGGGCCGTATTTGATCGCCGCAATTTGATACCTTTCTTGACGGCGTCAACGATGGTGATTCCCGTGACGTTGGTTGGAACGTTTCGGCTTGGGGAAATCTTGATATTGGTTTTGCTCCCATTTTTCATGCGTTCGATCTTGAGAGCATTAAAGAATCGCGAAGTCTCTTTGTTATTGATTGGTGGTATACTGTGGTTGATTTCGCAGATCTTGAGTGATTTAGTCAATGGTTCTCCTTCGTCGAAGTACATTCGAGGTTGGGGCAACATTGGCTTGACGTTATTGAACTTGTTGTTTTATTGCGGGTTGTATCAGGATCGGTATCGCAATCATTTAGGTACGATTATTGGGATGGCATGTGGAGGTACCTTTGGGGCTTTTTATCTATATTTTTATGGTGACAAATCGGAGGTGAACCCAGAGCAGTTGTGGGACTTTTATGTTTCAGCTTGGGCTTATCCGTGTTTTGGTTTTCTGGCTTATATTGCTTTTGGGACTTTACCGTGGTTGGTAATAGGAGTCGGGCTGTTGTATGGGGTGGTGGGAAACATATATGGCGGGCGATCGGACGGCTTGATCGCGTTAACAAGTACGTTGATCTTTTGTTACTTGTGGTACAGTTTGCTTAGTGGACGAAAGGATTTGCGTTATTTATTTCGCAATGGGGCGATATTGGCAGCGACCTTGATGGTTCCGTTTTTTTTGATGTATGTAAGTTATGCTCAGAGCGGGGGGTTGGGAAAGACGGCGAAGATTCAAATTGATTTGGCAAAGAATCCGTACAATCCGATCGAGGTCTTGTTATTAGCGCGAAACGAGTCGGTGATTGCGATAGATGCGATTGCTGAGAAACCTTTATTGGGGCATGGTTCATGGGCCAATCCGATGCATTTGCGGAAGTTGTATTTGCTGAAGATGCGTGAGATATACGGAGCGCGGGCGCCGAAGACGGTTGTGCATGATGTGTTGCCGGTGCATTCCGTGTTATTGGGGGCTTGGGTTTTTAGCGGCGTAATAGGTTTTCTGTATTGGTTATTCGTGATTTTTCGAACATTGGTTTTGACGGATCGGATCTTGCGGTATGGATCGGTTGCGATGGTGTCGATTGCCGTGGTGTATTTACCGTTTTTCGGTTGGCACGTGATGTTCTCGCCTCATTCGTTTGCTCGGTTTGTATGGCCGTCGGCGATGGCATTTTTGGTGTTTGCGTCGATGGAGCGACGCAGGGGCATATGGGGCGGTGGGATTGCAAATCGGATCGTTGGCATCACAGGTGAGAAATGAGATCGCGGCGGATCCTTTTTATATCCTTTGGTGAATTGGGTGGAACTTCAACGTTGCGTGGCGAGGAGTTGTCACGTGGACTACGTGATTTGGGGTGGGATGCGAGGCTTGCGGTACCAGCGACGCTGCGAAATAGGGAGATTGGTAAGACTAGGGATGTTGAGCCGTTTTACTTCGATTCGAGTCAATTGAGGTTTTTTCGTGAATTGCGTAGGTTGACGCGTGCTTTTGATCCATTGTTTGTTCATTTTCTAAATCCGAAGGAGAAAGCGATGGCAATCGCGACGATGCTTCGGCGGATCAAGTACGTGTTGGATTGGGAGGATTGGTCGACTTTTTGGAAGAGTTCATCGGTGGTGAGAGCTTATGAGGATCTGCGTTCTGGGGTCTTGATACGTCGAGCGGGATTGGTGGTCACGGCGAGTCGGTGGTTAGGGGAGTATATTCACATGCGGTTTGGTCGCGAGTCCCTCTATTTGCCGTATGCATGTCTGCCGCGTAGATTCCCCGAGCCGCGTGTGGGCCACGACGGGAGCGTTGTGGTTGGAATGGGGAATTTATATTCGAGCTGGGATCATGATTTGTTTGTGGAGGCTATGGGGCAACTCAAGCAACGCGGTATTGAGCCGAGGGCTCGTTGGATAGGAGACGGAGAGGACATGCAACGAACGCGGCAACGGGTAGAGGCGTTGGGATTAACGCGGTTTGAGTTGCCGGGTTATTTGGATTGGGATCTGATGCTGCAGGAGTTGCGTGAGGCTTATTGTTTGGTGTTTCCGATACGGCGGAATCTATTGAATTTAGCGAGATGTCCGTTCAAGTGTTTTCAGTTTGCGCAGTCTGGCAGACCGGTGATTACCTCGGATGTTGGGGAGGTGCGTTCGATATTGGGAGATCTTGCTACGTATGTTGAACCGACGGCTCAGGGGTATGCGGAAGGCATCGCGCGGTGTTTGGAGGAGGGCCGTCAGGAAGACCTGAAGTATGATTTGACATCGCATCGTTGGGATCTGCGAGCGAAGGATCTTGCGCTAGCACTGGAGGGTGTGTCTTGAGCGTTGATCGAATCAAGGTTGTTGTGTTGTGGACTCATGTATCGAGTTACATGGGAGCATGTTGGCGTGCTTTGGGTGCGTTTGATGATATCGATCTTCGGGTATTGGCTTGGCGTACACGTTTAGCGCGGGATCATGTGGGGTTCGACGAGTCGGTAGTTGCAGGGGTCAGTGGATTGACTTTGTTGGAAGAGGGGGATGTTGGGTTAGAGGGGGAGGTACGAGGGATATTACATAGGGAGAGACCGGATGTCGTTTTGGTAGCGGGTTGGGGTACGGGTGCTTATCGTCGCGTACTTTCTCGGTGGCGTTATGGTGAGGGTAAGGTGCCGAAGGTGTTGATGGGTATGGACACACCTTGGAGGGGTAAGTGGAAGCAGTATTTGTCGAGGTTGCGATTGGGGAGGTATTTAGGCGTTATTGATCGTGTTTTAGTGGCTGGGCCGGATGCGAGGATTTACGCGCTTCGATTGGGGTTTGATCCTGGTGTTGTTGAGTCCGGTATGTACGCTTGGGATGAATCGATGGCGAAGGGGTTATTGGATCGGGAGACTGGAGAGCGATGCCGTGCGTTTTTGTTTGTTGGGCGATATGTCACGCAGAAGGGTGTGGATGTCTTGGTTGATGCTTATCGAAGGTATCGAGAGCGTGTGGAGAACCCATGGGATTTGTGGTGTTGTGGTGCGGGTCCTTTGGAAAAGTTGCTTCAGGGGCAGGAAGGGGTAACGGATTATGGATTTGTTCAGCCTAGTGAGTTGCCCAAGTATTTTGGAAGTGCGGGGATATTTGTTCTACCTAGTCTGTATGAGCCTTGGGGGGTGGTGATTGCTGAGGCGATGGGGTGTGGGCTGCCGGTAATTTGCACGGATCGGTGTGGAGCTGGGTGGGATTTAGTGGAGGAGGGGCGAAATGGGTTGATGATCAGGTCTGGGGATTCGGCGGGGTTGGCCGCTGCGATGGAGCTTGGTCATCAATGGGGGGATTCGTTGGGGTTGATGCGAAACGCGGCGCGGGATGCTTCGGAGAGATTTACATCGGGGGCTTGGGGGG
>JBEICB010000349.1:0-3584 GCA_040373655.1 Pirellula sp. | reverse complement strand
TTGTCAAGGAGGCGAGGGCTTTGTCTGGACTCAGGCCACGGGCGATGGCCTTGCGGACTTGAGGTACCAGTTCGTTCGGTTCGGCGAGCCCTTGGGATGTGATTGCGAAGATTACGCCGGCGCGATCAAGCCGGGCTGGGTTTTCTGGTGCAAGTTCCCAGTGCATCAATTCTTCCAGTTCCGCATCGAGAACTGCTTCGGCTGTCGCTACGTTGGGTGGTTTCGGAAACTGGACTGGTAGGATCAGTTTTCGTTGGGTGCTAGCGATCGGATCCAGCAATTGATATTCTTGTCCCGAACCTCTCAGGATGGCTTGAAGCCCGAATTCGTTTGCGAAGTCATTGGCGCGGAGAGCGTACTGTTCATTCAACGCATCGAAGATGATTGGTTTACCAGCAGCAACGTGAGCTTGAATCGTTTCCAACGCGGTGTTGCTCTCTGGCGAAGCAGTTTGTTTACTTGCTTGATGAGCTCTCTGGGCGGCTTGATACCACTGAGCATCGAGAAACGTTTGCCGAGCGAGGGCAACTGCACCCATAGGGCTTGCAGGGTACGCTTCGCGCCCCCCGCGCCTCGAGGTTGTCAATCGTACGTGCATAGCGACATCGGGTTTTACAAGGCTGCTAGCGAGAGGTCCGTTTTCCGTCAGGGCGATAGCGCTGGTTCCCTTGAGAATTCCATCTTTCGGCGCAAACAGAGCCGCAGTGATACCTGCTTGCCGAAGTTTGTTGGTGTTTGATAGGGAGGTGGCATTTCTAGCAACAGAGCGTTCGGGTGTGATTTCTGGATTCCAGTGCCCGGTGCCTTGATCGCTCTTCCATTCGGGTAAATCAGTTTCCAGTCCGATATCGACAAAACCGGGGTAGATGGTTTTGCCGCTTAAGTCGATGATTCGTGCGCCAGGGGGAGTTGGGATTTGCGGACCGACTTGGACGATACGACCTTCTTGAACCCAGATTGCGCCTTGTTCAATTGTTTGTCCGGGCTCGACGACGATTCTTGCGTTTTTAATTAGGAAAGAATCATTCGGGTTTTCAACGATCCCAGCGGTTGGGGAAGTGCTGACGGATTGAGCAAGAAGGAGGGAGGGGAGGGAGGGGAGGGAGGTGCTCAATGCGATTCCCAATCCAAAGATGCGGCGCAGTTGCAGGTGCATATGTCAATCCGAGTGATAGCGATTCATGGCTCAGTTGCGTCGACCGTAAGCCAGTAACGATTCAACGCGTGCGATGCTCAAGAATGTGGACCGAGAGCTAGTTACCGTCATGAGGAAAAGATCTGAAAAGCTGGGTAAGCTTGCGAAATGGTGCGGAGGATTCGGAAAATAACGGGTTTGACGGGGGAAACGAACAAGTAGAAACGCGGCCTATAGAAGAATTTCACAAAGCGGTCTACCATGGAAGGGGAGGAGTTCCCTTCAGTCAGATGTTCGTTGGTTTCGCTTTTGGCCACCGCATTTTTTGACGGTTCAAGGGGGTATTGACCAAGGCACAGACATCGAATTCGATTTCAGCCGAAAAGGAAAAAAACGATGCCAATTTACGTCTATGAGATCATTCGAGAGGACGGACAGGATGGAGAGGTCTTTGAGTGGTTCCAGAATATGTCGGACGCACCATTGACTGTTCATCCGGACACGGGGAAAAAAGTCCGTCGCATACCTGCTCGAACCGCAATTGGTGGACTTTGGTCTGACGGGGCGATGAAGCGATCGGTCAGCGATGACAAGTTAGCGAAGCATGGTTTTACGAAGTACGTGAAAAGTGGTGACGGAACCTATGAGAAGACCTTGGGCGATGGTCCCTCCATGATCGCACGTGATAAGGAATGAGTGAATGTATGTTTACCGGGAATCGAGTCGTAGAGTCGGTTAAGCAAAAATGAAAGTGACTAGCAAGTGAACGAAATAGAGGTTGAGGCATTGCTGGGAGAGACCCAAGCGAAGGTTGGAGTGATAATGGGTTCACAGAGTGACTGGGAAACCATGCGTGAGGCTTGTGCAATCTTCGATCAATTCTCCGTTCCTTATGAGGCACGGGTGGTTTCTGCGCATAGAACGCCACGTTGGATGGTGCAGTATGCCGAGCGGGCAGCGGAACGGGGATTGCAAGTTCTGATTGCTGGTGCTGGGGGAGCGGCACACTTGCCCGGAATGGTTGCTTCCTGCACATCGCTTCCTGTTTTTGGTGTTCCGGTTCAAAGCAAATCGCTTTCTGGGTTAGATTCTCTATTGAGTATTGTTCAGATGCCTGGCGGTATACCAGTTGGTACGTTGGCGATCGGGAGTGCGGGGGCTAAGAATGCAGGGCTTTTAGCTGTCCGAGTTCTGGCGCTTCACGATTCGAAATTGCGAACGGCGCTTGATCGGTTTATTTCCGAGCAGACGCAGAGTGTTTTGGATAAAGCCGTTCTTGGATAGTTGTTCAAAAGGAGTGAGTCGATGAGTTCGTTAACTACCAAGATGGTGATGCCCGGTAGCACGATTGGTGTGTTTGGTGGTGGGCAACTAGGCCGCATGTTCTGTCATGCCGCGCAGAGACTTGGGTATCGAGTCATTGTGTTTACGGACGAAGCCGATAGTTCCGCTTCGCAAGTCGCCAACGAGACAATTCGAGGGGATTACCTCAATTTGCATGCGGTATCAGAGTTTGCGCAGCGGACGGATGTGATTACGTTGGAGTTCGAGAACATCCATCTGCAAGCCGTCGAACGGGCGGCAGAGTTCGTTCCGGTACGTCCTGGTCATCGAGTTTTGCAGGTTGCACAGAATCGGTGCAAAGAGAAAACGACTCTGCGCGACTACGGTTTCCCTGTAACACCGTTTTGCGAAGTGAGGAGTTATCAGGACATTCCTCGAGCATCGGAGACGTTAGGGTGGCCGATGGTGTTGAAGACTTCGTCGGGAGGATATGACGGGAAAGGGCAGCGAAAAGTCGAGACAGCGAGTCAAGCGAACGATGCGTTGGACCTCTTGGGCCCGGAACCATTGATCGCTGAAAAATGGATCACTTATGTTGCCGAAGTATCTGTCTTGGTCGCAAGAAGTCCGCGAGGGCAGATTGCAGCGTTTCCCATGTTCACCAATGTGCACCGCAATCACATCTTGGACGTGACGACCTTTCCTCCCCTGACGGCTGGTTCAGATGACAACCAGAGACATGCGGTAGACGCAAAGGTTGAGCGTAAAGCGATTGAAGTAGCGAAGGGCATTGCCGAATCGTTGAGGCTCGAAGGGCTTTTGTGTGTTGAGATGTTTGTGGATGCGAGTGGTGAGGTGATGGTCAACGAGTTGGCCCCAAGACCCCACAACTCTGGTCATTTGACAATCGAAGCTTGCAGTGTTTCGCAGTTTGAGCAGCAAGTCAGAGCAGTGTGTAATTTGCCGCTGTGTGAAGAGTTTCAT
This sequence comes from Pirellula sp., assembly GCA_040373655.1. Classification (GTDB taxonomy): domain Bacteria; phylum Planctomycetota; class Planctomycetia; order Pirellulales; family Pirellulaceae; genus JBKCUI01. The sequence continues at coordinate 181 of JBEICB010000349.1, read as the reverse complement.
GCAAAGCCTGCTGCAATGGTGAATTTGCTTGGCGATCTCTGGGGTCCCGGATTGGACCCAGATTGGAATGCAGCCCTTGTCGAGCCGCAGGCCCATTTGCACTTATACGGAAAGCGAGAGGCGCGAGTGGGACGCAAGATGGGGCACTTGACTGTGCTAGGTGCGACAGCGGAGTTAGCTG
>JBEICB010000250.1:0-6390 GCA_040373655.1 Pirellula sp. | reverse complement strand
CCCTACACGACGCTCGTCCTATCTCGGTATCGTTCTTGTTAGCGATAACGAGAGCTGGGTCGGAACAGGACGGAACGGTTCGACCGTTGTGATGACGGCTTGGGAAACATTCGTTGCCAACCAGCGCAAGCTGGTGGGTAAGGAAGCCAACCCGAAGCTAGTTTGCATCGATCTGCAGCCGTACCAGACGGTTCAGGCTTGTGAACGAGCTGACATCATGAACATCGGTGGCTTCAGTGACTCCGTGTTCAACGTGATCAGTGCATTCCTGGCGGACAACAACCAGCGATTCGTTGCTGAAGTTCAAGCGATCGAACTGTAAACGTGGATTGGACTACGGTCCAACTGCGGTATACTTGAAACTTGTAAAACACCCGCTGGTCGAATTTCCGGCTCGCGGGTGTTCCAAGGCGCATTTAAAGAAGTTGCGATTGCTGACTCATCGTCAAACTAAAAAATCATTTGTAGTCTCAAGCCAGCAAGAATCGGCATATCGACACCGACCGTTGCAGGGCGTGCTACTTGGAAGTTTGGTGTTAGGCGACAGGATGGCAAAACTGCGATGTTGTAGAAGAGTTCCGCACCGTATTCGTCTCTCAGTGGCCGCACGTTTTGAGTAAGATCCTTCACCTCGTCGCTCAAACCAAGGTAATAGTAGCCGATACCGTACGAATCGAGTGGACGGCACGAAGACATGCTACGTCCACCGATACCGCATGAAGCGTAATACCGGATTGGGTTTGGATTACCGTCAGATAGGCCAAGTCCGCCAAACACTCCCCATGTTGCACTCGGATCGGATGAACTTTGCCACAATGCTTGGGAGCCTGATGCATAGAGCGCCCATGACCCATTTTCAACTGGTAAGTTTCCTGCACCGACGGCCGCTTGAAGTTGACCTTGGCGTAGTAGATCCAAGTAAACGGATCGATCAAGCGTCGTATAGTTTGCAGTCGTATAAACCCCGCCAAGGTCGAGGATCAACGGCAAACCCATTGGCTTGCTACGTAAAACCAAGTCGGTCGCCATAGTTGCACCGCCATTGAATAGGTTGTCCAATCCGCGATCCGATCGCTCCTCAGGGTCCATGACGCTGAAGCCCAGGGTGGAACCTTCGCCAAATATCACAGCCGCTCCTGCGCCAGCAGCCGAGTATGGAACACCGCGAGCCGCGATAGGATTGAAGACGAGACCGGTGCTTTGGAACCCTCCCAAGCCTGGCAGGTTAGTAGCGACACCCGGACTGTACTTTAGCGCGTACCCATCTAGTCCGTTTAGCTTACCCGCGAACAACACAAAGTGCTCAGAAAGTGCTTGGTTGAACTTGAACGCAGTTAGCCATACACCCGTCGGATCATTATCGAATGGAAACGCCATCGCCGCGTTGCTTGGGAGCAGCGTCCCGGAATTCGAATTCGCCGTAGTGCCGAACCGATTCTCCACGTGCATGTTTGCCGACAACCCTTGCCAAAGCCCAAGCTTGTGGCCGTCAAAGTTGGGCAATAAATCTAGTTTGCCGCCGTATTCAAACTCGCGAGACAAACCGCCACTGGTGACGCCTTGGTAGAACTGCGTGGCGAAAACGTCCATCGTCACCCCGCTTTCCGCCAGCTTCGATCGTCGTCCATACCAGTCGCCGGATAGATTGCGACGTGTGAACAAGTCTCCTTCATATGGATTGAGGGTAGCTGATGAGGCACCAGCAGATTGAGTTTCCGCTACATTCGGGCAATCGCTTAGTTCGTCGCAAATTGTCTGTGCAGACACTAGACTTTGCCCGCATATTTGGACAGCGATCATCGCCCAGAAAAGTATTCGCATGGATCGTCTACTGCCTGCGAGAGTTGTCCACGATTTGTTACAGGGAAAGCCGAAAGTGATTGATCAATCGAATGCCCCGCAGGATCCACTTAACGTTTGTGCCGGATTTCCCGGTAATTTCGCTTCCAAACAGACCGGTCTTAACGATTCTCATGCCTTTTAGGCCTGCGCTGACGCGTCAACTAGGATGTAGAATAAGGGCCAGCCAACGGCAGGATGAGCTTTTTTTATGCGTTTTCGCCATTCGATCGACGGAACCGCGATACCAAGTCATTGCACGACAGAGACACACAATATGGAAATGACACGAGCTTTTTATTGCATCGCTTTGATGCTGATATTTGTTTGCCAGACCAGCGCACAGCATCCAACGACAGATCCCACGTCCGTGAACCGCACGGTCTTGCCTGTTGCTCCATCGCCATTCAGCGGAACGCAGGGTTTACGTTCGAAAGATTCAACACCGTCGTTCCCAGATAAAGTAACCGCTCCCAAGGGAGCACCGAACGTCGTGCTCATATTGAATGACGATGTCGGCTATGGCGCGGCCAGTACCTTTGGAGGGCCAATCCCGACTCCGAATCTACAGAAGTTGGCAGATCGTGGACTGCGATATACCCGCTTTCACACGACGGGAGTTTGCAGTCCAACGCGAGCGGCATTGATCACCGGAAGAAATCACCACTCGGCACACACTGGCGTTGTTATGGAGATGGCCACGGGCTATCCAGGCTATGATTCGATTCTTGGAAAGGACATGGCCTCAGTCGGAGAGATTCTCAAAGACAATGGCTACAACACAGGATGGTTTGGAAAGAATCACAACGTCTCTGACTGGGAAGCGACAGCGGCTGGTCCGTTTGACCGTTGGCCAACCGGCCTTGGATTCGAAAAGTTCTACGGCTTCATCGGAGGGGTGGCGAACAACTGGCGACCTGCTCTCTTTGACGGAACGACCCCAATCGAGCCCCACGTTGGGAAGCCCGACTACAACATGGACTACGATCTTGCTGACCAGACAATCAACTGGATCAACATGCAAAAGACAATCGCACCCGACAAGCCGTTTTTCGCATACTATGCCACCGGTGCCATCCATGCTCCTCAGCATGCAAAGCCAGAATGGATCGCGAAGTTCAAGGGCAAGTTTGATGGCGGATGGGACAAGTTGCGAGAAGATACATTCGCCCGCCAAAAGCAGCTCGGCATTATTCCTGCAGACGCTAAGCTAACCCCGCGACCGAAGGAAATGGTTAGCTGGGACTCGCGCAGTCCACGTGAGAAGAAGGTTCAAGCTCGCATGATGGAAGTCGCTGCAGCTCAGTTAGCGCAAGCAGACTACAACATTGGACGGATTTTTGACGACATAGAAGCCCGCGGTGAGTTGGACAATACGTTGATCATCTGGATCGTTGGCGACAACGGCGGCAGTGGCGAAGGTTCAATGAACGGCGTCCTCAACGATATGAATATTGTTGCCCAAAGCCAAGAGACGCTCGAGTATCTCGAAGAGCATTTGGACGATTTAGGAAGTTGGAAGTCATCCAACCTTTATCCCGTGCCCTGGGCCTGGGCTACCAACACACCATTCCAATGGACGAAGCAGGTCGCAAGTCACTTCGGCGGCACACGCAACGCGATGGTGATCTCATGGCCCAACCGAATCAAGGACAAAGGTGGAATTCGAACTCAGTTCCATCACGTCATCGACGTCGTTCCAACAATCCTTGAAGCAGCTCAACTGCCGCAGCCAGTCAAGGTGAATGGCTTCGATCAAAAGCCGATTGAAGGTGTCAGCATGGTTTACACCTTTGACGATGCCAAGGCCGAGGATCGCAAGAAGACTCAATACTTCGAGATCTTCGGTAACTCGGGAATCTATCATGAGGGTTGGTTCGCTGGCACAACTCCCTTTCGACTTCCATGGAGCGGTGTCGGCACCGATGCGGATGTTCTCACAACCAAGTGGGAACTCTACAACATCGACAAAGACTATTCCCAAGCTGACGACCTAGCAGCCAAGATGCCGGACAAACTGCGTGAGATGCAAGTGCGTTTCTACGCGGAAGCTGCCAAGTACAACGTGCTACCGATTCAGACCTCGGCGGCTGAACGTTTTGGCGAGGGCATTCGCCCAAGCTTGACTGGTGACCGCAAGTCGTTCACGTACACAGCGGGATTAAAGCGAATCACCGAGGGTGCTGCACCGAACATCAAAAACCGCAATTGGTCCCTCACCGCTGATATCACCTCCACTGGCACAGACAGCGGCGTCGTTGCCGCGCAAGGCGGCCTCTTTGGTGGTTGGGCTGTATACCTTGAGAAAGGTAAACCCGTATTCAGCTACAAATTTGCCAGCGGCGAAAGCTATCGAGTTGTCGCCCCGAGCACTCTGCCTGCCGGACAGCACAAACTTGTGATGGACTTTATTTATGACGGCGGAGGAATGGGCAAGAGCGGTACTGCCAAACTCCTCGTCGATGGCAAGGAAGTAGCGCAGGTTCGAGTGGAGAAGACCATTCCATTCCGATTCTCGACCGAAGAAACTTTGGACTTCGGAGAAGATACGGGCACACCTGTGGATATGACTTACGACATACCTGCGACATTCACAGGCAAGCTTGGAAAGATCGTCATCGATTTGAAATAGAACGCACGGTACAAATGTCCATTGTAGACATTGCGGTTTAACTGCTGTGTTAAATTGCTCTCCACAGTTGTCGTTGAATGTTCCAGCAAGATTTCAAAGCCACTTTTTGGAGTACCCTCAAGCAAATAGTGTCGCGCCCAAATTGAACTCTAGGCAAATTGAGAAGTTGCTCCTGAATATCGGGAGCCAATAACCGTAGATTCATGATCTGTGTTACCCTCGCACGAGTGACATGGCCAAGCGTGGCGATCTCGGCATAGTCATGGACGTGACCGCTGCGAATGAGATCCTCGTAATAAATAGCCAAAGCCATGTAGCGACTGACCCGAGGCAAGCGGCCGATTGGAGGGCGTTTGGGCTGGGGGGCTTTGCCTTCGGACAACACGATCCGCTTGCCGTCGCGTTTTTTGTGGAGGAGCGTGTCGACTTGTTTTTCTTCTAACATGATTACACCTGTGAAAGATCTTTGGCTGCGTATTCGGATTGCGATTTGCCGCCAAGCGGATGGAAAGTGATAGTGACCCGTCCCGACTCGCCGTCGTAATCGACGCGTTTAACGATCATGTTGATCAGCCGGATCTGGTCACGAAGTGTCATCGCTTCCCAAATTGGGTCGAATGATAGGACAGCGGATTCAATTGCCGGTGCGTCACTGGTGTTGGTGTCGATCTCGGCGAGCTCCTTGTCGATCGCCAGCATCCGGCGCTCATTGTGCTGAATGCGGTCCTGAAGGTCTGCCAAGCGAGCGACTGCGGGCGAATTTGTTTCGCTCGCTGCGATCTGCGACGTCATTTTGAAGATCTCGTTGCTCCACCGCGCCGTGTCGCGTTCCAATGTGACCCTTTCTTCTTTGAGTTGCAGCAGATGTTTTTGAGCTTTTAGCCTTGTTACCTCCACAACCTCTTTGAGGATCTCCGGTGCGTAACCAATCTTCTTTACTTGGCTCACCACAAAATCTTCGATCTGCTTGGCCGGGATCGACTTGGATGGACAAGTGTGCCAACCGCGTTTTTGGGCCGAGCTGCAAACGTAATAGCGATACCGTTTACTACCGGCCTTCGTCGTGTGGTTCGGAGTCATGGCTGCGTCGCAGCACACGCAACGCACGAGACCCTTGAGCAACGCACCAAATTTGTTGCGGACCGCAACGCCACCGGTTTTGCCGTTGTGTTTGAGCAGCTTTTGTACGCGATCCCAAAGCTCTAGCGGGACAATCGCGTCGTGCTCACCGTTGTGGACCTCTTCCTTGTAGCGAATCTTGGCGATGTAGGCCATGTTGGTGAGTAGCTTGAATAGCGAGCTCTTATCGAAATGCCGACCGCCGCGTTCTTTACCCTTTTTGGTGATACTTCGCTTGTTTCGCCACTCGCGTCGATCTATCTCTTTCAGCGTTGAGACTATCGAGCCGACTTCGAGGTAGAGTTCGAAGATCGATCGCACGCGAGAGGCTTCATCTTCGTTCACCTTTAGTCGACGCGCAACCGGATCGATGTCGTAGCCTAGAGGTGCCAGGCCGCCAACCCATTTGCCTTTGCGGCGAGCGGCCGCCATCTTGTCACGTGTTCGCTCGGAGATGATCTCTCGTTCGAACTGGGCGAATGACAAAAGGACATTCAGCATCAACCGTCCCATCGAGTTTGTGGTATTGAACTGCTGTGTAACGCTTACGAAGGCAACTCGTTTGCGTTCGAATACCTCTAACATCTTGGCAAAGTCCATCAGCGATCGGCTCAATCGATCGACTTTGTAGACGATGACACAGTCGACTTTGCCTGCCTCGATATCTGTGAGAAGTCGCTTCAGAGCCGGTCGTTCCATATTGCCGCCAGTGTAGCCGCCGTCGTCATAGTGCTCCGGCAAGCAAACCCAGCCCTCTGCTTCCTGGCTCTTAATGTAACATTCGGCGGATTCGCGTTGTG
>JBEICB010000311.1:0-4682 GCA_040373655.1 Pirellula sp. | reverse complement strand
TTCGGTATCGGCAATCCTTAACGATAGGGTTGACCGGAATTGCTGCGACCGAGCGAGTTCGAATTTCCAAGAATGATTCCGGATCGCATTGTGGCAAACCAGGCAATTTCTTGGTAAACCAGGCAACCTAGAGATGAAGCCAACCGCCAAACCAACAACTCAGCCACCCGCGACGCGGATTGGCCCTCCACGTAAGCCGATCATTAGAGAATTCACCCCGGAACCGATTCCAAGAAGTGCTCCTTGGGTTTCCTCCGTCCAGAAACCGGCTTCAATCGCCTTGGCTAACGCAATCGGCAGAGCGACCGATCCTGTATTTCCCCAAGCATCAAACGTTGCGTAATCATTGGCAGAATCAAGTTGCAGAGTCTCCATCATTCGCCGTCGATGCGCTCCGCCAACTTGATGACAGACACTGCGTTTGATATCTCCACGGGTCCATTGCAGCTCCTTCAGAAGTGCTTCGAACGTCTCCCTGCCCGTGCTCAGTCCTGCCTCCAGCAACATCTCCGAATCGGTGTTCATCGTTGGCAACATCCCTGAACCAGCTTGATCCGTATCGCTCTGACAAAGCTCGTGATGCTCCGTACGGGCAATCGCGACCCCTCCGAGAACTTGAGCCCCCGAGTTGCTCGTAGCCCCCCCGCGATTTGCGTACCATCGGGAGTCAACCAGCAACCAAGCACAGGAACCTGAGCCGATCGTTAAGGACGCAAAAGCTGGCTTAATGCTCTGCCTAGTCAATTGCATGTCGTTTTTCAGCTGGTGCAACGTCGCCTTGAGCAACCCGCGAGAATCCTCCGTACCGACGACCAACCCTGCCTTTAACTGCCCCGCCTCAATTAACTGAGCAATCTGTACAGCTCCATTGAGCATTCCCAAGCACGCATTGCTTACATCGTAAACCCAAGATTGATTTGGTAGCCCAACTAAATGATGAACGCGACAAGCGGTTGCTGGCTCGAGGTATTCGCGGCAAACACTAGCGTGAATTAGAACGCCTACGTCGTGCGCTCGAACATCTGCTGCCGCAAGTGCATGATTGCAGCTTTTCGCGCTGCAGTCGCTCAATCGTGTACCATCCTTCCAAATCCGTCTTGATCGTATCCCACTCATTCCTTCAAGGCGTCCGGCAGGCAATCGTAAGCGTTCATAAGTTTCCGCTAACTCGGACTCGATCCATTCGGAAGTAATCTCCACCTCAGGTTGGAGATATCCGATCGCAGCGAGAGATACATTTTCAAATCGCATAATCTATCTGTGGGCTAAATACTGAGTGGGTCGGTTCACATTGGGTCGCAGGAACCGGAACCCTCGATATCGAAAGTCTACTCGTTTAAAAGCCCATTCAAAGGTGCATCGAGTTCAATTTACCTCGGATTGAATCGGGGATTCGGCAGCCGAGCAGTTTGCCGGTTCCTGGTTCAACACGACTGCAAACGGTAACGACTTTGCCTTGAGCTACCATCCGATCACCAACCTTGATGGCATGCAGATAAGTGATGCTTTTCTCCCCGATTCGATCCACCGAAATCTCAATGGTCAAAACCTCTTCAAACCGAGCAGGAGACATAAAGTCGCAACTGCAATGAACCCGAGGCCAAGTAAGGACCGAGGGATGGTTAACAGAATCACAACTCCCAGCATGATGCGGCAACGATATATCAGAATCTGCTCGATGCTCGCCAGAGACGCAGGAGTCTTTGGATGGAAAGACAGACCACCCAAAGTGGCGGAACATTGCATGTTCCGCTTGCTCCATGTAGACAAAAAACGAGGAGAAGTGGCAAATGCCAGCGGCGTCGGTCTCGCAAAATTCGACGCGACGTTCCCAGATAAACAGGGGCGAACTACTCTCCGACATATGGCATAAGAGCCATAAATCGTGCACGCTTGATCGCTTCAGCAACCGCGTGCTGGCTGGTAGCCGAGCAACCCGACTTGCGTCGGCTAACGATACGGCCATGACGATTGACCAGCTTCGAGAGAAGCTCAATGTCCTTGTAGTCCACATACATTGGACGAGGACGCTTGCCGTCGACTAGCAACGGGTCCTTCTTCTTGACCTTGACCTTAACACGCGTCCGCTTGCGTGCGAATTTCTTTCCGTTTGGCGGTCGTTTCGAGGGGTACAGTGTAGAATCCATACGGTCTGAGGGGATAAAAATCGTAATACTTCTTGGAAAACGAGCATGAGATAGTAGCCGAACCGGTTCGATTCCACAAGGGGCACTCCCGCTACCATCCGAGTAAACCGCAATTGTTATGTAGGATTTCGGCCATTCCCGTCTCACGGTTTTCTAAAAAACTTGCCTTTCTGCTATAAATCAAGCGGGACCGCTCTTTTGATCTGTATGAAAAAATCCAACAGATCCCGAATCGTACGTCGTCGAACCGCTAGAAATCCATGAAAAAACGGAATGTTGTTGTAATCGGGGCTGGTCCGGGAGGGCTCGCCACCGCAATGCAATTGGCTCACGCCGGTGCAGATGTTACGGTGCTCGAGTCGAAACCGAACGTTGGCGGACGTTGCTCAACTATGCCCCTTGGGGATTTCAAATTTGACGTAGGCCCAACCTTTTATCTCTATCCTCGCATTCTGAAAGAGATTTTTCAGTCGGTCGGATATGACATCGACCGAGAAATCCCCATGAAACGACTCGACCCGCAGTACCGAGTCGCTTTCGGTGCTGGCGGCCAATTGGATTGCTCCCACCATCTCGATCAGATGGACGCTCAAATCGCCAAGCTTTCACCTCCCGACGTGGGTAAACTGAAAAAGTACCTCGACGATAACCGCACGAAACTCGCCAAGTTTCGCCCGATCCTCGAAAACCCATTCAACTCTCTGATGGATTACGTGAGCCCGTCCTTGATGGCGGCGGCTCCTTTCGTGAAACCTTGGAAGTCTCTCGGCCAGGAACTGCAAAGCTACTTCCGTGACCCTCGGTTGGTCATTGCTTTCTCTTTCCAAGCAAAATATTTGGGGATGTCCCCTTTTCGATGCCCAAGCTTGTTTTCCATCCTGTCGTTTCTCGAATATGAATACGGCGTGTACCACCCAATCGGTGGATGCGGCCAAGTCTCCGTGCGTATGGCAGAACTCGCCAAAGAACTCGGTTGCACCATCCGCCTTAACGAACCGGTCACGAAACTGAGATTCCAAGGAAAACGGGTCGTCGGCGCTGAGACAAGTAAAGGTCACTACGAAGCCGACTCCTTCGTGATCAATGCCGACTTCGCTCACGCGATGCAACACCTCGTTCCGAACCAACTAAGGTCTCGTTGGTCGGACCAGAAGCTCGAAACAAAACGTTTCTCTTGCTCGACCTTCATGATGTACCTGGGCGTACGCGGTGAATTTCCTGATCTTCCTCACCACACCATCTACATTTCCAAGGACTACGAAGGAAATCTTCGCGAAATAGAGCAAGAAAAAATTCTTCCCACCGAACCAAGCTTCTACGTGCAAAACGCTTGCGTAAGCGATCCAACCCTCGCGCCGAAAGGTAAAAGCGCCCTGTATGTGCTCGTTCCCGTTCCTCACGTAAGCCCCAATACGCCCTGGGATGCAGCACAAACAGCCCACTATCGATCCGTTACACTCAAGCGTCTTGAGGCAATCGGATTGCATGACCTGGAAAGCCGGATCGAAGTCGAGAAAATCATTACCCCAGCACAATGGCGAGACGATTACGCTGTCTACAAAGGGGCAACCTTCAACCTCGCTCACAATCTCGGGCAGATGCTTCACCTACGCCCTCATAACAAGTTCGAAGAACTCGATGGGGTATACCTAGTCGGTGGCGGAACCCATCCTGGTAGCGGACTACCCGTCATCTACGAATCCTCAAGAATTACCTGTCGTCAACTGCTTCCTGAACTAGGACTTCCGCACTCCTTCATCGATGCTTTAAAACCTCTGCAACTCCGTAGCACCACCCCTCATTCCGTCGCAGCCGTCTAGACCTGCATCCCCACCACACAATTCACTCTCCGAACCTATGACCCAACAGCTAGCCCCAAACTCCTCGCAAGAATGGTTTCAACTACGGGCGAAACGACCAGATGGTACCTTCTTCGAATTCGAAACGCTGCGAGGACACCCGACTCTGGTTGTCAATGTCGCTAGCCATTGTGGGTTCACACCTCAATACAAACAGCTCGAACATTTGTACCGAACTTATTCCACAAAAGGCTTTCACCTCCTTGCCTTCCCTTGCAATCAATTTGGTGGTCAAGAACCTGGAAGCGATCAGCAAATCCAAGAGTTTTGCAAACTCAACTACGACGTTACCTTTCCAGTACTTGCAAAAATCCAAGTCAACGGACCCGATGCAGATCCAGTTTTCGTCTACTTGAAGAAACAGGCACCTGGCCTACTCGGTAGCGAAGGCATCAAATGGAACTTCACCAAATTTCTCGTAGATGGAGAAGGCAAAGTGATAGAGCGCTATGCTCCCACCACAAGCCCGTCCGGTATTGCACAGGGGATAGAGCGTTTGCTCGCCAATGAAGCAAACGGCTCTTAGTCTATCGCGCTAATTCGTCGCGTAGATATTTCTGCGGTGCTCATACAACTGTCGTAATGAAAAAAGTGAAGCATGAACTGTATCGCTCCACGCGAACTTGCTACTTCTTGGCGTTCTTAGGCTCCTTCAAATTGTTTTGCAACTGTTTGG
>JBEICB010000304.1:0-4804 GCA_040373655.1 Pirellula sp. | reverse complement strand
CGCCGACAAAGACTTGGTAGCAGCCCGCACGAGCGAGTAGTTCCATCAATCGCTCTTGTTTGGCGATTTGCGTGTCGCACTGGACAAAGAACTTCATTCCAAGTTTTTCGTCGATCATTGTCTGAAGCAATTCTTCTGCCTGCGCATATTTGTTGAAGTTATCCGAGGTGAACATGACAGTATTGACGCCCGCAGTCTTCGCGGCGCGAAGGCTAGCAAGTGTTGTTGCGATGCTTTGGCTGAGGATTTTTCGACCGGCAATCTTGGTAACAGAGCAGAAGTTGCAGAGGAATGGGCATCCTCGTGCAGGATAGACACCGAGCATTGGTACGATGTAACGTTTGAGTTCCTCTTTGCTGGGCGGCACGAGAATTGGGGATTCGAGGTTTTCTTGCCAGCGCACTCCATCGCCGTAAAGTGGTTTGAGTTCGCCCGATGCCGCGTCGTTCACGATTTCATCCCATACCAGTTCTGCTTCACATTGCGCGAAGCTAACCCCGCGACCATGGAACATGGAGGTATCGCAGGTCATGATGTGTGGGCCACCTATGACTGTCAGGCAACCGTTCCGATGTGCCAGTGCAGCAAGATCCAGGGCGCGATGAAATTGATGGCTTTGGACTCCGACCAACGCCACGAGAGTGTGTGAGTGCCGGGCCGGTTCGAGCAGGTTTAAGTAGTTCAGGTCCGTATGGACATACTCGTCGATCGCACGAGTTTCGGTGGGTTGATGGTTTGCGGATGCGGGAACCATACTTCGAATATGCGGCACCGTGCTGTTAGGCATAAAACCGCGATAGAATCGTTCTACTGTGCCGTCGACCATGTACTTGCTAGGTTTGATGATAACAACTTTTAGCGACGGGGACATTTTGGTTATATCCAGAGGGTTTGCAGCATAGGGCGGATCGAGGCTCTATTTGATTTCTGTCGCAAGAAGGGGCGTCTGGTCATCGAGCGAATTCTTAAAAGCTCATCGAGAAATCTGCCAATCTGTTTGTAGTCCTTTCTTTTTGGCGTCGTCGGCAGAGTATCTAGGGGCGCAAACTTGGATTGTTTGTTCGACGCACAATGGGTGTTTGCAGTTGGCTCTGACTGTTAAAACAGCAGCCTGCGGTTGTTAGAACTTCTCAAATCCAACATTGGGCGTTTTCCAAGATTGGGATACGAGGTATCTCGGCTTGATGGGTAGGAAGCCCGGCTGGGTTAGGCAAGCAACCGCTGTGCGGCTTGTTTCGCACCACGGATGCATTGAGGAATGCCTACGCCGTCGTAGGCGTTGCCGGTGATTGCAAGGCCTGGAAGGTGCGCCTCGAGGTTGCGGATGCGTTGCACTTTTTGGAGATGGCCTACCGCGTATTGAGGCATTGCGCGGTTCCATCGAACGACATGCCGAAACGACGGTTCGGAGTGTGGGCCAAAAAGCTCGCGGATTTCCTTGCGGGCAATATCGATTAGTTGATCGTCGCTAAGTTCGAGTAGATCAGGGCGAAGGGAACCACCCATGAAGACTCGCATCAAGACAGTATCTTGTGGACAGCGACCAGCATATTTTTCGCTCGAAAGGCTAATCGCAAGGCAGTTACGTTTCTCGATCGATGGTGCGATAGATCCGAAGCAGAGGGCTTCGGGGCGAATCTCATCTTTGCGAACAGCAAGTACCGCGATTGCCGAGGAAGCGTATTCGATGGATGCGAGTTCTGCTGCGAGGTTGGGAGCAATGGGTTTCAGGAGTTGTGCCGTGGCGTAACTAGGAAGAGCCAAGCAGACTTTATCGAAGGTGGATTGATTGACTTGCCATGTCCCATCGTCGTTGCGTTGAAGTGACTTGATCGGCTGGTTAAGGTGAAGTTGAAGATTGGGGTTGGCTGGGTTTTGGAAGGGGGCTGCGAGTTCGCTAAGCCACCATCGCATACCTCGCTTCGGCGCAATGAATTGATCATAGCGGGCGCCGGAAGCTTCGCGGGCTGAACGCGTTTCGCGGTTGGCAGATGTTTTCTTGGCAAACGCTGCACGGATGAGGCTGCCGTGCTCCTTTTCCATCCGAAGGAATTGAGGCATGGCGGCTTGCATGCTGAGTTGATCGGCTTTGGCTGTAAAGATACCGCCGACGATAGGTTCAACGAGTCGTTCGAAACATTCCCGACCGAGACGACGGACGGCGAAGGATTCGACACTTTCGTCTTCGTCGTTTATTTTCCGAGGAATGATGGATTCCCGAAGGACCCGAAGTTTTCCTAGTGGGCTCAGGATCGGGGTGGCGAGGATAGCTCCCATGCGTGTGGGTTGCATGAGGGAGAATCCGTTCGGGATGGGAATAAGTTTCCCTTTGCGTACGACTTGGGCGATGCGGAAATCTTTCTGCGGTGTAATGAACTGCGATTCGAGTCCCATTTCGCGGACGAGGTTCAGGGCATCAGGTAGCAGGGTGGCGAAGTTATCCGCGCCGCATTCGACGAGTAGATCTGAGCTGACGAGTAGATCTGAGTTTGGGTGATTGGTGTTCAGGGGGAGCTCGAGGGTGTCGATAACACCACCGATGCGATTCGATGCTTCGAAGAGATGGATTTCGGTGGCTGGGGTATGGATTTGCGATCGCAGGAACCAAGCCGATGCGAGACCACTGATACCTGCTCCGACGACCGCGATACGAACCATGGAGATCTGCTGCTGAGTGCCGGGGTGGAACCCGGGAGGGGGAGGGGTGGTACGACCACGAAGAAGTGTCGCTGGTGGGAGTCGAACCCACACGACCTGTTAAGGGTCCTTGGATTTTAAGTCCAATGCGTCTGCCATTTCGCCACAGCGACCTTGGAACCCCAGAGGATGTTGACCCTCCGGGTTGCTAAGTCGGAAGAAAGTGTAGCTTATTTGCTTCGTTTCGGGAAATCCAAATTGTTGCGAAAGGGAATCAACGTTGGTTTTTCTTGGTGTCGAGATATAATGCACGAGCGTTTTGGGAGCCGATTTCGGCTGATTTACGCTAGCTGAGATGGGCTACCCTCCTAACTATAGAATCCGATTCATGATTCGAAATTCAACTGCGGTATGTGCTCTGTTTTTGGGGCTCTGGGCAGTCACGGGGTTACACGGGCAGGATCTTGATCCGCAGAAGGTCGATTTCTTCGAGACGAAGATTCGTCCGGTGTTGGTAGAGAAGTGCTACGAGTGTCACAGTTCGAAGACTCCGGCGGGGGAATTGGGTGGGAAACTGCGGTTGGACACATCGGGGGGGATGCTCCGTGGTGGGACGCTAGGGCCTCTTTTGCAAGCAGGTCAAGCGCAGAGCAGTTTGTTGATCAAGGTCATTGAGTACGCCGAGCCTGGGTTGCAGATGCCCCCTGACGGAAAGTTAACAGAGGAGCAGATCGCTGATTTTCGGCGATGGGTAGAAGAAGGAGCGGTGGATCCGAGGATGGAGAAGGACGGTCCGGAGATGATCGATCCGGCGAAGGACATTGCAAGCCAGACTGCGAATCATTGGGCATATCGGCCATTAGGGGATGCGCCGGAGATCGAGGCCGTCGAGGGGCTTGGTGCCGGGGCGGACTTGGTCGATCGCAGCATCGCACAGGGATTGAAGCAGAGTGGATTAGGTTTTTCCCCGGAAGCAGATCGTCGAACATTGGTGCGTAGGTTGTACAACGACTTGCTGGGGCTTTCTCCGACGCTTGAGGAGATCGTGCAAGTTCAGGGAGACCAGAGGGAAGATTGGTATGCGCGATTGGTGGATCGGTTGTTGGAATCGCCTCATTTTGGGGAGCGGATGGCCAGGCGATGGATGGATGTGGTGCGATATGCGGACAACAAGGGGTATGTATTTCAGGAGGATCGGGAGTATCGGCATGCGTATCGTTATCGCAATTGGTTGATCCGAGCCTTCAATGAAGATTTGCCTTACGATCAGTTTTTGAGATACCAATTGATTGGAGATCGGTTGGATCCGCAGAATGAGCAGGGGCATCTTGATGCGATGGGTATGTTGACCTTGGGTCGACGGTTTTTGAACAATCCGCATGACGTTGCGGACGATCGGATCGATGTAGTGACGCGTGGGTTGATGGGCGTGACGGCAGCTTGTGCACGCTGTCACGATCACAAGTTCGATCCGGTGAGCATGGCGGATTACTATTCGTTGCATGGAGCATTTTTGGGGAGTGAGGAGCCGGGTGGAGATCCATCGCCGATGCGGATGGTCGACAAGGGATCGCAGGGAGGTACACGGATTTTATTGCGGGGCAATCCTGGCAATCCGGGCGCAGAGGTAGCTAGACGGTTTATGGTCTTTTTGAATCCTGAGTCTCCGGTGGAGATGAAGACCGGCAGTGGTCGTCTTGAGATGGCCGAAGCGATCACTGATGGGCGCAATCCGTTGACACCTCGGGTGTTTGCGAATCGGCTTTGGGGTTGGATCTTTGGGGTGCCGTTGGTCGATACACCCAGCGATTTTGGGTTGCGCTGTGCGGCTCCGGTGCAACAAGTTGTTCTGGATTCACTGGCAAGAGATTTGGTGCAGAGTGGATGGAGTGTCAAAGGTTTGGTGCGTCGGATGGTGTTGACGCGAGCATATCGTCAGCAGAGCGTTCATCGAGAGGATGCATTTGCGATCGATCCGGAGAATCGGTTGTGGTGGCGGACGCAGCGCAAGCGGATGGATTTCGAGACTTTGCGGGATTCGTTGTTGTTAGCTACGGGGCAATTGGATCGATCGATTGGTGGGGAGAGTGTCGCGATACAGTCCCCTCCGTTTCCGAAGCGGCGGACTTTGTACGCTTATATTGATCGCCAAAACTTACCGCAGTTG
>JBEICB010000307.1:0-4744 GCA_040373655.1 Pirellula sp. | reverse complement strand
TCTGCTGTTTCGCTTTACTCCCACCCAAACCAATCTCACCACTCATCGCGTCAACGCTCCTCTAAAGTTCCAAGTCCTAGCTCCAAGTCCCTCCCAGACAGGCAACTCCAGTGCAGATATCTCTCAGAATTGCATCACCACCTGAATCATTCCACTCTTGAGTCAATCAAAAGTCTAACATCCGCATCGTGATTCGATAAGCGATCTTGTGTCAACGATTATTTCCTTAACGCTCTTTGGCTAACCACCACGAATCAGGAGTCACCAATCGCATCAACAACCCAATCCCCAAACTCAAGGCTAATAACTGCGCACCCATGACAGTGGTTAGCAGAAATCCTCCCACAAATCCTTCCGCAAGCCTATGTTGGGCGTTATCAGCGGGAATCACTCCACTGGCTGTAAGAAATGCCATACTGAGTACTCCAACGATGATATGTAACACAGGGATTACTTGTGTTAAACCAACCATCACAGCACCTCGTATCGTGAATAACATAAGCAACGGATACTGGCTGCAAAACAGAGTCCCGATTCCCAAAACCAAAACAACTGCGGATGCCACTCCAAATCGTGCGGCCAAGTCGATCATACCCCACCCCATCAACAAGGGGACGATCAAATTAAAAAGTAGCACTGCAGTCCACTCGAGACCCATGATCCAAGTGCCCGCAACAACCCTCTTCGTTTCAACAGGTTCCGACTCCCCAAGCGTCAACGGTGCGAAGGGATTTTCCTGGTTCAATTCTTCGCTCATCGCTATCCTCACCCCATTCGCCTTCTAACCAACAAGGCCTAGCTTTTGTTGCGATAGCGATCGATCATCACCGCACCCAATATCATCACTCCAAAGACAACCTTCTGGGCATAACTGTCGATCTGCATCAAGTTCATTCCATTTTCAATCACTGCGATGATCAACGCGCCGATCAAGGTTCCCACAATCGTGCCGTATCCCCCTCGCAACGACGTACCTCCAACCACCACCGCCGCAATCGCATCCAACTCATAGGTAGTCCCATATTTCGCTTCCGCAGAACCCAAACGACTCGCCATGATGACCCCACCAAGCCCTGCTAGCAACCCAGAGATGGCGTAGGTCAATATCAAGACTCTCGATACCCGTACCCCACAGAGCCTCGCTGCGACTTCATTACCACCAATCGCATAAATACTTCGGCCGAACGTTGTGTACTTGGTGACCCAATGAACCACGGCGACAATTCCGAACATCAACCAAACCGCTACCGGCAACCCCATCCAAGTCCCCTTGCCCAACCAAACAAACCCCGCTGGGACTTGGTCGATGGATTGCCCCTGCGAAATGATAAACGCCAAACCACGCGCTATCATCATCATCCCCAAAGTCGCAATAAATGGCGGCACACCAAATGCAACGATCTGCACCCCATTGATCAGTCCACACAACCCTGCCAGAGTGATCCCAAGCAACGCACCAAGAATCATTCCAGATGTCGTAGCATCCACTCCCCCCGCAACATCTCGTATCAGTGTCGCAGTAACCACCGCACTGAGTGCAAAAAGACTACCCACCGCGAGATCGATCCCGCCGGTTAGTATCACTAACGTCATCCCGACCGCCAGAACGGCAATCTCCACAATCCGATCAATGATGTTCACCAAATTTTGTGGATTCAGAAAAATCGGCCAGTTCGAGCCATCGACCACCGTCAACTTCAATCGCTTGCCCGGAAACTTTTCTTCTAAGCCTTCAAACAATACCCATTTGCTTGCCCCGGGCGCTAAGATCAATTCCAAATCTGTTGATGTATCCCCTTGAATCCGCTTCCGTACCTCTTGCGGTGTCCCCAACCAAATGCGCTCCCAGGGGTCGCTGACCCCGCGACTCTTCCACCGATCCGCAAACTCAACCGCAAAATCCCGATCCGCCGGACTCTCGCTCCCAACCAAAACCGTACCCCAAGCAGTCGGCACATCCTTGCCCCACAACAAATTCGCAGCTTCCTTAGCGGTTGGTTGCTGCCGTCGAATCGTCATCAATGAGAAGAATAAACACAATCCCAATAACACCCACACCATCGAATATGCCGACAGAACGCTCCATCCGCTTTTACGCGTTTCCATTTTACCCATCGGCATTCACCTTCAATGAAACACTCTCGGATGATTGAAGACACTACTTCATCTACAAATCGGTTCTATCAACCGAGAAAACAACCGAACGCATTGTAATCGATACTCCTCCAATGTTTTCCTCCTCACGCCGCCCATTCTTTGATTGCGCCCCCCATTCTTTGATTGCTCAAGGTTGGTTCCAGACAAATTGTAGGGTATAACCATCTAAGGCCTTTGCCTTCCCACCTCCCAAGCTCGACTCCACGGCGATGATCCCGATGCTCTTGTGCCAACTCCCCCCAGCCTTAATCGTCTCGTCCATCCAAGTCGTTCGAAGCATGCAAAACACAGCTTTTATCTGCTTCGCTCTGCTCGCATCACTTGTATGCAATGCAGAGGAACCTCTCGCATTTAATCGCGACATCCGCCCCATCCTCTCTGAATACTGCTTTCAATGCCATGGCCCCGATGCTCAACAGCGTCAAGGCAACCTCCGACTCGATCAACGCGATGCGGCCATCGCACCCGCCGACTCTGGAAAAACTGCTATTCTTCCAAACCAATCAGATCACAGCGAATTGATAACGCGATTAGTAACTTCCGACGCAGATCTCCATATGCCCCCTGCCTCAACAGGGAAACAACTTACCGACATACAGATACAACGCTTACGCCAATGGATCGACCAAGGTGCTCCATACGAAGGACATTGGGCATTCATTCCACCGACACGTCCCAATGTCCCCCTTACCAACCTCGCCAACACTTACCCAAACCCCATCGACCGATTTCTTCTTGCGAATCTTCAATCCCACGGACTTGATTTCGCCCAAAAAGCGAACAAAGAAACGCTGATCCGTCGCCTATCGCTCGACCTAACCGGCCTGCCGCCGACTCTCGAAGAAATCGATGCCTTCCTAGCGGACAATTCTGCCGACGCCTACGAAAAAGTTGTAGACCGACTCCTCGCCTCTCCACATTCTGGCGAGCAAAGGGCCCTCCCTTGGCTCGACCTCGCCCGCTACGCCGATAGCAATGGATTCCAAGTCGATTCATCAAGGCAACAATGGCCGTGGCGAGATTGGCTCATCGACGCCTTCAACCAAAATGTCCCGTTCGACCAATTCACCATCGAACAGATCGCCGGCGATATGCTTCCAAATGCAACCTTGCAACAAAAAGTCGCCAGCGGATTCCAACGAAACCACCGCCTCAACGGCGAAGGTGGCATCATCGCGGAAGAGTGGCGAGTAGAGACCGTCATCGATCGCGTCGAAACCACCGGGATGACTTGGATGGCCTTAACGTTCAACTGCTGCCGTTGCCACGACCACAAATACGATCCTATCTCTCAACGCGAGTTCTACTCGCTCTTCGCCTACTTCAATAACGTCGCCGAGAGCGGAACCCTCCAAGGAGAGTCACGCAACACCGAACCGGTGCTCCAAGTTCCCACCTCTTCCCATCGCGACGAATTCACAAAACTCGAATCGCAACTTACAACCGCAACTTCCGCACTGCAATCTGCAGAACAAAATATCGATCAAGAATTAACACCCTGGGAAACCGAATTCAAAAAAACAATCGCTTCGCAATCGCCAACTTGGAATATCCTTGCCCCTAACGCCGTCTCAGCCAAAAGCGGTGCCACCCTAACCAAACAACCCGATGGTAGCTACCTTGCCAGTGGCCCAAACCCAAATGACGACATCTACGAGATCATCGCAACATCGCCTGAGGCAAGTATCTCCGGAATCCTTCTCGAATGCTTTCCAGACCCCAGCCTGCCTCAACAAAGCCTCGGACGTTACCCCAACGGAAACTTTGTGTTGACCCGACTGGAAATCGAAGTCCTTCCTCCATCCGACCCCAAAAATCCGGATGCAAATAAGGAAGCGACGAAACTCACCGGAAAGATCTCGCAAGTCGAAGCGGACTACTCACAAAAAGGCTGGGAAATCGGCAATACCATTTCCGGCAATCCAGGAAAGGGATGGGCCGTAGATGGTCCAACACGCAAGGAAATTTGCCGGGCGATGTTTCTTTTAGACACCCCGCTGCAGATCCAAGCCGGATCGCAACTTACTATCCGACTTGTGCAGCAAACCCTCGGCCAACACAACATCGGCCGCTTTCGACTCGCTTCCACCTCCCTCCCTAAAGGAACCGTCGCTATCACAGGGACGCAAATCCCTGACTCCCTAAAATCAATCCTCGCGCTTCCAAATTCGGAACGCTCAGAGTCCCAACGCAACGAATTACTCGACTACTACAAGAAAAATGGATCCGGGCCCTACCAACAAGCCATGCAGAAGGTCGAACAAGTCAAAAAACAGATCGCCGATCTTCAAGCCAAACTCCCCACAGTCATGGTTATGCAAGAAATGGACAAACCACGCGATGCATTCATTTTGTTACGCGGCGAATACGACAAACGAGGCGACAAAGTTGAACCTACACTCCCCAAAGTCCTCCCCCCACTTCGCGACGGCGAACCAAACAATCGACTCGGTCTGGCACGCTGGATCGCCGATCGAAATCACCCTCTGACCGCTCGCGTCTGGGTCAATCGTATGTGGGAGAAATTCATGGGGAACGGACTCGTGAAAACAACCGAGAACTTCGGGTCACAGGCCGAATGGCCCAG
>JBEICB010000326.1:0-4275 GCA_040373655.1 Pirellula sp. | reverse complement strand
CGGTGGCTACGGATTTCGGTGGCGACGGCGAGCAGTAGCGACGGCGAGCAGTGGGTACGGGGATAGAGCGCTGATGGTAGCCACCCGCTGCCAAGCGGTGGACAATGCCAGGAAAATCTCCACCGTCTGGCGAGCGGTGGCTACGGGGTATGGGGCGGCGGCGAGCGGTGGGTATGGGGCGACGGCGAGCGGCGGGTATGGGGCGGCGGGCGACGGGGCGAACTTTATGGATTTCCGTTCTTTATGCGTGCGGCCCAAGCATCTAGTTTGCGTTGAAGAATACTCAATGGCATACCTCCATCCCGTAGGAGTTCGTCGTGGAATGAAGCCAAATTGAAATGACTCCCTAACTCCCGTTCGTACTGTTCTCGCCATTTACGAATCTGTAGCGCCCCGATCTTATAACTCAGGGCTTGGCCTGGCATTGCCATGTAACGTTCAATTTCCGCAATCGCACTTTGCTCAGAAATCGGTTCATTCTTCATCATGTACTCAATTGCTTCTTCCCGAGTCCACCCTTTCTGATGCAGTCCCACATCGACCACTAATCGAATAGCGCGATGCATCTCATCACCTAACGCTCCGAGATACTGTTCGGGCTGAGCGTAGAGTCCAAGTTCCCGTCCTATCGATTCGCAATAAAGGGCCCATCCTTCTCCATAAGCACCGTACCAAATGAAACGAATGAACTTGGGCAATCGTTGATTCTCTTGCTGCAACGAAATCTGAAAATGATGGCCTGGGATCGCTTCGTGCGCAAAGAGTGAGTCCATTCCACTTGTAATATTGAACTTTTCAGGATCGGGTAGCGGAAGGTAAAAAATCCCCGGACGACTACCATCCGCAGAACCGGGCATATACTCTGCACTTGCAGTCGCTTCACGAAACGATTCGGTACGACGAATCTCAAATGGTGTTTTTGGTCTCATCAAAAATAACCCATCAAGCTTAGGCTCTATCCTTGCCTGGATGTCGCGGAACGCTTGTAACACTTCGTCGGCATTTTTGTATGGAGTAAAACGTGGGTCAGTTCGCACATTCTCAAAGAACTCTTGCAAAGATCCCTGAAAGCCCAGTTGTTTTTGCACTTTCTCCATTTCCCCGCGAATTCTTGCGACCTCACTTTCGCCAATCGAAAAGATTTCCTCTGGGGTCAACGAAGTCGTGGTCCAAGTTTTCACCCAGTAAGCATACTGCTCACGTCCCTGTGTCAGACTACCAATCCCTGATGTCGTACGTGTCTTTGGCAAATACTCGTCTCGCAAAAAATCGCCAAACCTTCGGTAAGCTGGAACAACTTGGTTCGCGATCGCTTTCTTGTATGCTTCGGTCAACCTCGCTTTATCTGCCGTCGAAAAATTCGGAGGCAGATTGGTAATCGGAGCGTAGAAGAGACTTTTTTGCGGGTCGTCAGTGACAATAGTAGGATCCAGCATCTGTTGAACCATACGCTGTGCAAGAATAGTCGGTAGCACATAGCCATCACCCATACCGCGACGGAAGGCATCGATCGATGCGTTTACCCAAACTTCAAAGTCGTTGATACGCCCCAACCAATTGTCGTAATCTTTCACGCTCTTGAACGGTTGACTGCTGCTACCGCTACCCAGTTGGGCAAAGACAAGATGAAGTCCATCAAACTGGTGCATCGGGATACGCTGAGTGTCATAGGCGATTGCTTCCAGTTGATTATTGAGTTCGTACTCAAGCACTTCAGCGGCGAGCTCCGTATCAACAGAGGCCTTCCCGTTCGGAGCGGCTTGTAATTGTCGCAACGTGTCCGAGTAAAACTTTTTGCACTCGGCAGCATGGTCTGGAGATGAGGTGATCGCAAGCCTGTCGTTGTATCTAGCATCACCTTGCATCGTCGCATCCAGCGGGAAGAGAATGAGTCTTCGCTCGTGGTATTGATCAAATAGGTTCCGCAAATACTCTTCCCGCACTGACTCTACCCGCAAAGACTCTACTTTGGCTTTTTCTTGACTATGAGTCTGCGCGAATCCTAAGCCCCAAAAAATGAGTATCGACCACCCGAGACAAGCCGCAAACGATCGAAAACCTGAGAAATGGGAGTTCATCGAAGCCAATTCCTTTAACGATAACAAAGCGGCGGTCTACTAAATGCTGTGAACGAACTTGAGATCTTGGTAGAGCCCGGGTGTAGGATGAGATTATCAAGATCCCTTGATTATTCGAAGATGTCAATATTCCCCTTAAAGCAATACTCACGCTAGAGCAATATACAACAGGATCGGGATTCAGTCGGGGCCTTAATGAACGTGGGCTTTTGTCAAGTTCCAGATGCAATCGATCAATCTTGGAATGCAGAGGGAGGCTTAGTCGCAGCATGCGTCCCAATCGCGTAGAATTGGGAATTCGTTTCCGAATCGACATCTCAAATCACCTGCTGGCGGCTTTTACAATGGATCTAGCAACGAATAAGAACCTTTCAACGAGCAACTTTGTACTTCGTCGGTTCATCTTGCTGCTCGGGTTAATCGCAGGTCAATTCAGTTTCCAATTTGCACATGGGCAAGATAGCTTACCTCCTCTGAATCTCGGCGATGTAGTAGAACGTCATGAGTGGATTCCCATGCGGGACGGGAAGAAACTTTCCGCCTGGGTCTACTTCCCCAAAGGCGATGGGCCTTGGCCTGTCCTCTTCGAACAACGCTACGTGGACATACGAGGTGAAGGAACACGTAAAGCAGCCGCAGCACTTGCAGAAGCTGGCTATGTGGTCGCGATGGTCAACTTTCGAGGGACTTGGAAATCTGAAGGAACTTGGGTGGGCTATCGTGCGTTGGGCTGGGGGGAACTCCAAGACGGCTACGATGTTTGCGAATGGCTTGGCACTCAATCTTGGAGTACGGGAAAAGTGGGGACATTTGGCAGTTCCCAAGGAGGTTACGTGCAGAACTTTTTAGCGGTTGCTCAACCGCCTCACCTAACGGCTCAATACATGGTCGATACAGGTTTAAGCCTTTTTCATGAAGGGTATCGAATCGGTGGAACAACACGACCGGAAAGATTCACATCCCTGAAACAAAACTGCCGTAATTCTGAGGACAATGATCGCTTGCTCGACGAGTGGTTCGAGCATCCTCACTATGATTCTTATTGGCATGCAGAGGATTGCACGCGTCATTTTGACAAGATGAATGTTCCGTGTTTTACCATCGGCAGTTGGTATGACTTCATGAACCAAGGGTCGATTGCAAGTTTTCAAGGTAGACAACACCAAGGAGGCCCTAATTCCCGCAATCAACAACAACTTGTTATTGGCCCCTGGGCGCACGGACGCCTAAACAAAGGTAACCAAGTAGGGCAACTTACCTACCCCAAAGAGGCAGCTTGGCCTGAACTGCAACATATGATTCGATGGTTTGATTATTGGTTGAAAGACATTCCAACGGGTGTCGTTACAGAGCCACCCGTTCGCTACTATGTCATGGGTGCACTTGGCGAAGAGGGAGCACCGGGAAATGTGTGGCGAACTGCGGACGATTTTCCGCCCAAGCACGAGATGAAGCCACTTTATTTGGGCAGCGAAGGTAAGCTCACGAACGAGCCTCCGAGCAATGATACGGGAGCAACTTCGTTTGTTAGTGATCCGAAGTCACCTTGTGAGATTCCTGGGACATGGTTTCCGGGTGCTACCGATGCACGAGCTTATGAAAGCCAATCCGAGGTTCGGTCGTTCACGACCGAGGCACTGACATCCCCTGTCGAATGGACGGGTCGCATTCGAACGGAGTTGTTTTTATCGTCAACCGCACGGGACACGGATTTAATTGTTCGTGTATGTGATGTCTATCCAGACGGACGTTCGATCTTAATCGTGGAGTATCCACACCGCGTTCGTTATCGGGAAGGATTTGACAAGGAGGTACTGATGACGCCGGGTGAGATTGTGCCGGTAGCATTTGACGTGGGGTGGATCAGCCAGATTTTCAATACCGGCCATCGAATTCGGGTAACCATTTCCAGTACGGGTGCACCGTTATATGAACCCAATCCTCAGACTGGTGGTCGGCAAACCCGCGATGTTCCTTCGGATGCAACTGCGGCAACAAACACCCTGCACCATGATCGCAAGCACGCATCCCGTATTATGGCACCGGTAAGCGAATAAAGATCTCCACTGTCCGTGGTAGCCATCCGCTGCCAAGCGGTGGACATTGCCAGGAAAATCTCCACCGTCTGGCGACCGGTGGCTACGGGCTACGGTTGCTACGGACGACGGTGGCTACGGATTTCGGTAGCGACGGGTTG
>JBEICB010000368.1:0-3101 GCA_040373655.1 Pirellula sp. | reverse complement strand
TCGTTGTTAGTTCCTGGGTTGAGAACCGTCCATGTGAAGGAATCGACCTTCGCGTTGGGGGTGCCGACTTCAATGGTGCCCGGGTCGGCCGTGTCAACGAATGCAGCGATGACACCGTAGTTAATGTCGAACCCGAAGTTACTCCCTGATGTTGTCTTCCCAAGCCAGTTGGTCGTGAATTGGATGACCCCGTTCTCTGGAGTGGTGACGCCACTCGTTTTGATTTCGATGAAGAACGGGACGATCTGGCCGAGGGCCATGTCTTTCGGAGCCAAAGAGGTCACGGCATCCCGGTTGCTGGGCTGGAATGGTGACGCGTAGACAACGGCGTTGGCGAGGGGTTCGGCGGCTCGGCCAGTTGTCACTGGGCCACCAGCGGTGG
Source organism: Pirellula sp. (assembly GCA_040373655.1). Taxonomy (GTDB): domain Bacteria; phylum Planctomycetota; class Planctomycetia; order Pirellulales; family Pirellulaceae; genus JBKCUI01. The sequence goes on along the minus strand of JBEICB010000368.1, from coordinate 2,719 downwards.
TCGTGCCAGGATAGATACCACTATGTGCAGCCAACCACATTTCCGGCGTGATCTTGGCGTAGGTTGGCAAGTAAGGGGCTTTGTCCAAAGCCGGGTCCGCCGCGATCCACTTGAGGCTGTACGCGCCGCCGCTGTCCGTAAACGAATTGCTTGCCACTTCGCCCGTTATGCTGTCATCCTCAGTTCCTGCCATTCCGTCTGCGCCTACGTCGACACCTATTGCAGTGACCAGGAAGGTCGCATCCAGCGAGTCATCGGGATTGACGTACCAGGTGGTCTGGATATCGCCGTTGGCGAGGTTGTCAAGGTCGCCCGCACCGCCATCTGTCACGCTCCAGGGTTCGTGGCCTGAGCCTGAGTTGTCACCCAGCGTGTCGTCCAGTGTTCCGAAGACTTCGTCGACGCCTGGGTCTATTACGTGAGAGACTTGAAATTGAACCGTCGATCCGACCGTGAAATTTTTTGAAGTGATGATTGCTGTGCTGCCTGGCGCGTAATCGAGTAGGTCGCTGAAGACACTCGGTGCGTAAGCCCCACCCGTCAAAACGACTCTTTCCTCAAACCTCTCGAACAGCAGGGCCCTGAGCTTTCCGCGTTTTTCAGTCTTATCGAGGTGTTTCCGTAGGGCAGTCTTCTTAAACAATCTTGTAAACGGAAACATCAAATACTCCTGGAGGATGCAACGGCCGGTTTTTTAACAGGCTTGAGAACCCGAGCGCCAACGATCGTTAGCCGTCCTCGGTGAGTCTCAGTTTTTATATTCGCGTAGCACGCCGTTCGGGGCTATCGAGTGAAATTCCAATGCATCGTGGAAGATTCAACCATGCTCAAACATGCAGGGACGATTGAAGAACACATCGGCGAAGATGATTCGACGCAATGAATCGATGCTCGATCCTTCAAGCGTGAGCTTCAGGAAGAGGCTCTGCGGGGTGCCAATCTACGAGGAACGCTACCAACATGAGCGGTAAAGGTACACGATTCGTGGATAAAGCCCACTTTCTTGTGATTTTCTCGCCAAGATGCGCCTAGTTCTTTCCCAATGATTGCCTGAGCACGGATGGGGTTATTCGTGAGCACGTTATCGCGCTAGAAAAACGGATGGATTCCCATAGTGTTTTACCTTCCGTTTGTAGGTTAGAAGCGAGAACCACATGTCCACCAATTCATTCCCGTTGTGTCGCCGAGGTATTTCGATCGGGTATTGGTCAATCATTTCGATGGCCGCGATCTTATTCTTTGCACAACTCTTGCCCCAATTTCTCGCCGCCGGATACAAGGACGTGATCCCGTTTCTAAGCCCTTCACGGACGCTCGTAACATGGGGGTTTCCGATGTTGCAGGTTTCGCTTGCAGCGGGAGTTGCATTACTCATGTCGGCACCGCGAAGCGCAAAGGTGCTTCCCTGGGGAATTGCCTCTTTACTGTTCACCGCATGCGTGTTCCTTTGGCCTTCGGTTGTCTATATGCTGAATCTATCGAATTCCTGGCTAGGTAGCGGTTTGGGTGGGTTTGGCTCCCCATCGATTGTGCCATGCATACAGGTGTGGTTGTTTTCAGTAATGCTCTTGAAGTTATCCATTTGGGGGCAAATGGAATCGGCACAAGATCGTGCTCCCTCGCCGCAAGGGGTTGCATTGAAGAATGAGTGGAGCAAGCCCGTTTCCGGGCTCCGCTTTGTAGTTTGGGCTGGCGGGCTGTTAATTACCGTTTGGTTTGTTCTTTATTACCTTCCTATCCTGATTCCGAAGTTGTCTCAATACTACTTTCGTTTTTTTAGACTCCTGATGGTGTTGCCACAGATTGGAATGTTTATCCTGATGCTTTTACTCGGTGCATTTGCCGGAAGGGCCTATCCAATCAACCGCTTGCTAAAAAGCATCTCATGCACAGACGATTCGGATGACGCTTCAAATGAATCAGCGACGGTAGTGAATCACAAGGAATCCTACACTGCGATTGCATGGGGGATGTTTGGACTAGTGTTGCTCTCTATTGGTAGCTATCTGGCATCCCAGCGGCTGCTAGCTCCGCAGTATGCTTCAAAACAACTAGATAAGTCAAAGGCATTTCTCGAGGACTTCAATCGTCGGTTCCAAGAAGCGAACAAGGAAATTGTGTCATCGATTGGAACCGCAGCACCCGATCTGCAAATGGAGTCACTCCAGGGGGATTCTATTTCACTTGAATCTTTGAAGGGAAAGGTTGTTTTATTAAACTTCTGGGAAACAACGAACCTTCCGAGTACTGTGGACATCCCTTCACTTGAAGTAATTTTCAAGGACAAATCGTTCGAAGGCATTGCTGTGATCGGGATTAGTCCGGAGCCGAAAGCAACTTTAGAAGCGTTTCTTCGATCGAAGAATGTGACTTATCCGATTGTATCAGGTTCGAATTGGCAACCTCCCTTTCATCAATTCAGCACCAAGCCGATCACGTATGTGATTGACAGGCAGGGCATCATTCGTGTTCGTTTGGTCGGGATCCAAGGAACCACGAAATTGAAATCGGCGATCGAACAAGCTTTATTTGTAGAGAGTAATTCGGTGCAGGGGGAAACAAAGTCAAAGGATGATGTAAAAGATCCTCCAGCTGTAGCAAGGTAATCGACAGCTTCGAGACCAATGGTATTTGAGACGACACGATCCATTTGGCTTGGGCGAAAACTCAGTTCAATGTTCCTGATCCACAGAGAGCTTGTATGTTAGAAATCGTTATC